>JBKPAZ010000022.1:0-25092 GCA_046726655.1 Chloroflexota bacterium
GACGATCTGAGTTGTCAACACCTGCTAGCAATGAACACATGATTGAAAAAGCCGCCGCCAGCAATACTGATCTGGTATTTCTTGACCTTGAAGACTCTGTTGCACCAAGTGAAAAGGTAGGAGCACGAGTAAAGGCAATTAACGCTTTACAAACCTTAGACTTTGGCAAAAAGACACGGGCGGTACGCATTAATGATCTTGAGACAGAGTATGCCTATCAGGACATCATCTCAATTGTTGAGGAGGCTGGTGAGTATCTTGATATTTTAATTATCCCGAAAGTGAAATCTGCAAAAGATGTCTGGTGGGTTGATGTGCTGTTGACACAAATTGAAAAGCGTTTCCATCGCAAAACGCGAATTGGCCTTGAAGTCCTGATCGAAGAAGTGGAAGCACTGCAAAACGTTGAGCAAATCTCTCGGTCAAGTCCTCGCTTGGAGGCGATTATTTTTGGCCCCTACGATTACGCTGCCTCTCAAGGAGTCGATACCAGGGCAATTGAAGGGGACTTTGAATTATACCCTGGCGATGTCTGGCATTACGCCAGAAACAAAATAGTAATTGCAGCGCGAGCTGCTGGCATTGATGCCATCGATGGTCCGTATATTGATTTCAAAAATATTGAGGGGTGTCGCAGAGAATGTGTTCGCATCCATACCCTGGGTTTTTCGGGAAAATGGGCGATTCATCCCAGTCAAATTGCGATTGCCAACGAAGTCTTTACGCCCTCACAAGTAGAAGTTGACGAAGCCAGAACGCTGGAATTACTTTACATAGAGGCGCAGGAGAAGGGGTTGGGAGCCATCGCGTACAGAGGGAAGATGATTGATGTCGCGCTTATTCGCAACGCGAGGAATATTATCCAAAAAGCGGATCTTATTGGGATGTAAAGAGATGTACCTACCATGATATGATGTTGTTTCTTTGCAGGTGCTTGTTTTTGCTAATCGTGACCTTGCCCACTTTTGCTATCATTCGGCCCCCCATAGTCTTTTCATGTAGTGATTGGGATGGATAACCAGGTAGTCCTTTCATTTCCGTTTTTCAACCATGCCAAAGAATGTACCATTAGTTCTTTGGCATGGTTCGAATCTCATCCCGATTCGGCGGGTTCCACGGCGTAGGGTTGTGGGTAAAAACACGACGGTGTTTGTAAGCCATGCCATGTGAGACACCAGTTGTTCGTAGAGCGATAGCTCGCTGGTGTGAGACGACACACGCGAGTCATTCCAGAAACTCTAGGAGCGTGAGCCGTGGGGAGCCGTCACTATAACTATGCCAAGGTCAAGTGCATTACCGCCGCTCATGCGGCCGGAATTACGGTGATCTATGGGGTGACGCTGGCAATTCGTGATCATGAAGCCTGTCGGTGTGATGCTCAAGTGGGGGCGCACATGGGTTTTGACGGCAAATGGGCCATACATCCCGCGCAGATCGTGAGTATCCACGAAGCGTATATCCCTACGACTGGGTAGATTGCAAGAGCGAATCACATCGTCGAGGAGTACGAGAAATGAGATGTCCGGGTGGGTTAGAGGCGATTGTGATCGATGACCAGGTCAAGCACCCATGCTGTTCTACGGGATGGGCTTGTGAAGTGATCCGGCTTGTCACCGGGGAACCAACGAGGGCAACTGCGAGACTAGCTTACCCAAGCTCCGGCAACGGGGCGTTTGAAGGACACTGAACTATCTGGGCGTGACAGCCCACCGGATGGTGCGAGCGCCTCCCTAACTTGCACCCGCTCCGATGGTCAGCAGCGAAGGGACCATAGTACACCCGAAAGGGGCTTATCGCACATGTCGTCCGTCTTTGTCCCTGTGGTCGATCAGGAAGGTACACCGCTCATGCCCACGACCTCCTCGCGGGCTCGCCGCTGGATCAGGAGCGGGAAAGCCACGAGCTTCTGGAAAGGGGGCTTCTTTTGTGTGCGGCTCAATGTCGAGCCATCCGCACGAGAGCAGCAACCCATCGCCGTGGGCATCGATCCCGGTTCCAGACGCGAAGGGATCGTGGTGGCCTCCGCCACCCACACTTACGCCAATATGCACACGGAGGCTAGGACTGGAGTGAAGGAAGCGGAGCAAGACAGCACCCACATGCGCCGCACCCGCCGCCATCGCAAGACCCCCTGCCGCAAGCCGCGCCAGAATCGCAGGCAGAGCAAAGTGAAGCTGCCGCCTTCCACCAGGGCGCGTTGGCACTGGAAACTGCGACTGGCGGTCTGGCTCTGCCAGCTCTTCCCGGTGAGCGTCTTCGTGGTCGAGGATATCAAGGCCACGACACGTGGCAAGAAGCGATGGGATCAGTCTTTTTCCCCGTTAGAAGTCGGCAAACAATGGTTCTACGAGGAACTGGGCAAGTTAGCTCCCATTCAGGCCAAACAGGGCTACCAAACCAAGGAACTGCGTGAGCAGTTGAGACTCAAGAAAACGAGCAAGAAGCTGGCAGAGGTCTGGGAAGCGCATTGCATCGATGCCTGGGTACTCGCCTACAGCGCCGTGGGAGGGCAGCAGAAGCCAGATAATACGAGGCTGGTCTATATCAGCCCGCTCACCTGGCATCACCGCCAACTGCATCGCTTCCAGCCGGAGAAGGGAGGCAAGCGCAAGCCCTACGGCGGCACGCTCTCACTGGGCATCAAGCGTGGCACGCTGGTCAAGCATCCCAAGTGGGGCAAAGCCTATGTGGGCGGGACCATGGATGGGCAACTGAGTCTGCATGATCTCCAGACGGGCAAGCGACTCACTCAATCGGCCAAAGTCGCGGATTGTCAACTAATCAAGGTGTTACGGTGGAAGACACGACTTGTGCTCCTTTCCCCCTCCAAATAAGGAAGTAGGCGGAGGTTTTATGATCGATGCGGCCCTGTTACGTGTTGAGTGGAGAAAGCTGGCGATTGCTCGTAAGGCTGGGCTGGCTTAGTTTAGCTATTCATTTCTTCATTCTGTCCTTTTCTCTCCGTGTTCGTCTACCGGGCGCAAGAACACCATTTGGATCTCCCGTCGAGTACGCTTCGGATAGCCCGCAAAGAGAGGCGCCGCTTCCACCAGTTGCTCCCAGAGCTGGCTCTTTTGCTCTGGACTTGCCACCTCTGCTACCGCTTTGATCTGCTGCTTTTTTATCCGTAACGTGACCTGCGGATTGCTCTGCAGGTATAGTATCAGACCCTTGACAGAATAGTTATAAATAGCTATGCTTCATGTGTAAGCTGTAAACATTTTACAACATACAAGCTACTTTCTTACAAAGTCAAGAGATAGGGAGGAAAGCATGAGCGAGCATACTCAGACACCGGGTGAGCAAGGATCAGTAACCCTGACCATTCCCGCCGCGAAGTTCACTGAAAAGGCGCGCCTGGTGCTGGACCTGGCCCGGGAAGAAGCACGAGAACTGCGCCATAATTATGTGGGTACTGAACACCTGTTGCTGGGCTTGTTGCGCGAAAGCGAGAGCATCGCGTATAACGTTCTGCATAATCTGGGGATCGAGCTTGAGGCTGTGCGCAAAGCCATAGTATTTATTGTCGGGCAGGGTCCGGTAGAGGTCGTTGGAGAGATTGGCCTTACTCCGCGCGCGGTAGCCGCAACCACCCTGGCATTTAACGAGGCAGGGCATTTGCGGCAAGAGAAAATTGCTCCTGAACATCTGCTGCTGGGCCTCACGCGAGAGGGTGAGGGTATCGCTGTGGGGTTGTTGCGAACGTTCGGGACGACTTTGGAGAAAGTGCGGGCCCAGACTTTCCAGGCAATTGCTCTAGCAAACAGCGAGAGGACAGCAGAACCCTCCTCGCCCAAGAGCAACGTGGTAACATGCCGTATCGATGGGCGCGACCTGGATGCTCTTGACGCACTGATCGAGGCCGGTATTCGCTCGACACGCAGCGATGCGGCAGCATGGCTCATTCACGCGGGCGTCGAAGCAAACAGACCACTCTTCGAGAAGGTCTATGGAACGGTAGCGGAGATTCGCCGCCTCCGCGTAGTGGCTCAGTCGCTGGCGCAGGAAGTGGCGGAGAGCGGAGAGGATCCAGTAGAATCAACGGAGGAAGGGCCTCAACAAGGAGACTCAGATGGACTCTGAGGCATCCAATTTCTAAGCTTAAGGAGCTTGCAACGTGTACTATACTTCAAAGCATCACAGGTTCTTCTTGTTTGCTGTTGCCTATATGCTGGTAGGTTTCTCAGCCTGTAGCCCGGCTCCGAATAACAATACTCCGATGTCCCAGGCGCTCAAAGAACCTCACAGGCGACCAGCCTATAAATAGGAAGGTCGCCTCGATACGCGGCCTCCTTTCATGCCCTGGGCGATCCTTGCAGTCGCCCTGAACATGTTGGTAAAATGAAGAGGACGAACGGGATACAATGAGAGAGAGGTAAAACATGTCTCAGTTTGATACTGCCACGCTTGCAGGAGGATGCTTCTGGTGTACAGAAGCGATTTTCAATAGACTCAAGGGCGTAATATCAGTTGTCTCAGGGTATGCGGCATCCCAGGTTGCAAATCCTTCGTATGAAGCAGTATGTTCGGGCAGAACCGGCGCTGCAGAAGCAATTCAGATCACGTATGACCCATCCATTATTTCCTATGATACATTACTGGAAATTTTTTGGCATATCCACGATCCTACCACATTGAACCGTCAAGGAAATGATATCGGTACTCAATATCGCTCAGCAATTTTCTATCAAAATGATGAGCAAAAACAAATTGCCCTCGTCTCGAAAGAAGCACTAGAAAAATCAGGCAGCTATAGAGAGCCCATTGTGACTGAAATTGTTCCCTTTACCAACTTCTATCCGGCTGAAGACTATCACAGAGATTACTATGACAGAAATCGCTCTCAGCCCTATTGTATGTTTGTGATCGACCCGAAGGTGCAGAAGTTATTGAAAGAGTACAGGAACGAGGTAAAAGAAAAGTGAGTATTCACGCTGAGTGATCAAAGCAACGATTTCTGCGATGGGAGAGCAAAGACACCAATTTCCCCTGGCTCTCAGGTTTAATCTCACGAGGGGAGGTTTTCAATCGCCCCTGCTAATTCTCGTCACAGAGGTGAACCATGTTCTTTGTATCTTCATCATTTGCTCACTCGCACACCCCATCTGCATTTGGTCTCTCCAGAGCCATGCGCAGACCGCGAAGATTGCTCGTCGCTGGCGCTGCTTTGCTCGCCATTCTGCTCCTCCTTTCGGCTCCAAAGCTGACACATGCCAGGGGCGGAACCTGGCAACGGTTCGTCTATACCGGACCCGCGGGAAGCCGCCCGTATTTCGTCTATACGCCGACCAACTACCTTCCAGGAACGCCGGTGCCGCTCATCTTCATGCTGCATGGCTGCATCCAAGACGCTGCGAACTTTGCTGCGGGAACCCGGATGAATGAACTGGCCGACGCCCACCAGTTTATCGTGGTCTATCCGCAACAAACCACTCTCAATAATCCGACGACCTGCTGGAACTGGTTTGCGCCCACAAACCAGGTGCGGGGCCGCGGAGAGCCGGCTATTCTTGCGGGAATCGTAAAGACCGTCGAGCAGGACACGTCGCACTGGACTATCGACAGGAGCAGGGTCTATGTCGCCGGGGCGTCGGCGGGGGCGGTGATGTCTGTCATTCTGGGTGCGACCTACCCCGACCTCTTCGCGGCCATCGGCGCCTCCGCAGGCTTTGAGTATCCGGCAGGAGCAACCAGCACGGACGCGTTGGACCCACGCCAGGCGGGGGAGAAGGCCTACCAGGCGATGGGTCGTTACGCCCGCGTGGTGCCAACGGCTATCTTTCAGGGGACCACCGATCCCGTCGTCGCACCCATCAATGGCGACCTCGTCGTTCAACAATGGATGGAGACCGATCGCCTGGCATCGCAGGGTCGGTACGATCCTCGCTTTGCGAACCCATCACACGTCATCACCGGGGACCCTCCCCTGAGTCACCCCTATATCGAGAGGAGTTGGAACGACTCCAAGGGCCAGGAGGTGCAGGAATACTGGGTGGCGGTCGGCGCGAGCCACGTCTGGACAGGGGGGAGTCCGAACGGAACCTTTACCGACCCACTCGGGCCGAGCATCTCGCAGATCCTGTACAGGTTCTTCCTGAACCACTCGATGAGCCTGAATCCGCAAAGCGCAAGCGCTCAACCGTCTTGATGCACCCCTATTACCGCCCCTCTCATTGAGCCGAGTTGCAGACAGGCGCACGAGGGGACGCAAACATTGCACTTGTCTCAATACAATGTGTATACTGAAGAAGAAGGAGAGCACCCAATCGGTTTGCCTGTGTGGGGCGTCGAGGTGCGCCTGGTAGCTCAGGCGAGCAGGACGTGGGCACTGGCGAATTGGTGCAGATCGCTATCCAGGGGCACAACATAATGAAGGGCTAGAAAACTAGTGACGACTGAATGAAAGGAGAACACCATGGCAGAAAGTGTGTATAAAGTGATCGAACTAGTGGGCACGAGCGACGAGTCGTGGGAGAAGGCGGCAGCCGCGGCCATTGAGCGGGCCTCACAGACCTTGCGGGACCTGCGGGTCGCCCGCGTCGTCGAGCAAGACTTGCATATCGAGGCTGGCAAACCGCTGACCTACCGCGTGAAGATGGAGCTCTCGTTCAAGTACGAAGGAGGTGACTGAGCTGTCGCTCAATCTCCAACTGCAAGGCGAAGCGCAGCCAATCCCAATCCGCCAGGGGAAATTGAAGCCGAGGTGCGGTTTGTCCTGGGCGTCTAGCTGAAGGTGGATGGTCACTCTGCTGCTATGGAGGGCCTGGTCTGACGTAAGAATCAGGTCGTGCCTTTGCTCGTCCAGATCCAGGCGGCCTTGACCATGGAGTAGTGGAAAAGTCGACCGTGGTATATCAAAGTGAGTGAGCGCATCCTGGCTCCCCTGCGTTTCATGATGTGACGCACAGATTAAAGATTGCAGTTCAGATTATTTTAAAAAGTGGATCTCCAGGAGACAATTGTTGCTTACTCGGAGCTTTCTGCTTCTGGTTGAAAGCTTAAGGCAACAGAATTGATACAATAGCGTTTCCCGGTTGTCTCTCTTGGGCCGTCATCAAACACATGTCCCAGGTGCGCTCCACAATTTTTGCGGACCACCTCGGTTCGATTCATAAAGAACGAGCGGTCCTCGTGCAGTTCGATATGCTCCATGTTCACAGTACTGTTGAATCTCGTAGTTGATGTGGCACTCCCTTCCCATCGACTACTACGAGCTTGTAGCGACTGACCACTCCTGTTAGCCGCCGCACCACACGGAATTGCTGCATGGTTTTCATCTATTACGCACTCCTCTGTTTGTTCAACAGGGTGTGCTGTAGATGACTCTGTAGCTACCAGTACTATGTCATCTAACAATCCCAATTACATATCGCACAATCTTCCGCGGGGGACATTTCCACGGTGCCGTTTTTCGAAGGTTAGAACTCAGCGAGACAGATCTCAAGGAAGTCAACCTTGTGGAGCATCACTTTACTGATGCGCGTCCGTGCCGACTACAGAGGTCATCCTTTGAGAAATTTGGCTCCTGAGGGTTCGAGAGAGAACAGCTTTGTCTCTTTTGCCCATCTGACTCGAACAGAGCATGAGACATCCTTGCTACATTCTCTCTTTCAGCTGTCGAAGACAGAAATTTGGGACTTTGCCAGCGCGATGACCCGACGAAATCAGAGAAGTTGATGTGGTAAAATACCCTTTGGAAAGCCACTCATTTGAGAAGAAAGGAAGCCTATCCCAATGAAAGTTCTTGGCCGCATGACGGTCTTTCCCATCATGCCTTCTCGCATTAGCCGATTGTATGAGCTTGCATACAATTTGTGGTGGAGCTGGCGTCCCGAAGCTCGTGCGCTCTACCGTAATCTTGATTCCGATGTATGGGACCATGTGGGGCATAATCCCGTTCGTTTCCTGAGCGAGGTACCCCCAAAACGTCTCGAAGAAGCTGCGCAGCGGGATGACTACCTGAAAGCCTACGATAGCGTCCTGCGCGATTTCGATTACTACATGCACCCGAGCCCGGAGGATACCTGGTTCACACGCACCTACCCGGAACTGACCCACCGGGTCATTGCGTATTTCTCAGCAGAATTTGGTTTGCATGAATCTCTCCCCATTTATTCCGGTGGTCTGGGTATTCTTTCAGGGGATCACTGCAAAGAAGCAAGTGATCTTGGCTTGCCGTTTGTCGGTGTGGGATTTTTGTATCCACAAGGCTATTTCCGCCAGCATATCACTCGTGATGGTGTGCAAGAAGCATTTTATGACAAGCTACACTTCTCCGAGGCGCCCGCTATTCCGGCCACTGACCCAGATGGAGCCGAGGTCATGATCAGCGTCGATCTGCCAGGAAGGCGCATCCACGCAAAGGTCTGGAAAGTACAGATAGGACGCGTTCCATTGTACTTGATGGATACAGATGTCGAGCCGAATGCTCCACCTGACCGCGAACTTTCAGCGCGTTTGTATGCCGGAGATCGCGAGATGCGTATTTCGCAAGAGATTGTGCTGGGTATCGGCGGTGTACGGGCGCTGCGAGCCCTGGGTATCTCGCCTGCTGCCTGGCACTTAAACGAGGGTCATGCGGCGTTCCTGAATCTGGAGCGATGCAGAGAGTTGGTTGCCACGGGTCTGAGTTTCAATGAGGCGCGCGAAGCCGTGGCAGCAAACTCACTCTTCACCACACATACTCCTGTGCCAGCAGGCAATGATACATTCGGTTATGACCTGATTGACAAGTATTTTGGCTCGTACTGGGGGCAACTAGGACTGACACGCGAACAGTTTATGGATATCGCCCGTGAGGATCACGGCTGGGGCCCCACCTTCGGTTTGACTGTGCTTGCGCTACGCTTGACGGGCCAGCATAACGGCGTCAGCGCACTGCATGGAGTGGTCTCACATAAGATGTGGCAATTCTTATGGCCGGGCTTTGATGTTGACGAGGTACCAATCGAATATATCACCAACGGTGTGCATACCTTCACCTGGATCGCTCCCGAAATGAACGAACTGTTCGGGCGCTATCTCGACAAAGATTGGGGAAAGTATGTCGATGATCCTGAGTTCTGGAATCGCATCGACCAGATTCCTGATGAAGAACTCTGGAAGACCCACCTGATACGAAAACAGGCGCTGATCGACTATTCACGCCGTCGCTTGAAGCGGCATCATCTCCGCCTGGGTGAAGGCTCTGTCCAGATGAACGAATTCGAGAGCATGCTCGATACCAATGCTTTCATCATTGGCTTTGCCCGCCGCTTTGCCACTTATAAGCGTGCAACGCTGATCTTCCGCAATGCCAAAAGATTACAGCGCATTCTCGACAACCCTCAACGTCCAGTGCAGATTGTCTTTGCGGGCAAGGCTCACCCTGCCGACGATCCAGGCAAAGCACTGATCCAGCAGGTCTATCAGTTGTCGCGCAGTGACGCTTACCGGGGCAAGGTGGTCTTCCTGGAAAACTATGACGTTGAAATGGCCCGCTACCTGGTCTCGGGTACTGATCTCTGGCTGAACAATCCTATCCGGCCACACGAGGCCAGCGGAACCAGCGGGCAAAAAGCAGCACTGAACGGACAGCCAAATTGTAGTGTTCTCGATGGCTGGTGGGCTGAGGGGTACAATGGTAAAAATGGCTGGGCCATTGGTGAAGAGCGCGAATATCACGATCCAGAGATACAGGCCGAAGCCGATAGTCTCTCCCTGTATCAATTGCTCGAAGAAGAGATTATTCCCACCTACTATGATCGCGGACCCGACGGCATTCCGCACCGCTGGATTGCGATGATGAAGGAGGCCATCCGTACTTGCGCGCCTGCATTTAGTACGCGTCGTATGATAAAGGAGTACACTACGCGCTTCTACGTGCCTGAGATTCGCGAGGGTATGCAAGTTGAGCAAGATCATTACGAGCGAGCACGTGTCCTGGCTACCTGGAAGGAGCACATCAGGCGGGGTTGGCCAGGCCTGGAGATCATTGTAGAAGGGCGTCGGGACGGACAACTGAGCCTTGGCGAGGGAGTAGATGTCCATGCCTGGGTGCGTGCAGATGGGCTGAAGGCCGAAGACCTCTCAGTTGAGTTGGTCTTTGGTCAAGCGGACGAGGAAATTGTTGTTCCCCAGCATGCCCTGCCCATGTCCTACACCAAGCGTGAATTGGATGGTTCATTCCGCTACGATGTCCACCTGCAACCTTCCGAGACTGGCAGTATGGGCTATGGGGTGCGCGTCCTGCCCTCGCACCCCGCACTTGTTGGCAAACACGATATGGGGTTGATCCGCTGGGCATAATGAGACGATGTGGATCGTCATGGGCATGTAGTTAGCCTACCTGGTGCTGCGTTCGTTAAGTGATATCGTAATAAGATTGTGTGAGAATTGTGAGGAAATGTCTCACTCTTGTGATGCAGATGTGAGATTACTGTCCAACCTTTACGTTCAAACAGGTTTCAAAGATGAGCAGGATTGGCTCCTCGTGATGCAAAGGGGTCCGCTCTAGACGAAGGCTATAGCCTCTTGAAGGGAGAGATGTATTGGAACAACTTGCTACTACAACCCGGCCACTACGCATTGCTATCATTGGTGCTGGCCCAGCCGGCTTTTATGCTGCCGAAAAGCTTCTCAAGCAACGCGATATCGTCTTGAGTATTGATATCTTCAACCGCTTCCCCACTCCTTTCGGATTGGTCCGCGACGGTGTTGCGCCTGATCACCAGTCCATCAAAGCGGTGATCCGCGTCTTTGATAAAATCCTGGCGGATCCACGCGTCCGTTTCTTCGGGAATGTCACGTATGGTGTTGATATCCATCATAAAGAAGTAAAGCAGTTCTACGATCAGGTCATCTATGCAGTTGGTGCCCAGGCTGATCGACGTATGGGCATCCCCGGTGAAGACCTGCCCAATAACTTTCCAGCTCTCTCGTTTGTTGGCTGGTATAATGGACATCCTGATTATCGCGATCTACCCATCGACCTCTCCTGCGAGCGGGCTGTCGTTGTCGGCAACGGCAACGTGGCGATGGATGTGACACGCATCCTGGTACTGTCCCGGGATACGTTGCTGAAAACTGATATCGCCGACCATGCGCTGGAGAAGCTGCGCGAGAGCAAGATCCGCGAGGTGGTGGTACTGGGTCGACGTGGCGCAGCGCAAGCATCATTTACGACACCTGAGATCAAGGAACTGGGGAAGCTTGAAGGGGTGGATGTGATCGTCGATCCTCAAAACATCGAACTTGACCCGGCCAGCCTGGTTGATATAGAAGCAGATCGCACAGCGAAGGCCAACCTGGAGTGCCTGCATGAGTACGCAACTCGCACGGAGCATACTGCTCCTCGCCGCATTACCATGCGCTTCCTGGCCTCGCCTGTGGAAATTGTTGGTGTGAATGGGCAGATTACAGCAGTGCGGATCGAACACAATGAGCTGGTCGTGGATTCCAATGGCGGACTACGATCGAAAGGAACCGGCAAGTTTGAGATCATTGAGGCTGGCCTGGTGATGCGCTCTATTGGCTATCGTACTGTGCCAATTGAAGGCGTGCCATTCGACCATGCGACCTCTACCATCAATAATATCGCAGGGCAAGTCGTGCATCCGAATACCGGTGAAGTCGTGCCAGGTGAATATGTCGTCGGGTGGGCCAAGCGCGGACCCACCGGCCTGATCGGAAATAACAAGCCTGACTCGGCAGCCACAGTCGAATCAATGCTGGCCGATCTGCCAATTCTACAAGGAATCAGCGACGATCATCGTGACCTGTCGCAGATCGAGGTGTTTCTGCGTGAGCGAGGCATCGACTATGTGACGTATCAGGATTGGAAGATTCTGGATCAGTACGAGGTTGCCTGCGGCTCCGGGCAGGGGCGTCCGCGTGTCAAGGTCACCACCGTACCCGAGATGATGGCAGTTATCCACCAGGGGCGTATTGCAGGGCAGTAGACGCGGAGGCCGAGGGGTTGATGTATTTAGGTAAGGCTAGCTTTAGCCACATGCGTGCCTGGATTGTTATGCGTGAAGGTGATCTTCGATCATCTATGCTTCGATAGTGGTCAGATCACCCGGATCAAGGCCCATCTCGCGGGCCTTGAGTACACGACGCATGATTTT
This sequence comes from Chloroflexota bacterium, assembly GCA_046726655.1. GTDB lineage: Bacteria > Chloroflexota > Ktedonobacteria > Ktedonobacterales > Ktedonobacteraceae > DATMNR01. The sequence continues at coordinate 12,108 of JBKPAZ010000022.1, forward strand.
GCCGGAATGTGTCTTGGGGAGCATCGCGACAAACTCAACTTCGGAGGGTGTCGCAATAGGACCCAGTTCACGGCGTACATGTTCAACCAGCTGTGCCTTGAGTTCATTGCTGGGCTCTTGACCAATCTTAAGCATTACAAAGGCTTTGATCACCTCACCTTTGAGTGGATCTGGTTTGCCGATCACCCCCGCTTCAGCCACGGCGGGATGGCTTAGCAGGGCATTTTCCACTTCAGCTGTACCGATACGATGCCCAGCAACATTCATCACATCGTCAGCGCGTCCGAGTATAGCAATGTAGCCATCTTCGTCCACAGCAGCGATATCACCCGTTGTGTAAAAGGGAGGCACGATTCTCCAATAGTCGAGATAACGCTCGCGATCGCCCCAGAGAGTGCGGAACATCTGTGGCCAGGCTCCCTCGATGACGAGGAGTCCGCCCTGATGCGATTTTACTGGATGACCATTGTGATCCACAATCTTAATTGTGTATCCAGGAAACGGCTTTCCTGCGCGCCCAGATCGCACTTCCATACAGAGCAGCGTACCAATCGTCGGGCCTGCGGTTTCCGTCTGCCACCAATTGTCGCGGATAGCAGCCTTTCCTTTTCCGATATGTTCTCTCGCCCATAGAAGAGCTTCTGGATTAAGAGGTTCGCCAGCACAGATGACGACGCGCAAGCTGCTCAGATCGTGGGATGCCGGATACTGTGGTCCAAACTTCATGAACATACGAATGGCAGTTGGTGCAGTAAAGACCTTGGTGACGCGATACTTTTCGATGAGTGACCAGACGATATCCGCTTTGGGATAATCAGGTGAACCTTCGCGTATCAAGACCGTTGTGCCATGAGCCCAGGGACCATAGACCATCGTACTATGCCCGACAATCCAGCCGATGTCGGACATACACCAGTAGATGTCATCTTCTGTCAGATCGAACGCCAACCACGTATAGTAGGCAGTGCCAACCATATAGCCCCCATGCACAAAGAGGCAACCTTTGGGAGTTCCCGTTGGGCCTGCTATGTAGAGTAAGAAGAGCGGGTCCTCTGACCCTACTATCTCGGCAGGACAGGTGGCCGGCTGTGACTGGCAAAGTTCGTAGAAATCTACCTCACGATCAGGATTGAGGACAACCACAGGAGTTTCACGTCGCCAGACTACGACCTTTTCAACAAGACCCAACCCTCCTACCGCTTCATCAACGATGGCCTTCAGCGGCGTGCGTTTTCCGCGCCAGTAGCCAACATCAGCCGTTACGACAACACGGGCTTGCGCATCTTCAATACGAGCGCGTAACGCGCTGCTTCCCAAACCGGCATACACCACCGAATGAATTGCCCCTAGCCGAGCGCAGGCCAGCATTGTGGCGACGCCTTCAGGTGAAAGCGGCAGGTAAATACAGACGCGATCTCTTCTCTTCACGCCCAATGAGCGCAACCCATTAGCGATCTGGCACACCAGGGCGAATAACTCGCTGAACGTGTACGCCCGCTCCATACCATCTTCACCTATCCAGATCAATGCTCTTTTATTTGCTCTACTTCCTTGAACATGTCGATCCAGACAGTTGATCGTAATGTTGAGTTTAGCATCGACAAACCAGCGGGTGTCAGGAGCCTGACCTTCCAGTACGCTCGTCCAGGGCTTTGCCCAGCTAAACTCTCGTGCGATCTTATCCCAAAATCCCTCCAGGTCCTTTGTTGCCTCGTCATATAATGCCTGGTAGTCTTTGACCGTGGCAGCGGCAAGGGCTTCAGGCTCAAGCGGGAAACGTTGTGCTTTTGTTAAGAGCTGCTGGAAATCAGTTTCCTGGCTAGCACTGGGAACGCTATTGGTAACGCCTACACGTTGTTGTTCATTGCTAGATTCAGTCACAGTTATTCCTCCTTCTTCCGAAAAGAGGCGTCATCCCCGCTTTCGCGTGCGCCTCGCGACAACGGGCTTCCTTCGAAAATGACCCACAGATCTTACAGACAAGTGGTCTCCTCGTGTGAGGGCCTTGTTTCTTTTCTTTCTCAGTCTCGATCCCCTGTATCACAGGGTTGTCACTCTGGGTGTAGAGAGTGTCATTACGAGAGACTCGAAATGAGGACTATCACACTGTGACTCTCCACACGGTAGTGAGCACCAGGAACCAGCATCGCTTGCCCAGGTTCGGCAATATCCAGTGGGCAGGGCAAAGACGTATCGATTACCTTGAACCACCTCCTCTCTTGAAGCGGAGGAAGCTCAAAATCACGAGCCGTCTGTTCCATATTGAGCATTACATGCATGTCGTCATCCAACCAGAAGCCCCAGATGGTAAACGCCAGCGTGCGAGCGGTATGGTCCTGCCAGTTGGGGTGGAACAGGTGACACCCATGCCAGTCAATATCCCTCATCCCATACTCGCCGAGTTGTCCCGTAAAGAACCGTCTACGGCGCAGCGTGGAATACTTCTTGCGAAACGCAATCAGGTGTTTAACGAACCTGAACATCCCTTCATGTTTGTGCAGAAGTGTCCAATCGAACCAGCTGATCTCGTTATCCTGGCAATAGGCATTGTTATTACCTTGTTGTATTCGTCGTACTTCATCGCCAGCGAGGATCATCGGCACGCCCTGCGAGAGCAGGAGGATGGTTACATAATTCTTAATCTGCCGCTCACGCAATGTCTCAATGGCTGGATTGGTGGTCTCCCCTTCTATGCCACAATTCCAACTCCAATTCTCATTGGTCCCATCCCGGTTGTCTTCCCCGTTGGCTTCATTGTGTTTGCTATTATATGAGACCAGGTCATTGAGGGTGAAGCCATCGTGGCAGGTGATGAAATTGATGCTGTTGATCGGCATGCGTCCTGCGGCCTGGTAGAGATGGGCGCTTCCGGCTATGCAGGAAGCGACCGCTCCTGCCATCCCTGGATCCCCTCGGACAAAGCGGCGGATCGTGTCACGGTAGTACCCGTTCCATTCGGCCCAGCGATAGCCGGGGAAGCTACCCACCTGATAGAGGCCAGCGGCATCCCAGGCCTCAGTGATAATTTTGGTATCGGCCAGAGCGTCATCCAGCTCGATATTCCACAGAACCGGAGGGTAGGGCAGGGGGTGACCATCTGCTCCCCGGGTCAAAATCGACCCCTCATCGAAGCGGAAGCCATCCACATGCATCTCTTGGACCCAATAGCGCAGGCAGTCCGTAATCAGCTTCACTACAAGAGGATGGTTGCACTGGCACGTGTTGCCACAGCCAGAATAATTCACATACTGCTGCTTGTTGTGAGGGTCAAGCACATAATAGGCCCTGTTATCGATGCCCTTGAAACTGATCGAGGGACCCAGATGATCGCCCTCGCCCGTATGGTTAAAGACGACATCCAAAATCACCTCTATGCCTGCTTGATGGAGCGCCTTCACCATCTCACGAAAGTCCCGCAGATGGCTTCCTTCTGCGGGAGCAAGACAATACCCCGGATGCGGAGCAAAGTGAGCGACCGGGTCGTATCCCCAGAAGCTCTTAAGCGGCTGGCCATTCAGTGGATTCAGATACGGGGTGCTGTGCTTATCGAAAGCAAAGACCGGCAGCAGTTCGACCGCCGTGATGCCCAATTCCTTGAGATAGGGAATCTTCTCGACGAGGCCTGCAAAGGTCCCCGGATGTCGGCAGTCGGAGGAAGGCGACCTGGTAAATCCGCCCACATGCAGCTCGTAAATAATGGTTTCATTCATCGGCCGTTTGAGCGGGCGGTCGCCTTCCCAATCATACCCCGAAGGATCGACCACCAATCCACGCATACACGTGCGTACGTTATTGGCTGGCCAGATAGCCTCAGCACGCTGCCAGAGGGTCGTCGTGATGGCCTTAGCGTAGGGATCAAGAAGCACTTTGTTCTTGTTAAAGCGGTCTCCGCTGCCGTATCCATCAGGTGGGCCATCAAAGCGATAGGCATAGGAAGTGCCCGGTCGCAGTCCTCTCACGTAGACATGCCAGCAATGAAAGGTCCGATGCCACACCGGATCCAATGGGATGGTCTGAAACGGCTCTGGATCATCATGCTTGGCAAATAACAGCAGCTCTGCACCTGTTGCGTGGGCTGCAACGATCGCAAAGTTCACGCCATATGCATCTGGCACCGCACCCAGCGGATGGGCTGCTCCTGGTTCGGTTGGATAGATGCCTCTTGTCATCTCCCGTATACGCTTCTGTCTGCAAAACGCTTCCGTACGCTAGTGATTATATCACACAGCGAGTTTGCTTTTAACGAGCGGCGCGGGAAGTCACATCCCTTTCCAGGGGATAGATATGAAAGCGCCATTCCTGTCAAGAAGAGGAAATTCGCCATTTGAAGCGAGAAAACGATCTGCTGCGACAGGAGCGCGATATCTTAAAAAAAGCTATCAGCATCTTTTCGCGCGGCCAAGTGTGAAGTTTCAGTTCATTGTCGAGCACAGTCAGCAGTACTCAGTCACGCTCTTGTGCCATGCTCTGGATGTTTCGGTCAGCGACTATTATGCCTGGTGCCAGCGGGAAGTGAGCGAGCACCAGCGAGAAGATGCCAGGCTCTCAGCAGAAATCCAGCAGATCGAACTTTCGCACCGCCAGGTCTATGGGAGTCCGATTACATTCAACGTTACAGTTTGTTAGTCCCGTTGCTTTTGAACAAGCGAATGAGTCAAAGATGAGCTAATCTCAACTTTGGAGACTCCACTTTTCTGGGCTAAGACCAACGAACGTTGATTGTGGGAAGAGGACGGAAGGAACAACGATCTTTCGGTCCCGGCTTTGTCAAAGAGATGTACGATCCCAAAGGCAAAGATTTATTTGACCATATTACTCCCCAGGAATTGTCGGAAGCAATCATCAGCCAGATTTCGCCGACTTCTAGTTGACCTTGCTGAGGATGTTGTTAGAGATGTCGACGGGAGACGGGAGCCAGCCGAAGTGAATCGCCAGGAACATGAGTGCAAGCATAATCAGGATACCAGAGGCCAGGAAGCGCCGGCGAGGGCGGGCAAAGAAGAGGAAGGAGATCGCCGCCAGGCATTGGCATGCGAGTACGAACGGCCAGAGCGCGAAAAGGATCAAGAAAGGTGCAAGGAAACATGATGCGCTGACATTGGGGTTCGGCGATAAGAAGTACCACACAAGCGGTGCAGAGATATAGGGTAGCGAGCCGATGAGCAGCCCGATCAAGAACGAGCGTGCTTTCTGGCCGGGGTAACGTAGCTGGAGGGAGAGTAACCGCTCCTTAACTTCCTGCATGCTGCGAGGACGGCCAACGGCATCCGTCGCCTGCATCTTGTCCAGCACCTGCTGTAGTTGCTGCGTCATGTGGTCAGGTGGCCTTGTGGGCGGCGTTGCCGGGTCATCATCCAGGGGTTCTCTCCCCGTCAGCAAGGTTTGCAAGGTGACACCCAACCCGTAGATATCGGTCCGCTCGGTCGACTGTGCCCGGCCATACTGCTCAGGCGCGGCGTAGCCGGGTGAACCTAGCGGACCGGTATCGCGCTTTTTGTCCGGGTTGAACCAGCGCGCGATGCCAAAGTCGATCAGGTAGAGCTGTCCCCAGCGCGTGCGCATGATGTTGCCGGGTTTCACATCGCGGAAAATGATGGGCGGGTTGTGTGCATGCAGGTAATGGAGCACGTTTGTGAGCTGCACACCGATGGCACACACTTCCCACACCTGAAGATGGCCCGCTTTCGCCCGCTTGAGGTAGTCTTCGAGCGGCTCGCCCTTAATGTATTGCATCACCAAGTACCAGTGGGTGGGGTCGGTGAGTTGATCATAGATGCGCGGCAGGTTGCGATGTTGCAGCCGCGAAAGCATGGCCACCTCGCGATTGTACGAGTCGGTGGCCTCGATAATCTGCCGGGGGCTGAGCGTACCCAAGTCGATCTGCTTGATCGCGACCAGCCGCTGCCAGTGCCGGGTATCGCGCGCTTTATAAACCACGCCGAAGCCACCCTCACCAACTCTCGCGAGGATGCGGTAGCGACCTGCAAGCAGCAAGCCAGCGTCAAGCGGCTCAAGAGTGGCAAGCAACTGACCATGCATAGCGTGACCTCTCCCTGGCGGCGGTCCCCTTGACTGTGAGGAATAATGATTGTAACTAAAATTGCCCTTGAAATGTACAAAATCCAGAACAGTTTTGCAACGAGTTCATTATACCACTGGGCAAGATTGGAACGAAAACTAAACAAGCTTCTTTGCAACACAGCCACTCTATGTGGCATGATACATTCTTAGCAATACTTATTACTACTGGTAACGCAATAAAGGAGATACAACCACATGTGTTACGATGATAATGCCCGGCCCCCATTGCCACCAGGAGAAGGTAGCATCGCCCATGGAGAAGACATTATCCTGACGGCGGCAGATGGAAACCGCTTTGCCGCCTATGCTGCTCAACCCGCAAATGCAAAAGGAGCACAGATCCTTATATATCCCGATGTTCGAGGTCTACACCAGTTCTACAAAGAACTGGCATTGCGCTTCGCCGAGGTAGGCATCACTGCCCTGGTGCTTGATTATTTTGGTCGTACCGCTGGTATTAGCTCGCGAGATGAGTCATTCGATTTCATGCCCCATGTGCAACAGTTACGACTGGCATCTTTCTTACTGGATGTTAACGCTGCACTTGCGCATCTACGTACAGGTGAAGGCGCCCAAAGGTCAACATTCACAGTGGGCTTTTGTATGGGTGGAACTCTCTCGTTTCTGACCGGCACCAAAGAGGGGTTGAACCTGGCTGGTATTATTGGCTTCTATGCCGGAATGAGCAGGAAGTTTGGCGGCGCCAATACCACCATGCTCGAAGAAGCGAGGCATAGTAAATATCCCGCACTGGGTCTTTTCGGCGGAGACGATCCGGGTATCCCTACAGACCGGGTGCGCGAGCTTGATGATGAACTGGACAAAGCGGGGGTCGCCCACGAAGTGATTATCTATCCCGGCGCTCCACATAGCTTCTTTGATCGGCGTGCGACAGAATTTGCCGATGTGTCCGCGGATGCCTGGCAACGCGTGCTAGGCTTTATCGACACTTACACAACAAAGTGAGCCGCGCCAAAAAAATACCGTGCAACACGCACGGTATCTGACGCATATATTTTATATATAGTATAATCATCAACCGCGAAGGCCTGGCTACTTCCCCAGTAATTGCCTGATAAAAGAGGCGAATCCCCAGGAGCTGTTGGCGAACATGTGGTGCAAGAAACGCCGTTCCAGCTCTACCTGTATCGCATAGTGTTGATCCTTCCTCTGCTCAATCTGGATGCAGATCGTTCCTCCTAATGAGTTCAAGCTCATCCCCAGCGTTGCTTCCAGATACCGCTGTGTGACGTCGAACTCAAGCGCAAAGGCATTGAGCCGTTTTAAGGCTCGCAGACACTCGGCAAAAATCGTCTCAACCGGGGCATCCACCTCAACCGTTGCACTCCGAAAAAAGAACGTGCGCGCATCCTCCGGCGCCTTTCCCAGTTTCGCATAGACAGAGAAAAACAGCACCATATTGAAGAAGAGCACGACGACGAAGACCAGATAGATGCCAACTCGGCCCATATCTCCACCTCGCGGCGGGAAAACGAAAAAGAGCAGCAGACTATATCCCACCAGAGCAATGAGGCATCCACCAGCGACCACAAGGGACCTGATCCTGCGCCTCTGCCAATCTTTCCTCTCGACTGGCTGATGCTGTATGCGCACGAACTGCAAAGCGGAGACTTCTTTAGGCTTGTTCCTGTTTTGGCTGACCCGTTGGAGCAGCGTATAGATGGTGACCAGGCCGCCGAGCAGCGCAGTTATGGCAACGAGAAGATCCGTTGCACCCTGAAGAGGGTCAACTTGAGGAGCAGGATATGGGAGCAGGGCCATTGTTCCACCTTCATAATCATCTATCAAGACAACCATATATAGAAGACGTTCACACAGGACATTTTTCGTGTGGCGTGCCAGGCCAGGTGGGCTTCTAACTGGTTGACCCGTTCAAGTACACCGCATTCCCGGCTTCCAGTTGTGCTATGCGTTCCTTTACTGAATGATCGTAGCGCGCCGAATCTGTTGGTCGGTGAAAATATCGAACTCATCGCGGCTGCGCGTTGAAAATTCCGATACGACGGCACCTTCGTCGCCTGCCTGAAACCAGTGTAAAGAGTTCGCCACCGTGATGCAGGTCGTGCTCGATGACGTGCCAGATAATCCACTGGCGCGAGACTGGGCCATCTCTTCGTTGAAAAGTCTGGTCGAGGTCGGCGGATGTCCAGCGTGCCAGGCACTGTTGAATCAAGCTCCAGGTGGCCTCCAGCCCGGCAACCAGTTCGGCAGCGTTCTGCTGGACGGGATCGTAGTCATCCCACTTGCGCATCGGCATGAGATCGGCGGGTCCTTCGCCCATGACGGCATGGAACCAGACAACACGCGCGGCAATGATGTGTGCGGCGAGCAGGCCAATTGAGCGCAGATTTGGCACGGCACGCAGGGCAAGTTGCTCAGAGGTGAGCGGCGAAATTGCGTTAATGAGGTATCTCTGGTATGTTTCCCAGCCCTGGTAGAAACGTGCCAGGGAGGTGCCAGACTTGGTCTTGCAATTCCCTCTGCCAGTTGAAGCCGATGGCACCAGGGATGTGTCCCTGCTCGTAGGCGGTGGTATCTACGTCCACTTCAATCAACCGCACGGTCGAATTGGCGAGATGAGCCTGGACCCACTCCGCAGCGACGAGCACCTCGGGATGGATATAGCCTGTGTTCTCAGACATGTTGATCTCCTTCCATCGAAGTTACTGTCTCGTGCGGGATGCTTCCAATAGCAACCCTCCTGTTTCGGAACAGCTCACTGTAGAAGAAGTGGGAAATTTCTGTTCCTGGAGAGATCATACCTGCAAAGGAAAGTGAAATGAATAGCACCGGTATATCACGTTAGTATCACGAGTGATATCCTTGTACTGCTCGCTTATTATAAGGAAAACGGCGAGGGAGAAATGGATGATTTTCCATAAGATAACCCGAACTCGGGTCTATGGCTGCAAGGTCTTCATGGGCTGCTGAGAAATAGTGCTGATGAACTCGCGGGCGGCACGCGAAATAGAGCCGACGCGGCGGTAGACGAGGGCAAAAATAAACTCTTCTTCTAAACCGGCTATTGGCAGGAGCACCAGGTCATTCCCGATCTGGTATGGTCGTATCAAGGCGGGAAGCGTCAGCGTGACACCGATGCCCTGCCTGACCATCTCTTTGAGTCCCTCGACCGATTCGATCTCAACCAGTGGGCGTATGGGCAGCCCGCGCTGGGCAAAGATCCTTTTGGTGATCTGCCCCATACGGGAGGTTTCGTCCAGCACTAAGAGCGGCTCGGTGATTATTTGCTCCAATGTGACTGCTGGAATCTTTATCTGGGCTAGCGGGTGCTGCGCGGAAACAAGCAGGTGAAATTGCTGGCCCTCCTGCAACTGTTCCATAGCATTACGAACGTAGAGTGCAAACTCCTGGCCGGCTGGCGTCAATGTGACTCGTTTTTTATTGCGTGTGAAGAGCGCAACCTCTAACTCGTCCTCCAGCGCCGCAATCTGGCGGCTCAACGCAGATTGCGCCACTAAACACAACTCGGCGGCTTTACGGAAGTTTTGCGTTTGCGCTGCCGCCAGGAAATAAGTGAGCTGGTGAAACTCCACGGCACCCTCCCTAGAAATTGATCTCAATTTGAGATCAATATTATATCAAATAAGTGTTGGACACATCAATTTATCTTCTGTATACTTCTAGATTAGAACATTACTTGAGAAGAAAAGAGGGAGATATGACACAGGTTGAGCAACTGGCAGCATTTGCCGTGCAAACGAGGTATGAAGACTTATCAGAGGAAGCACGTCACCAGCTCAAGATTCGCATACTGGATGCACTCGGTTGTGCTCTAGGAGCGCTTGAAGGCCCACCTATCAAAATGCTGCGCGCCCAGCTCGAAGACTTTGGGGGCAGGCTCCTGGTATCGCTCATCGGCGGCGACAAAACCGCACCTGACCGCGCGGCACTCTACAATTCGGCGCTTGTACGCTACCTGGACTACAACGACAGCTACCTCGCCGAAAAGGAAACCTGCCACCCTAGCGACAACCTCGGTGCGGTCCTTGCCGCCAGTGAATACGCGCACAGAAACGGCAAGGAATTCCTGACTGCCCTGGCGCTCGCATACCAGGTCCAGTGCCGCCTCTCAGATGTAGCCCCGGTGCGGGCGAAGGGCTTCGATCACACAACACAGGGAGCCTACGCAGTGGCGGCTGGAGTGGCCAGGGCGCTGGGCCTCGATCAGAACGAGATCGCAAACGCTATCGCGATGAGCGGAACAGCCTACAATGCTCTGCGCGTCACCCGCACGGGAAGCCTCTCTAATTGGAAAGGGCTGGCATATCCCAACACAGCTTTTGGCGCGACCCACGCTGCCTTCCTCGCCCTGCGCGGAATTACCGGTCCCCTGGAAGTCTTTGAGGGCAACAAGGGCTTGATGGACGCCATTACTGGACATTTCGAGTTGGACTGGAGCAAGGAGACGCTTGAGGTCGTGCGGAGAACCAGCGTCAAGAAGTACAATGCTGAGTTTCATTCGCAGTCCACACTCGAGGGTATCCTGGAGCTGCGTGCGGCCCATCATATACGCCCGGAGGAAATTGAGGACATCAAGATCGACATTTTTGATGTTGCATATCACATCATCGGCGGGGGCGAAGAGGGAGACAAGCAGCGGGTGCGCACCAAGGAAGAGGCTGATCACAGCCTGCCCTACATGGTAGCAGTCGCACTGCTGGACGGCGATGTTTCGCCTGCGCAGTACGCGCCGGAGCGCATCGTGCGCGAGGATGTGCAGAGCCTGCTGCGCAGGGTGGCGATCCAGCCCGGTGAGGCGCTGAGCAAGCGCTTCCCGGACGAGATGCCCTGCCGGATCACGATCACACTCAAAGATGGTCGGACACTTCGCGTCGAGAAACAGGATTACGAGGGATTTTATACGCGACCGATGTCGTGGGAGAAGGCCGCAGCCAAGTTTGAGCTCCTGGCAGCCCCGTTTATCGATGCCACCCGGCGTGCCGCCATCGTAGAGACTGTTGCCCACCTGGAAACGAAAGATGTAACGCAGTTGACCGAGTTATTACGCACAGCAAATGCGCCTATCCGTTAAACGGAGAAAGAAGACAATACAATGAGCGAACGAGCATTTCCATTTATTCGCATGAATGAGCGCGAGGGCAAGCCACGCACACGCGGTATCACCGAGATCCGCGGCCCCTACTACACTCCAATGGGCAAGCGCTACCTGGAGGATGTGCTGGAGACGATGGGGGAATATGTCGATTCGTTGAAATTCGCGGGTGGCTCCTTTACCCTGATGCCGGAGAAGGAGCTGAAAGCGATTATTGATCTCGCCCATCGCTACAATGTGCTGGTCTCGACCGGTGGTTTCATCGAGCATGTGCTCACGCAAGGGCCGGAGGCGGTGAATCGCTATATCGAGGAATGCCGCAATGTGGGCTTCGACATTCTCGAAATCTCAAGCGGCTTCATCACTATCCCGGTTGATGACTGGCTGCGCCTGGTTGAGAAGGTGCAGCGTGTGGGACTCAAGGCCAAGCCAGAGGTCGGCATCCAGTTTGGCGCGGGCGGTGCAAGCGCAGCTGAAGAACTCGCGTCAGAAGGGACAAGAGATGTGGACTGGGCCATCGGGCAGGCCAGGAGATTTCTGGATGCCGGGGCCTACATGATCATGATTGAATCCGAGGGCATTACAGAAAATGTGAAAACGTGGCGCACCGATGCGGCAGCCAAAATTATTGGCGCTCTGGGGTTGGAGAAGGTGATGTTCGAGGCAGCTGATCAGGAGGTCTTTGCCTGGTATATCAAGAATTACGGACCCGAGGTCAATGTCTTTGTCGACCATAGCCAGATTGTCCAGCTTGAATGCTTGCGCGCGGGAATATGGGGAACCAAGAGCCTCTGGGGGCGCGTCCTGACATACAAAGGGTAGAGCCAATGGGGACATCCGCACCAGGCATAGTGGAGAGCCATCAGTTCCACGAGCATTGCTGCCCTCTGCCTCTTTGATTAAAAAACATTGTGAGATCTATTTGGCCTCACTGATCTCAAGGAGGTTACCGTCCGGATCTCGGAAGAAACACCTGATCTCTCCACCCCAATCAACCGGGGGTGTCAAGAAGGTGGCACCTCGAGCCTTGAGTATCTTATAAGCTGCCTGGCAGTCTGGCACACGAATCGTAAGCTCATGGCTAACAGTATCTGGATCCGTGGGTGGCGCAAAGGTAACCGTAGGTTTGTCCCTGGTAGGCCCACCACCGGTCACCAGGAGCAGCCAGTTCCCGTGAAAATTGAGGACGCACGATGTGCCGCCATACTCACGATAGACTGTAGCTCCCAACACATCTCGATAAAAGTGCCGCGAACGGTCCATATCGCTGACTACCAACAAATGAGTGAGAGCAACACCTTCCGTTGGAAATTCGTTTTCAGCCATTATTTCGCTCCTCTAGTTGTTCCGCTATGAGCCAACGACGAAGTGCCGCGCTGCCTTCAACTTCGGCAATACCACATGAGAGTTTGTTAAAAAGATCGTTTAGACATGTAGTCTTTCCTCAAGCACATTCTATCATACCGCATATGCAGTGTCAGTTTATGTATAATGTTCGGTATATATTTCCAAAGTTCATGCTACATAGAAAGGCGAAAGTTATGACCTTGAGCTCATTGGCAAAAGATATGAAAATTGGTATTGTGTTAGACACGGTGGAAGGTTCTCTGCAAGGCAAAACGCCAACGTTTCGTGAGTTGCAGGAGATGGCCCAGGCTGCTGAACGGGCTGGACTGGATTCTATCTGGCTTAGCGATCACCTGATCTATCGCCGTCCTGGGGAAGAGGAAGTGGGTTGCTGGGAGGTTTTCACGCTGCTCGGCGCGCTGGCTGCAGTGACAACACGTATTACGCTTGGTACTATCGTTG
>JBKPAZ010000023.1:0-12253 GCA_046726655.1 Chloroflexota bacterium
GAACAGTTGACGAAGAGGCAACACAATCACCTAGAATTGGTGAGGTAAAAGAATGAAGCACATTATTAGCCTTGGTGAAGTACTCATCGATCTCATCCCGAGTACACAGGTACATCTGGGGGAGACTTGTTACACCCCTCATCCAGGAGGAGCAATAGCGAATGTTTCAGTGGCTATTGCACGACTTGGAGGTTCTTCTAGATTTATTGGCGGAGTATCAGATGATAAGTTTGGGCAGCTTCTGGTGCAGGTCCTCGCCGATAATCACGTTGACACCCAGTTCATTCGTGTAATGAAGAAGGCCCCTACTGCGATAGCGCTGGTAACACTGCATGCTGAAGGGCAAAGGAGCTTTACCTTTTTTCGTCAAGAGACTGCTGATAGCCAATTACAGATTGAGGACATAAATTGGAATGCCTGGCACGATGCCGCGGTCTGTCATGTGGGAGGAGTCTTGCTCTCCACCGAGCCTGCCCGATCTGCAACACTTGCGGCAATGGATTATACGCGCCGGGAAGGATCCATAGTATCGTTGGACGTGAATGTTCGCCCGGCATTATGGACATCCCAAGCCGATATCCGAGACACGCTGGCTAAAGCAGTAGAGCGCACAGACATTCTCAAGTTGAGTGCCGAAGAGGCAGCATTCGTAAGTGAACAGAGCCTACCAAAGGATCCTCACGAAAGAAGCTGGCTCAACATGCTGGGAGAAGCTCTGCTAGAGAAAGGGCCACGCCTGGTGATCATTACCTCAGGTGCCCATGGAGCACTATTGCTAACAGCCAACCACCGAGTAGAAGTACCTGCGTGGCCGGTTCGCCCCATTGACACGACAGGAGCGGGCGATGCATTTATGGGAGCTGTCTTATTTAAGTTAGTGGTTCAAGGGTACACTACACCCTCTGATCTTTCATCTCTCTCAGAACCCGACCTGAGCGATCTGGGCAGTTTTGCGTCTCTGGTAGCAGGACTCAGCGTTACCCGTTATGGAGGTATTACATCATTTCCTTTCATACATGAGGTCAATGATTTTTCGGCCAACTTTATGAAGGAAGTAAGGAGCAATCAGGCGATATACAGGGATAGCATCCCGCTCAATGCACGGAAATTCCTGACGTGATAGGTATACCATATCTATCCTCATCCCCCGTATTTCGTCTCCGTAGAGCTTCCTTTTAATAACGAGCCTCTTGATGAAGGCTCGCGTGTAGTCTCGATCTTTTGCATGCACCATGGTTGTGCATGTGCGTTGCCTACTTATGAAAAGGAGTAAGCTATGTCTCGATTCTTCAAAACGCCGTTCACACTTTCAACTGTCGCTGCGATCGCCCTGGTGGCCCTCATTATTGGAGTCCTGGCCGGTCGCCTATTCGCCCCAACCTCGACAAGTGCAAATGCGAACGCCCCTGCCTCCAGCAACCGGGTCGATGTCATCGTCAAGGCGACTGACTCGCAGTTCTGGCAGGCTATGCTCGCAGGTTCCCAGGCTGCAGGTAAAGACTGGGGCATCCAGGTTGGCCTCTTTGGGGCGACCTCAGAGGCGGACGTCTCCGCCCAGGTAGGCCTGGTTGAGAATTCAATGTCTCGCAATGTCAAGGCTATTGTCCTTGCTGCCTCCTCCTCGCAGGCGCTCAATGGAGTGATCGATCGAGCTCGCAGTCAAGGCATCAAAGTGATCACCGTCGATACAAAGGTCACCACCTCGAGCGACGGATTTATCGGAACCGACAACACCAAAGCAGGTTCACAAGCTGCAGACCGGCTAGGCGAACTCCTGCAAAAGAAGGGCGTCACGTCCGGGCAGATACTGATTGAATCTTCCGTCGCCGGTGTCCAGACGATTGTCGACCGGGACACAGGGTTTATTAATGAGTTGAAAACTCGCTTTCCTGGCCTGCAGATTGTCGCCCACCGCTACAACAACAATGATACGCCGACCGCGCTCTCCCAGACGAATGATGTGCTCTCGGCCAATCCCGGCCTCGTTGGGATTTATGCTGATAATAACGTGTCGGCTGACGGTGTGGCTCAGTCCCTTCAGGAAAACAAGGCTCAGAATCGCATTGTCGCGGTAGGGTTCGATTCTGATCCCCAGGAGATCGGCGCATTGAAGAGTGGCACGCTGCAAGCCATTGTGGTTCAGAATCCCTACTTCTTTGGTTACCAGGGCGTGGTTGCAGCTGCGATGAGCGCCCAGGGGCGATTTGCCCCACCGAGCCTGGATCCGGGAGCGGTTCTGGTAGATCTCAGCAATATGAACACCCCTGCTGTGCAGAAGCTGTTGAACCCTCCAACGACGAAGGGGGGAGCATAACATGGTCCCTCCAACGTCTGCAACACCGCTCGTCCAATTGAGTAACGTGTCGAAGTCATTCGGCCCGGTTCAGGTACTCAAAGACGTTTCACTCGAGATGTATCGAGGTGAGATCCTCTGTATGGCAGGGGAAAACGGTGCGGGTAAGTCTACGCTGATCAAGATTCTGACGGGAGCCATCCCCCGTGATAGCGGCGAGTACCACATTGACGGACAAGATGTGGGATCTCCAAGCCCTGCCCAGGCGCGAGCGCTCGGCGTTGGCGTTGTCTACCAGGAGTTGAGCTTATTGCCCGAGGTCTCCGTCGAGGAAAACCTGCTGATGGGGCGACTGCCAAACGCCAGAGGGATCGTCAACAAACGGGAATTACGCTCCCGCGCGACTGAGATGCTTGAGCGTGTTGGCTTGAACAATGTCGATCCAGGCGCGCTTGTCTCAGACCTGCCCGTCGCCACCCGTCAGATGGTGGAAATTGCCAAGGTGCTGGGAGCCGACGCCCGTATCGTGATTTTTGATGAGCCGACGACGGCCCTCTCTGAAAAGGATGCTCATCACCTCCTACAACTTATCGATCGACTCAAGAAGGAGGAGGGCGTTGCTATCCTGTATGTGACGCATCGCCTCGAAGAGATCTTCGAAATCGGCGATCGCATCATGGTGTTACGTGATGGTCAATTCATTACGACAGCACCCACCGATCAATTCACACACGAAAGCTTGATCCGCTCAATGGTGGGAAGGCAGATCGAGGCGCTTTACCCGAAAAGAGAACACAAGCAGTTCGGGAAAACCTTGTTGTCGGTTCAGGGGCTTAAATTGCAGGGAAGTCCCTATAGTATTAACCTGGAGGTCCATGCTGGAGAGATAGTTGGGCTAGGTGGACTGGTGGGAGCAGGTCGTACGGAGACGGTGCGGGCCATTTTCGGCGCCGATCCACTTGGTGCAGGAACCGTGCTTGTCGATGGCAAGCGCCTGCATCCGGGGTCTCCGGAGCAAGCCGTGAGAGCCGGTCTGGGGCTACTCACAGAAGACCGCAAAGAGTTAGGACTGCTAGCAGCCCTCTCGATCAGGGAGAATGTAACCATTGCAGATTTGTCTGCCATCACCCGTCTAGGCGTCATCTCCAGAAAACAGGAGGCCTCCCTGGTCAACAATCTAGTGCCTCGCTTGCGCTTAAAGTACCACTCAATTGAACAACCCATCTCATCGCTCTCCGGTGGGAACCAGCAGAAAGTCTTATTGAGTCGTTGGTTGGCCACGAAAGCGAAAGTTTTGCTGCTAGACGAGCCGACCAAGGGTGTCGATGTTGGAGCTAAGGCAGACATTTATACGATCATTGGCGACCTGGCCGCCCAGGGATTGGGCATTGTCGTTGTATCATCGTACCTGCCGGAGTTACTCGGCATTTGCGACCGTGTGATCGTCCTGCACGACTTCGGGGTCACCGGTGAACTTCCGATTGAAGAAGCGACCGAAGAGGAGGTGCTGCGCCTGGCAAGCAGTGCCCCCGTTTCTATGAATGCATAGCAGAGAGGAGATTTCTCATGGCAACCACTTCCAGTACTCCACAGCCCTCGGCAACGGCTAAGGCGGTAGCAGAGGAACAACGGACACCGATCAGCCTGGGGCGTGAAAGCGGCAGCGTGCTGGTACTGCTGATCTTCGTCGCAGTGCTCATCCTGACGACCAGCGATTTTCTAACCCTTACGAATCTAGACAACCTTGTGCGGCAAGTAACCGTGTTCGCGATCCTCTCGGTCGGCGAGTTATTCGTAATCCTGACCGGCGGGATTGACTTGTCCGTGGGCTCTATCCTGGGCCTGAGCGGAGGGGTAACAGCATTGATTTTAGCGAGCGGTGCTTCAATTCCCGTGGCCATCCTGGTGGGACTGGGTGTCGGGCTGGCCGTCGGCCTGATAAACGGTCTGCTTGTGACACAACTCAAGCTGCCCCCATTCATCGCTACGCTAGGCATGCTTGGAGTCGCACGTGGGCTGGTGCTCCTGCTCACAGGCGCCAAAACTATCGCGCCGCTCCCTGAAGCTTTCAGCGCCATTGCCAACGGGTTCATCCTCGGCCTACCGAGCCTGTTCTGGATTTTGATAATTGTAACAATTGTAGCGGCCTTTGTACTCGGGCGGACAATCTTTGGCCGCTACGTCTATGCCGTTGGTTCCAATGCAGAATCCTCGCGCCTCTCGGGGGTGCCTGTGAACTATGTACTGCTCGGCGTGTATTGCATCAGCGGCTTGCTTGCTGGCTTCGCGGGCATCTTAACTGCTTCGCGACTTGGCGCGGGTATTCCTACAGCAGGTACCGGGTACGAGCTACAGGCCATTGCCGGTGCGGTCATCGGCGGCGCCAGCCTGTCTGGAGCAAAGGGACGTGCCATTGGGGCCGTTCTGGGAGCAGTCATTATGGGACTGCTTGCCAACGGTGGCAACCTGCTAGGCATCGACCCATTCTACCTGCAAATCGCCATCGGCTTGCTCATTATCATGGCAGTGTACTTTGATCACTTGCAGGGAGGCACCATCAAATTCCTGCGCTTTGCCAAATAGTGAAGATGTAGCTGACCCTTGATGGGAGTTTGTTGTAAAAGCTTTTCCAGGGCGGGGGCAAGCCCCGCCCCTACTATACACGAGTCTGGCGTCATTTACAGTGAAAGGAAATCTGAATAGTTATTTTTTTCCCAAATTGGCAAGCAATGAAAACATGGGGTAATCTAATAAGAAAACAGGCATTCAATAGATCATGGAGGAAAGCACATGGAAGGCATCAAGAATTACCTGTCAGATATGGATGGGGTCATCCTGCGTGGCACAACACTTATTCCCGGGGCAGCAGAGTTCGTGCAAAATTTGCTGGCTAATGGAATACCGTTATTGATTCTGACCAATGACTCGAAGTACACGCAACGCGATCTTCAGGTGCGGTTGTCCTTCATGGGATTGGACGTGCCATTAGAGGCAATTTTCACCTCCGCGCTGGCGACAGCGCAATTTCTCCATTATCAGCATCCGGGCGGCAGTGCATTCGTCATTGGGGAGGCGGGGCTGACAACAGCGCTCCATGACATCGGCTACGCGCTGACCGACCACAATCCCGACTACGTGGTACTTGGAGAGACCACCACGTATAGTATTGAACGCATTACGCGCGCCATCAGACTCGTGATGGATGGCGCGCGTTTCATCGCTACCAATCCGGATGTGATGGGACCTGGCGAGGGAGGAATCGTTCCGGCGACCGGCGCCGTAGCGGCGTTGATCAGCGCAGCCACAGGTATTAAGCCTTATTACATCGGTAAGCCGAATCCACTGATGATGCGCTCGGCCCTGCGCGCACTCGGGGCCCATTCCGAAGATTCCGTGATGATCGGGGATCGCATGGATACCGATATCATTTCGGGGATCGAGAGCGGCCTGCGAACAATTCTGGTGCTCACAGGAGTCACCTCGCGCGAGATGGTAGACCGTTTCCCCTATCGTCCAACATGGATACGCGAGTCTATTGCACACGTCGAGGTGTAAAGAGGTCACAGGCTGCTCTCGTAATCGTCCGATTCTACCAGGAACTGGCTCCTCCCCTAGCGCGAGCGCACGGAATAACGTACCCGTCTGATCTCGAACGAGTGATGTACAACCGGCTGGAGAACTTGCGCAATGCACGTAATTAAGGCAGAACGGCTTACTCATGACTTAATCACGTTGCCTGTTCTTCTTCGAGCCTCTTCTGCGACGGCGTGCCGAGGCCCCTTTGCTATGAGCAGAGCCTCTGAATGAGGACGATCGATGGGGCGGTTGAGTCTGTTGCCTCGCTGCATCATTTTTTAGACCACCACTGCCAGGAATGCCTCCAACATGGGGCACCGCGAATAATGAGCCTTTACCAGCAACAAAATACTGCTGGATCATGTTGAGAAGCAGGGACGTTGTCCGGTATAAAGCAAGACCAGCGGCAAGTTGCCATGCAATGAAAATGGTGACCAATACCATGATCAGCGGCAAAATGAATTGCATCAGTTGCATCAGTTGCATCGTAGCATCTTTGATTTCAGTGATAGCGTGCGGCTGTGACATGCGCATCTGTACAAAGGTCACGACTCCGGCCAGGATTGGCAGAATGTGGGTTGGATCAGGCAAGCCCAGGGAGATGTGCCAGGCCGAATTGAGAAAAGTAAACCAGTTCAGATCAATAATAGGAACGCTGCTCAACCGGGGTAAAAACGCATAAATGATGCTATTGAGATGGGCAACGCTGGCATGATTCAGGACGATGTTTAGAGCAGAGTACAGGCCAATAAAGATCGGTAACTGAATTAGAAGTGGCAAGTATGAAGAGGCCGGCTTAATTCCGTACTGTTTATAGAGTTCCTGGGTGGCCTCACGTTGCGCTCTCAGGTCTTGTGCATGTCTCTTACGTATCTCTGCTAATTGTGGCTGCAGGGCGAGCATTGCTTTCATCGACTTGAGTTGTCGTAAGGTCAGGGGGAGCAGCATGAGGAAAGTAGCGACGGTTAAGGCAATGATTGCAAGTCCAAAATCACCGAAAAGGTGATACAGCAACATGAGGACATTAAAGATAGGATAGGTAATGATGACGTTGAAGAAGTTACTTATCAGGGTCATGGGTCCCTCCTGATGCGAGATAGGTGAAAAAACACTATGATGTCGTGTGTTTGACATGCATTTTACGTATGGGGGAGGTGGGGGGTTGCAGGTGAAGGGTACTGTGATATAGGTTGATATTATATCTGCTGGACCGTCAACGAAACAATCCGGTAGCTATTTCATCTACTAGGACATTTCTAGATGCCATACAATTGTTGTGTAGCCATTCAGTGTAGAAAAAGGCCACCTCACGACGGTATATGTACCCAATCAAGATTCCGTCCAATAAGTAACTCTGACATTTTCGCGTGATGTGTGTTATTCATGGGCAAAAGGCGTATATCAAGACCATACCGGGCAGCTAGACTACGTACTTCATCTGAATCGTCATAAGTCATTAAAAAATCACCTTGAATATAACTTGCAAGATCAAATAGTCGCTCATGATCTAACTCATTACATGTATAAAGACGTTTACCCGCACGCTTTCCATTCTCACCGGCTGTATAAGGAGGATCAATGAAAAACACAGCATTAGGATCATTCACATGTGTGGCCAGTACCTCTAAGCCGTCACCATGTATGAATGTTATCCTGTCTCGAATAGAAATGATGTGGTGAATGCGTCTTGCCAAAGTATCCGGATACCAGCGAGAGCGAATGCCCTTGCCATTCTCACCTCGTTTGAGAAGTCCTGCTCCAGGAGCTAAAATACCACCGCGGTTCACTCGGTTTTTTATTATTGTCTGAAATGCGCGTCTACGTACTGTAGCCGGAGTTTCGTTCATTAGTGATTCGACATTTTCAATTGTGAGATTATACGACAAAATCTCTCGTGCGAGCCATTCTCCATCTGCGGCATTCAACACAGTTTGCCAAGCAGAAGATACATCTATATCCAGCTCTACCATTGTGATATGTGCTACGAGACGCTCCGAAGCGACTGTAAGGCTAATTGAACCACCACCTAAGAATGGTTCAATAAAATGTACAGGGTGTATTGGTGTGAGATGGTATCTATCCCTAACAGCAGGCGAGAGCCATTGACGAATGTAGGGCACAAACCATGTTTTGCCCCCAGGATATCTGAATGGGCTAAGCTTTCGTATGGTAGAAACATTTATCATTCTAGCCGAGAAGTCTTCATCAAAAAGTGATGTCTGCCACATATTTCCCCCAACTACTCGATGGTTTCTATAATGTCTTGTAATGATGCTGTATCTGGAGTATTCCCGATGCCACTGCCCATGGCCAACACTTCATTTAGTTTGCCCTGAAGGAAATCAACAAATTCCTGTACTTCTCCTGGTTCTGACTTTGTGATCTTGTCAAGTGTAGGAATGAACCGTGTGTACACAGTTCGCGCTAGCGTTAAGTGCCTCTGGTTCTCCGCAATGTTGTGCTTCAGGTCATACACCATCCATGCGAGTTCTGCCTCGTCTCTATCTACCTCTTCCATAGATGGAAGGGTAGCAAAAAACTGGCTATCTACAGCCACAGCCATCTTCTTTTTCCAAGCATGGAGGATTCCGCCCTTATAGATTAGTTGCGGGGCAAGCCGTTTACGAGATGACGAGAGATAGTCTGGACGCGGATAGTTTTTATGTCTCCGCCAGTCAAGATTAGCGTTCTTATGCAGGGTCTGCGATATATTGTTTAAACGGTGCACTGATAGTACCTGAAGTATATACGGCCTGCACTTCAAGTGAGCCAAAATCTTTAAGTCGTCCTACATCATCATACGAGACAAGTACAATATCAATATTGCCAGCTAACTTCCCGTATTTATCATTCAGTTTAACTTCAGTGAGTGATGTGAAATTGACTCCCTGGGGGAAGAAGAACGAAGCAGCATGCTCCACGATGTACCAATCCTCTCGAAAACGTATGGGGCAAGTCACAGTCGCAGTCTGGCTTGCATCATAGACACTGCACACTCCAATAGGGTTCTCTACTCGGCTCTTTGTGCAGTTCGGCACTTTGTTATTGAACGGACAAAGATGCAAGCGTCGATGCCGTTCAGCAGGTTGGGAAAAGTTATCGATAGGATAGCCAAATACCTCCGCTAGTGGTTGCTTAGGCAGGTCTTGCGCTTTCTCCATTTACACATACCTTCTTAATTCATATCCAATAAGATCAGCATTAATTGATAAGACTAAACAAAAGAAGAACTGCTGGATAGGGTACTAATGATCAATGCTCTCCAGAGATTAAGCCAATCCATATTCTCGATCCACAGACCTTTCCAACCCTTGCTTCGTAATATAGCAGGTGAAGTTGAACAAGGCAATACATTCCTTGAGTCACAAATCGAACAGGATTACAACATTCTATGAAGCAGCTTTGTTGTGCTACTCCCATCCAATTGGTATCCTGTAAGCTTTTCAACGCCTCTTTAAAGTTGAGCAAGTGCGGGCTGATCTTCTTATCATTTGTTTTCTTCTGCTTACTGCTCCATTCGTTAAATACGTTAGACATATAAACAAGCGGAAAATAGCATGAACTGGCTCTAAAAGCTTGTCTCTTCTCCTACCACATTTAAGAAACGGAGCATTAGTGGCCTTTAGGTCTACTTAGAGTGTGATTTTAAACGCTCTACTTGCTTTTCAACTTGACATCCAACCCACTGATTTCCACAACCAACGGCGAACACCAGCGAGCAAACTGACACGAAATGAGCCCCGCCAAGCCGTTAGTAACGGAAGTGAGACCTCTAAAAACCACTGTGCTATAATGTATCTCAATCTTACAGTCAGGGTTATCAGGAGGAAAAGCGAAGCATGCCCGAAGAGGACAAAGAGCAGATGCCGATTGTTGTATGTGTGACAGTCGGTATCTTTCAAGAGAACTGTTACCTGTACGCCTGTCCCGAGACGCTTGAAGCGGTCATTATCGACCCGGGCGACGAGGCGGAACGCATCATACAGCATATTCAAGAGTATAAGCTCATACCCAAATATATCATCAACACGCATGGGCATATCGACCACATCGGTGCCATTGACGCAGTCAGCGCCGTCTATCCTGTGCCGCTGGCCATCCACCCGGATGATGTGCCTATGTATACCAATGAGAACATGGCGCAGATGTTCAATCGTCCAGCGCCACTTGTCAAGCGTAAACCGGATATTTTGCTGCATGAGGGAGATACCATCTCCTTTGGTACACTCACACTTGAAGTGCTACATACTCCAGGTCACACTCGCGGTGGTATCTGCCTGGTGAGTCGCCCCTATTGCGTATTCACAGGTGATACCCTCTTCAATCGCGGCATCGGACGTACAGACTTTGCGGGTGGAAGCTATGAGCAGATCGAGCAATCGATTCGTGAGAAGCTGTATACGCTTGAAGACGACCTGGTGGTCCTCCCTGGACATGGTGCGCCAACCACCATTGGAGAAGAGAAATACGAAAATCCATTTGTGACTATCGAGGAGTAGTGTAGTGTCAACAATTTGTGTCATCGGTACAGGGTATGTAGGCCTGGTCACAGGTACCTGTTTCTCAGATATGGGCAATCAAGTAACCTGTGTCGATATTATTCCGGAGAAAATCGAAAGACTCAAGCAAGGTATCCTGCCTATTTATGAGCCAGGACTGGAAGAATTGGTCGAACGCAACGTTCGGGCTGGACGCCTGCATTTCACAACCAGCTATAGCGAGGGCTTAGATACTTGCGATTTTATTTTCATCGCCGTCAACACCCCCACCGGCTCTAACCAGGGTGGAGCAGATATGCGCTACGTTGAGAGCGCGGCTCGCGGTATCGCCCAGGAACTCGATAACCATGCCGTGATTATTAATAAAAGTACCGTGCCTGTGGGCAGCGGAGACGTGGTATCGCGCATCATACGCAAGAACTTGAAGCGACCGGAGGTTCCTTTTGCTGTCGTCTCCAATCCGGAATTCCTGCGCGAAGGCTCGGCTGTACAGGATTTCCAGAATCCCGACCGCGTCGTATTGGGTTCAGCCGACCAGGAAGCGGCCCGTAAAGTGGCCACACTTTATTTACCGTTACGCGCCCCCATTGTAATTACCGATCTGTATACTGCCGAAATGATTAAGTATGCTTCTAACGCATTCCTGGCAACCAAGATATCTTTCATTAATGAAATTGCGCAGATCTGCGAACGCCTGGGAGCGGACGTAAAAGAGGTTGCGGCGGGCATGGGCTATGATAAGCGTATCGGGAGGGCATTCCTGGACGCAGGACTCGGTTTCGGGGGGTCCTGCTTTCCGAAAGACGTGCGCGCCCTTACGCACATGGCCGATGAAGCTGGGCTTCACCCACAATTGTTACGCGCTGTGATGGAAATTAACCATGACCAGCGCCGCCTGGTCGTGACAAAGTTGACCTCAATCCTTGGTGCAGTGCGCGGCGGTACGATAGGCATACTCGGTTTAGCCTTCAAGCCCAATACAGACGATATGCGCGAAGCTGCCTCCGTCGATATCATCCGCTGGATAACAAACCAGGGAGCAACAGTTCGTGTATATGATCCTGTCGCTACAGACACCGGGCGTGAAGCGCTTGAGCGTGAGGGGGTGCGCATGGATTCTGTCATTTTCTGCCAAAGCGCCTATAAAGTAGCTGAGGACGCGGATGCCCTGGTGATTGTGACCGAGTGGAACGAGTTTAAGTCGCTTGACATGTACCAGATAAAGAATGCTATGCGCAAACCAGTACTCATCGATGGCCGCAATATCTACGAGGCGTGCGAAATGAAACGACTCGGTTTCACGTATCGCGGCATTGGACGCGGCACTGGGCCAGATCCTTCGGTATTGCCCTCAGGAGACAGCACAAGCACACAGCCGTTACTCAGCGGAAGAGAGGGCTAGACCGGAGGGCTAGTAATGGATGACAACCTGCCATTGATTTTTACGCCGCTGGTTCGCCAGCCGGGAGTGCCAATTCCCGACTGGCTTTTTGGGCCGGCAGGGGTGGCAGGTTTGCCCGCGCCTTTAAGCTTACCACAGGGTGTGAATGTGGCTGTCGGTATCGATATCATAGAAGTAGACCGGGTGCGCAAGGTCTACGAGCATCATGGTGAGCGTTTCCTCAAACGCGTCTTCACCGAAATGGAAGTACGCCAGTGCCGGGGCAAGCCTACTCGTCTTGCCGGGCGCTTTGCCGCCAAGGAGGCCATCAGTAAGGCGCTAGGTACGGGTATCCACGGTGTTGCCTGGCGTGAAATGGAGGTGGTGCAGTTGCGCAGCGGGCGTCCGACCGTAACGTTGCATGGAAACGCGAAGCGCCGCGCGGAATTGCTCGGTATCAGCGCTTTCGATGTCAGCATCGCCGATCTGAAAGAGTTTTCGATT
>JBKPAZ010000024.1:0-3806 GCA_046726655.1 Chloroflexota bacterium
TTTCGTCACGTTCATTTCGTTTCCAGTAGGTGTTCCCATCTCAACAATTGCTTGTTTCTGTGTATCAAACCATTTGACCCATGGCTCCATACCTTTTTGCATGTCTTCAGGGCTTGCGTTTTGCATTTGTTGCTCAGCAGAAACTGGAGACAGATACAGTAATAAAAATTTCTTCATTTTTCGTTCATCTCCTTTGATTCTCTTTCGTTTTCTGGTACCAGCTAACAGCAAAAACTAGACTCATGACCACAAATACTCCACCTGTTGCTCTATCTCCTTTTCGATAACTCAAATATCCTAAAAGAAGAAATGCGAGAGCAACAAGTCCGGCTCGTCACGGCTATACTCGAATTTTATTCGAACTATATTGATTAGTCAATCCGCCACCACCAGCCTGTTCGGCTGATACTGTGTTCCTTCCTGTCCTATTCCAATTGTAGACCGTATCAATCCGTTTCAGGTTTCACATTTGCTTGGTTTTGCAGCTTACTTCAAGAAAAGCACGTGATAAAAGAGCTAACTCCTTACAGTTTCTACCATGTGCTGGCTGTTTGCAAAATGAAGAATATGAGAGTGCTGTTCCGCGTATATAATACTAATTGGAACGAATATACAGAGAAAGCGTTTTTAATTTGAAATTCCTTTGTAACACAGGGAGGTTTAGGCCATGGCAAACGATCTATCTCCAACGCCTGAGCAGGCGACAACGCTCTCTGCCCAAGTCTTCGCACTCGTCCGTGCATGCCCTGTTGGACGGGTGACAACGTATGGCGCGTTGGCAAAAGCTGTCGGGTATCCCCGTGGGGCACGGATGGTCGGCTGGATTATGAATGAAACGCCGGAGGGTGTCCCTGCGCAGCGTGTTATTAACAGTAAGGGTGAGTTGTCAGGAAGCTGGGCATTCGGCTCACCTGACTTGATGCGCCAATTATTGGAGAATGAGGGAATTGTCTTTTCTGAAGATGGGCGTGTCGATCTCAAACGCTATGGGTGGGAACCGGTACGAGACCTTAGCGATGAGGAGCTTCGCAACATTCTGGATCATGCCAACGATATGCAGTATAAGGCAAGTGCAAAGCTCTTAGGCCTGATGCGGACTGATCCGGCCTCGCCGCTACGCTCTGAGTGACTACACACCGTTGGCAATTGCTTTTAGTTTCCTCCATTTAGGTTTGGTGATATCCATAAGTAGAAAACGATATTCTGTTGCAACCTACGGTTGGATTGGCAAAGCGCTTGGCTACCCACGTGGCGCACGTATGATCGGCTGGATCATGAACGAGTCACCGCAGGGAGTACCGGCACAGCGGGTCATCAACAGCAAGGGCGAGTTGTCGGGAAGCTGGGCGTTTGGCTCTCCTGGGCTGATGCGCCAGTTGCTGGAGGCAGAGGGTATTGTCTTCTCGGCTGAGGAGCGTGTGGATCTGAAACGCTATGGCTGGGATCCGACGCGTGACCTCAATGAAAATGAATTGAAGTGCATTCTTGATGATGCGGCTCACAATTCCGTCAATGTTAGTGAGCGACTTTTATTTCTCATGCGGACCGACCCAGTGGTAATTGACACCGAACCTCGAACAGTTCCGACACGAATCTTCGAACAGCGACAGCAATCTTCGAACAACATCCAGGAATGCTTGAATTTAGAATTCAATGATGTATAATTTTTAGGTGAGTAATGAAATGTAGTATACATGCGGCTTGCGGAGATTGCTAGCCCTTCGATCATATGCATTGCTTGTTACAATAGCACACTTGGAGGGAGCCCTGATGGAAGATCAACTCACCCTGGATCCAGACGAAAGTGCTCCATTACCACGAGTTGTGTTGGAAGAAGCTTTGCGGGATCGTCTTCGAACACGCTTTTCGCTTCGTCGTCAGTTGGTCATGAGATCTCTCTCGTCTGCTCCTGGTTCCCGCCGACGAGTGTTCTCGCAAAAGCTCGTCGTGGCCCTCCTTGCTGTGTTGGTGCTCATCGTGGTGGGATGCAGCAACTCGGCGGTTACCCCCCTTGCACCGACGAGCACTGTGACCTCCGACGAACAGGCCGCGAACGGACCGCTCGTCGGTGACACGTCTAAGTACGCCAGCGAACAGACGTGTGCCGCCGCCGAAAACAACCAACCCTGGTACGCGACGATTACTGCCTTCGAACATCACGACTCCAACCGCAGCCACGTATTCGCGTGTGCTGACTTCCTTGGGACGAACACAGAAGACAATAACCAGGTATTTGCCTATACGTCTCCGGTGAATTTTCCTGGAGCCTACAATCTCGTGACGGGCACAAGTGACGCGCTCTACGTCTACGGTGGCGGGTACGGCGACGCTCCTAACGCCTCGGGCTCGTACATAGCGCGTCTGGAGGTAGGCACACTCAAGGAAATGTGGCGGCACGTCCTCATCAACACGAACACCACCAATGAGTGGAACTACCCGGGAGTGGTCAACGAGCTTGCGGACGGCAGCCTGGTCGTGATTTATGGATATCGCATGGCAAAGTTGGATCCTGCAACGGGAGCAATCAAGGCGCAGGTGACCCTGCCGACTGGGGATTCCGAGCCGCGAGACACGTCCTACAATGGCTACGACGCGCTGCCCGATGGAACAATCATCGCGAAGTCCGTCAACCGCGAGAAGGGATGCCAGGAGGAGGGTTTCTCGGCATTCCTCAAATGCCCGAATCCGACCAGTGTACCCCCGTCCGTGCTGGTAGCCATCGACAGTAAAACCCTCAAGGTGATTGCCCAGATCACGCTGCCAGAGATGGTGGCTGGCCGGATCACATCGACTGTTTATAAAGGAGAGAACTACATCTACCTCGCGGGTACTTCGAAAGTGTACCGCTACAAGTTCAGTAATAACAGCTTCGCCCTCGATCCAGCGTGGGGTCCGGTCGACTATCTCAAGCCGGGGCAGACTCCCGCACCCGCCATCGCCCCGCTGGGCAATTACGTCGTGCTGCAGACGAATGGTACCCCAACCAGCACACCGTCCAGCGTCGTGGCCATCTCACAGGATGATGCCAGTCGAATCTCACGGATCGATCCCTTCGCTAACAGCAATGCCAAGAATAGCATCGTCCCATCTATGCCGTCTGTCGATCCCGCTAATAACAGAATCTACGTGATTGATGCTGGCCCGGGGAAGCTCGGCGCGATCAACTTCAATCAAGGCATGCTCTCCCTCGCCTGGAGCGTGGATCAGACCACGTTGAGCTTCACTACACTGATCGGGCCAGCCAACGCGCGGGTACTCGTAGGTACCAACATTCCCGTCAAGACGTTTCAGGGGCTGAAGAACTACACGAAGGAGCAGGTCGTGTGGCGCAGTGCTGGCACCGGCACAGAGCTTGCTCGGTCGGATTATTTCGACAAAATGGTCACGGGGATCCTCGTGACACCGGGCTTCGGAGGTCTTATGTATTACCTGGCATACGATGGCAAGCTTATCGCCTTACAGGTAGGGCTGAAAGGATCTTCCTGACGATCGGGGCGAGAACATCCGTAGTCAGGTTGATGCAAACAGCTGGGTTACTTACCAAGCTAAGCTCTTTCTAAGCTCTACACCTCGGCATCTTTGTTCGAAGATTCCGGTTCTCGGACCGGTTTGGTGCATGCGATGAACCACACCTTGTGTGCACCAACGGTGATACAGTCCGCTAGGCGTCTTGTAACGCATCTGTGACCGCCTGCTCCTGCGTCATCGCCTGTCCTGCCGCCCATCCGGCCTCGAAGGTCGCGGCATCGAGATGCGCACGAGCCTCGGCCACACGCCTGTTCAGGTCATCCCGGTAGGCGCTGGCC
>JBKPAZ010000025.1:0-20729 GCA_046726655.1 Chloroflexota bacterium
CACCGGGCCAGTCATTGGCGTTGATCTTGGTGTGAAAACCTTGGCAAGGGTCTCTGATGGGCGGGAGATTGCCAATCCCAAAGCCCTGCGTAAACGTCTCAAGAGGCTTCAGCGGCTTTCCCGCTGGCATTCACGCAAACAAAAAGGCTCAGCCAACCGCCGACGCGCTCAACGCCGACTCGCCCGCATGCATGCGCGAATTGCCCACGTGCGCCAAGATGCTTTGCACAAAGCCACCGCTGGATTGGTAGCGAAAAACAAGTCATCCGACCAGCGACCGACGGTGATTGTGATCGAGGATCTCCATGTCTCGGGCATGCTCAAGAACCGTCATTTGTCGAGAGCAATTGCAGAGGTGGGCTTGTATGAGTTTCGCAGGCAGATTGAATACAAGGCCAGAGACGCTGGATGTCTCGTTCACGTGGTTTCTCGGTGGGAGCCATCCAGCAAAACGTGTTCAGGATGTGGCTGGATCAATGAGGATTTGACACTTGCTGATCGGGTCTTCATCTGCCAGGAGTGTGGGCTGACCATCGATAGAGACTTCAACGCGGCACAGAACTTAGCCGCACTTGCCTAATGTGGGCGTACCGTGAGTTACACGGGAACTGACGCCTGTGGACAGGGCCGCTCTGGCTTCTCAGCAATGAGAGGTGAAACGGCCCTGGGAGAACCAGGAACCAAACACGAAATGTGGCTTTGTCCATGTTTGGGTAAGTTTTGGGTAACGGCGTCGCTACACTCCTTATCATCACAGTGCCCGGAGGATTTGAGGACTTCCTCCGCGAACACCATGAGGTAGGATCAATGCCGGACGACATCAAGGATCAGATCGCCGCAAAGTATGGAATCAAATGGATACGCAACCAGAGCTAACCGTTGCTTTGCTATTATTTTTTCTCTCGTAAGCAGCATACTGGAATGGCATGTTGTCTCCATATTTACCTTGAATACGTGTATGTACTAGGGGGAAGTGGGTGGCTGAAGGAAAACTCAGGCCGAGATAAATGCTGTAGAACTATCTTCAAATGAGAAAGGGGTTACATATGAACACAACTGATTATTCTGATATAGTGGGCGTTTTCAGGGATCGCTCTAATGCGGATCGAGCTATAGATAGACTCAAGCAGGTCGGTATTGGGGAGGATCAGATCCAGTTGACTGAGTATAATCTGCATACCGCAGAAGAGGCATACAGCTCATCTCTGCATGAATCTAACAAACGTATCATCGTGCATGTTAAAGCTGAGGGTAAGGAACAAGATGCCGTTGGTATCCTGGTTCACAATGGAGCGAATAACGCTGATATTCCTCCCGGTACCATGCTTGTTCACGGTTCCCTCATTAGCTCAAATTCGGAAACTGCTGATCTCGTTCCTGGACAGCCGACTGATGAGGATGTTTCCGATGGCTTCTTTGGAAAATTGAAACAGAAGGGCCATTCTGATGAGAACAGCACTTTGGATAAACCAAACATCACGCCACGTGTATAGCAGCCCGGTTACTGACCTCGTGGTAGAGGACTAAACCAGGTAGCCGCATTGACGCGAACAACAGCACATCATCACCCGTTTGTGTCGCAAGCGTTCTCGAGCCGTCCAGACATTTCCCGCAAAAGCCATAGTCCTCCGCTTCACGAGTTAACATGCCTGGCAGGTGCCTCTTCAGCTCAGCGGCTAGCCGTGGCAGATTCCAGCGGTTGGATGCGGCGCTGCCTGCGCATCCACGCCTCCTTCACCCCCCATTTGAGCCATTGACTGACGGCTATACCTCTGGTCATGACATTTCATCTGCTCGCTGCTATACTTGAACTATACGGAGCAATATCTGCCAAGAAAGATTCATAACCCTGATAATATGGTCAACGTATATACATATGAGAAGTGGTGATATTGCACATTACCACAACAATGGTAGTTTCCTGAAAGAAAGAGAGGATTCCTATGATGTGGGGATTTGGACATGGCCTGGGTTTACTCCTGCCCTTTTTATTCCTGGGCCGGATATTCTGGTTAGTCATTCTGGGTTTACTGGTCTGGAGCTTGATACGCTGGCTCAGCGCTAGAAACAGGCATATGCATATGCCTTTCTACACCCCTTGGACTCCGCCAACTCAGCCTCAGCCATCTGCGTTAGAGATACTGCGCCAGCGCTATGCACGCGGCGAAATCGATACAGCCACCTATGAGAACATGCGTGAGCGGCTGGAGAACTCAGGTGGACCAGGCCCTCAGTAGTATTCTTAGCTGTTGAGAACCTCTGTTGTCTTACGTAAGGTCAATGATACCTCTGGCATCTGCCGCAACAGATGCCAGGGCACGCCTGCTAAGTATATGCGCACCCTCTCGCGACTTTCATTGGTTACATGCTGAAACTCAGGGATAGTCCGCCTGGGAGCAGGTGAGGAACCGTTCAAAACCCTCCGAAAAAGAACACGCTTCGAAGTGCGATCCGTACCAGCGCAGGCTGTAACGTCAAGATGGAGCATTCTATACATCATCGTGAACGTCCTCTTGTGAGCGTTTTGTGAGCATGGTCTTCCATCGCGTGATGCGCATGTGATGAGCAAGGTTTACGCTATCAATAGGAAATAACTGCATGCGTTGCCGGTGCCTTGAAGCAGGCATCGAAGACGTACGCATCGGTTCAGCTGATGTGATCGCAGCAGGGAGAAGGTGGAGGCGAAGCTTCAAGAGGGATGTACCGGCAATCCGAAAAGGAGGGTTCTCATGTTTCAACATGTGTTGGTTCCGCTGGATGGCTCTCCTCGCGCTGAGCAAGCCTTGCCAGTAGCGGCACGCATCGCACGCGCCACGGGCGGCTCAGTGCTGTTGGTGCAAGTGCTCAGCCCACTGATTGACTACGGCGGAGGCCTGGCTCCGGTTCCCCTGATGAACGACCAGGTGATCGAGTCGGAGATGACAACCACCACCGCGTACCTCAACGAGCTTGCTGCCTCACCATTGCTGACAGGCATCAACACCAGCATCGAGGTCTCGTTTGGACTCCCTGCTCAGTGTCTCATGGCGGCTACCCAGGCCCACCGGATCGAGCTCGTCGTGCTCTGCAGTCACGGCAGAACCGGGTTCACCCGTTGGGCCTTGGGCAGTGTTGCCCACAGCCTGGTGCATCACAGCAGCGTGCCGGTGCTGGTGCTGCAACAGCGTGGAGCCACGGCGCTGCTCTCACACCTGGAAACGGCACGCAAGCTCGCTGCGCTCGTCCCGCTGGATGGCTCACTGCTTGCTGAGACGGCCCTCGTTCCGGCGGCTCACCTCATCGCTGCTCTGGCTGCCCCTGCCCAGGGAGCGTTGCACCTGGTTCAGGTGGTCAAGCTCTTCCCGGAAACCGCGGCAGAGGGCTTTGTGAGTGAGCTGAACGAAGAGGCGCTCCAGCGAGCAAAGACCTATCTGCAAGCCGTCGTGGAGCGCTTGCAGGAGACGGTGCCAGACCTCAAGCTAGCCCTGACGTACTCGGTCGAGCTGGGGACCGATGTTGCCAGCATCCTGGTCGACCTGGCCGAGCGTGGAGGCGAGAACGGCTGTGATCTGGTCGCCATCTCCACCCATGGTCGAAGTGGGTGGGAACGCTGGGTGCTAGGCAGTGTGACTGATCGCGTCCTGAGTACCACCAGGCTGCCGATGTTGATCGTGCGACCACGTCACACAAGGTGAGAGGAGGCGCATGGTGCCTGGTTCGCTCCGCATCGGCACCATTGCCGGCATTGAAATCTCGATCCACGTGAGCTGGCTCATCATCGTAGTGCTGCTCACCTGGTCTCTTGAGATTGGCTGGTTTCCTGCCCTCTCTCGAGGCTGGTCACCTCTCGTCTACTGGGGATCAGCTTGCTTGCGACTCTGCTGTTGGTCGTCTCGGTGCTACTCCATGAACTGGCGCACTCCCTGTTCCCCCTTAAAAACTGTCACGATTGGATTTTCTAGGATTGTATCCACACTTTGCTGCTATCCCCCAACTATTGTGATGCTTTTGCAAGAGTGAGACTCATTGTTGTGATGTGCATGTGAAGTCAATGTACTATTCTTCGAAGGTAGGAAAGTGTGAGTTACCGTGCTTGCATAACATTGCGGGGAATGTGATGGAAGAACCGGCATGCCGGGTTAAAGAGTACCATCTCAGTGCACAAAAGCAACAGAGCACAAGTAACTTCTCTTTCTAGTATGGTTATTAGAAATAAAGGAGGAAAGGTCGATGCTTACCCATACACCATCTTCGAGTACATCTGCACCACCTGTAGCAGACAAATCGACCAGGAAAGGTCGAGGTTGGCGTATTGTAGTGACAGCGCTGCTCTCGCTTTCGGTGTTGCTCATGGTCGGCTATTCGGCTGTCTCAGTCTACATTGCGATGCGAATTATGGATGTGCAGCACAAGCCAGTTGACGCTACACCTGCCTCGCTTGGGTTACAGTACAAAGACATTACATTCCCAAGCCGGTATGACCACGTGCAACTCAAAGGCTGGTTTATCCCTGGCATCCTGCCAAATGGCCAACTGACATCGCAGCGCACCATTATCGTGGTGCATGGTGATACCTCTAACCGGGTTGATAAGGGTGCTGGAATCCTGAGCCTGAGTGGCGACCTGGCTCGTCAAGGCTTTGCAATTCTGGCCTTTGATCTGCGCGGCAATGGTGAGTCACCCGCAGCGCCTCGATCACTTGGGCTGTACGAACAGCGCGATGTCCTGGGTACGGTAGATTTCTTGCATTCCGGCTCGCTTCCCTATCCTGAACTCGGTCGGCCACGTGCCATTGCCGGGTGGGGCGAGTCACTGGGAGGAGCGACGCTCATTCTGGCAGCATCCAATGAGCCGGCGATTCGAGCGATCGTCTCTGACAGCGCCTACGCCGATATCCTTCCCAGGCTCGAGCGCGATATCCCAGCGCAAGGTCATCTTCCCGCGATGTTCACGCCAGGAGGACTGATAGCAGCCCAGGTACTCTACGGGGTGGACTACTACCATACGCGCCCTGTGGATGTCATTGCCAGCATCGCTCCGCGTCCCATCTTCCTGATCCAGGGGACCGACGATAACACGAATCATCGAGATACGCCGCCGTCGAATATGTATACCTTAGCTGCTGCGGCTCTCAGTGCGCCTGGTGCCAATGTTCAAACCTGGTTAGTGCCAGGGGCAACGCATGCCCAGTCCTACCATGTGGAAGGGAAAGTCTATGTAGATCGGATCGTCGCGTTCTATACAGCAGCGCTTGGTCCCGACACCAGCGGATCATAAGGCAGAGATGAAGGAGGAAACAAGCCATGTCTACCCATTCGATTGAAGATTCCACGGTTCCAGCACAAGAACCATCTACTGAGGTGAAAGGCAGTGCAATACGCGGCGCTCTGATCGGGCTGATTCCATTGGGGCTTCTCGCAGGCTGTGTTGCGCTCGCAGTCGTCCTCACCGTGCTCGCTCGCCAACTGGTTGCCGGGTCGGGATTTTTCGTGCAGCAGCAAGCAACGTTGATCACCCTGATCGTTGGATTGGTGCTGGCAATCGTTGTCTTCGCTATTGCCTGCTGGCGTGTTTTACGACAAGTGGCAGCCTGGCAGCGAACTGGAGTAGCAGTGCAAGCTAACGCGGCGCTCTGGGCGCTTGGTGCCACTGCGCTGGTTATCGTGGTACCAGTCCTGCTGGCGCTTCTTCTGCCCCAGCATCCCTTTCCATGATTCCGGGGCAGCGTCACAAAACGGACGGTAGGTCTGACTTTGCTAGGGGAGCAGTATCTGCTCCCCTAGCGCATATTCAAGCAACGTATTCGGGAATGGGCGCTGCAAAAGCTGTTGCTCATTGTTGCCGCCTACCTCTTTGTATTCAAACCATCAGGTGTCGTAGAAAGAGTGGCCAGAATTTGGACTCAAGGGTGGGAAACGAGTGTGTTTCGCCGGGGAATGCTCTCCTGCTTCCATCTTCTGATGGGATATACTGTGACCACGAGATCTTTGGAGAGAGCACTCGCACTATGACTCAACCTGTCTCCCATGTATTGAAGTATTTCGATGAGTTGGAGGTGATCACTGATGGCATCTGTCAGCATTCCTTACCCAGACTTCGAGTATCAAGAGTTCCATCGCCGTCGTCAACAACAAAGTTCCGTGTTTCTGACGCCTTCGATCTTTAGCTGGTATCAACAGTTGCTCCAGAAGCATCGCGTCTATTACGATGCGGAACGTGCCTCCTGGCTGATTTTGGGCTACGAAGAGGTCCAGCATGTCCTCTCGGATCCCTTGACCTTCTCTTCTCAAAGAGAATTAGATCCCGATGGGAACAACCACCCGATTGACGGGCTGATTTCCCTGGCTCACCCGTGAGACGATGCGCTGGTTCTGGGACAGCTATGTGCCAGCACCAGAGCGCCAGGAGTTCACCGTCTCGCCGCTGCGGGCATCGCTTGAACAACTCAGGGGACTGCCTCCAGCACTCATCATTACCTGCGAGCAGGATGTCGTGCGCGACGAGGGCGAAGCCTATGCCCACCAGCTGATGGCGGCGGGCGTGCCGGTGAGAGCTACCCGATATCTGGGAGCGATCCACGACCTCGCGCTGCTCAACCCGATTGCTGAGACCCCTCTCGCACGCGCGGCTCTTGCCCAGGTCATCGATACCCTGCGCGCGGTCTTTGCGCGCGAAGCTTTGTCAGAAAGAAATCCATGAGGCCGTAATCCCAGCACGAGGATCACGGTCCTGTTCAGGAGTACCGCTATCCTTCGTCGGTACAAGAGAAAGGTGAAAAACATGAACGATGCAACGACATCTGGAACACCGCCCTCAGTCGAGGGCATTGTGAGTGGACCCAGTCCGTTTTCTGTCGAGCAGATACTGGAACGCCTGAAGGCGGTCATCGGTAGCCGAAACCTGACCCTCTTTACGCAGATTGACCATAGTGACTTAGCGAGACGCGTCGGCCTCACGATGCAGGAGGCCCACGTGCTGATTTTTGGCAATCCGAAAGGGGGCACTCCCCTCATGATCGCGTCCCCGCTGCTCGCACTCGATCTGCCCCTCAAAGTCCTCGTCTGGCAAAGTGCGGATAGCCAGGTCTGGGTGAGTACGAACAGCGTCGCTTACCTGAAAGATCGCTACACCCTCCCACAGGAACTGGTCGGCAATCTTGCCGTCGTTGATGCGGTGATTGAGCAGGCGCTCACACCGTAACAGTCCTGGGATGGACGAAAGGCGCGATCAATGGAACAACCACGATCTCTCGCAGGTTCGCAGGCAGAAGCGGATGCTGCGGGAAACACGCAGCATCCGCTTCTGCCTATCCTTTACTGAGCAAGAAAGCCAGCGATCACCTGGCGAACGAACGCACCTTCCTGGCCTGGGTGCGGACCGGTCTGGCCACGATCGCCTTTGGTTTCGTGGTCGAGCGCTTGCCCATCCCTGCGCCTCTGGCGGGAGGCAAGACCCAGCCAGGCCTTGCTTCCTGGGCACCTTTTTCTGCCATCGTGGGGATCAGTCTGACCGTGCTGGGTCTGGTGATGCTGGGCTTAGCGTTGCTGAACTTTCTACACATTCGCGCGAACATCGACCGGGATGCGTTTCATCCACCCGTCCGCTTTGTCGTGCTTCTCACCATCCTGGCGAGCCTGATCGGTCTCTTACTCGCGGTGGACTTAATCCTGACCGTGTAAGTCCCCACAGTTCGCACATTGAGTGGCAAGAATCAGAACAAAGCAGAGGCTGTTTGTCCAACTGTGATTTCGGGCTTTCTGTTGAGCAGGATTGCTTCTCCATATGATATGCTAGTCACGATACGAGGGTGGCTATCCAGGTTGAGTATGAGCCGCTTGTGATAGCAATCAAATGCTGCTTCTAATAAGCGAGGTTGATACAGAAATGGAGAATCAGGGAACATTGCAGATGAAGCTTCTCTTTGTTGGTGACGTCATGCTTGGACGACTGGTGAACGCAGTGCTTCAAGGAAAACCTCCTGGCTATCCGTGGGGAGACACGTTATCGCTGTTCCACCATGCCGATGTGCGTCTCTGTAATCTTGAGTGCGTCATTTCTGATTGGGGAACTCCCTGGTCGGCTACCCCAAAGGTGTTTCACTTTCGATCAGATGCCAAAAACATCGCAACCCTCAAAGCTGCATCTATTGATGCTGTCTCCCTTGCGAATAACCATACCCTTGATTTTGAATATGAAGGGTTGTTTCACATGATGAGCAATTTGGATGCTGCCGGCATTCATTATGCTGGTGCAGGCGCTACCATCACTGAAGCCTCTGAAGCTGCAATCTGGGAAGTGAAAGGGAAAAAGCTGGGGCTTATCGCCTTTACGGATAATGAGCCAGGTTGGGAAGCAACCGAAGAACAACCAGGACTAGTGTATGTGCCCATTACATTGAAGGATAAGCGAGCTGTAAAGCTGTTGGAACTGGTGAGTAAGACAAAAGCTGTGGTCGATTTTCTGGTCGTATCGGCTCATTGGGGATCAAATTGGGGATACACCCCCCCGGCGGAACATATTCCTTTTGCTCACGCCTTAATTGATGCAGGCGCTGATGTTATTTTTGGCCATTCTGGCCATGTGGTTCGAGGGATAGAGCTCTACAAGGGGAAACCAATTCTGTATTGCACCGGCGATTTTCTTGACGATTACGCCGTTGATGAAAGAGAGCGAAATGATCAGAGCTTTCTGTTTGTTGTTGAAACGGATGGACAGGCAATAGTTCGGCTTCTGCTTTATCCTACAGTCATTGAAGCATGCCAGGCAAGACGTGCGAAGCGCAACGAGAGGGAAGCCATCGTCACAACCATGCAAAGGCTATGCATGCAACTGAACACGACCACGATTTGGGATCGGCAAGAAGAGCGCCTTGAGGTTTGGCTGAATCAGCATACTCCACTCCGCCTGGCACCGACTGCGCAGACGCTTGCCACCTCCGCAACCCTGGCCATGAATGAGGCCGTTGCGAAACGACGTGCTGCAGGTCAGGAAACCATACATCTTGGCTTTGGCGAAGCTGCATTTCCACTGCATCCTCTGTTAGCCACAGCTTTGGCTGAAGCAGCAAAACGCACTGGCTATGCGCCTGTGCTTGGGATACCTGCACTGCGCAAGGCCATCGCGGCGTATCTCGCACGCAAGCGTGGTTTGACATTTTCCTCTGACCAGATTGTGGTCGGTCCAGGAAGTAAGCCGTTGCTCTATGCTCTCCTACAGGTACTCGAAGGGGACTTGCTGTTACCAGTTCCCTCATGGGTCAGCTATGCCCCGCAGGCTCGACTGGCCAGCCGGCGAGTGATTGGAGTAGAGACCGATTCAGGCGATCATCATCGCCTGACTCCGCAAGCACTTTCGCGGGCAATGGACCAGGCTCACAGAGATGGGGCGGATCCGCGCATCTTGCTCGTGAATACTCCAAGTAATCCGACCGGAAGCATGTTTGATCGCTCTGATGTGGAAGCTCTCGCACTCTGGGCGCGTGAGCAAGGCATAACACTCATTAGTGATGAAATTTATGCTGAACTTGCTCATGGCTGGCGCGAGCATGTCTCACCTGCCTTCTTTTATCCCGAGGGCTGCATCGTGACCGGAGGACTCTCGAAGGCCTTCTCAGCAGGTGGTTGGCGGCTCGGTTACGCAGCACTTCCTACAACGACAGCAGGCACACAGGCCATGGCTGCCCTACGTGCCCTGGCAAGTGAAATCTGGTCAGCCGCTGCCACGCCGGTACAGGAAGCTGCTCTTGCCGCTTTTTCCCTGAATGAATCGGTGGAGCAATACGTGCAGCGCTCGGCACGTATTTATGGTTATGTATCCGGTCGACTCTACGACACGCTGGCCAGTCTTGGCGTTCCCTGTCCTCGTCCGGCTGGCGCATTCTATCTCTATCCAGATTTCTCTCCGTGGCGTCCTGTACTCATGGAACAGAGCATCAGGACAGGTGCAGATCTTGCGCACTATTTGTTGGAGGAATGGGATATTGCTACTCTTCCTGGTTCCGCATTTGGTGAGCCGCCAGAGTCACTCTGTCTTCGCCTGTCAACCAGTCTGCTCTGCCAACCGGGGGACGCTGCCTCGCCGGATGAACGTGAGGCAGCTCTCTGGAGATTACTCGAGCAGGCGGACTCGTTACCGCCAGAGAACGAGTCAGGTGAACCTGCTCTCTCACTTCCAGCACTTGGGCGTGCTCAAACAAGATTGACGGAAGTCATTCAGTTTTTTAGGCGATATCACGAGAGGTAGTTGTAGTCCTCGTGGGAGCCGATAAAGTACCAATAAATAGTATCGCCTTCCCATAAGCCTACTGCTCGATAGCTTCTGCCGATTCGCACGGAATAAATGGGTTCTTGAGGGTCAATGCGCTTGAAGTGAAGGCTAGGGTGATAGGGATTCACTTTGAAAACCTGATAGGCGGCTTTTGCTTGGTCTTGTATATGAGGTGGCAACCTCGCGAACAGTTTGTGAAATTCTTTCGTCCTTCTACTTTTCACGCATCTGCAAAGCCGCCTTTTTCGGTTTCTCCCGCAGCGATTTGTCGTCGCGCTTCTGCGGCAAGGCGACGTAATCCACGTCGCACGTGGGGGATATTGACAATGGTAGCCCATTCCAATTCGTCAAAAGCATCTCGCACTATGAAGTCTGCTTCTGCCACTGCTGCCGATTCACTGAACGTAAAATGGTCAGCCTGAAATGTGCTAGCAGGAGCGGGCGGAAGAGGAACACAAGCAAAGGCGGTGCCAGCCTCATAGATAACGGTCGTAATCATCTAGTTGCCTCTTTTTCGTTGCTCAATTTGGAAGCATTGTAGTTGTCTAAACCTATTTGCAGGGCCTTTATAATCTCAGGTACCAACTGTGGATCTACAGTCATCTTGCCAACGCATTCAAAGCGAACCGAGCCTTGATTCAATAGATACTCTCTGCTGACCTCTGGTGGGCCAGCGAATGGAGGAATTCGCGATTCAAAGAAAAAGAGGTTAATCTCAAATTGTCCAGGCTGGACAATCACATTATTCGCGTAGTGACCTTGGAGATTTTCAGGAACATGCCACTCGATAGGAAGCATTACTTCTTGAGGCTGTTCTCGCTCTACTTCATTCATGGCGCGTGCTTTCTCAACTAAAGTTTGTGTATGTCCTAACTATAATCCATATCAGCAAAAATCGCAAATTATTGCTCAGGATGTACCGGTTTTAACTCATAACGGCATATACCTACGGAAATTGGCGTTGATACAATTCAGCGTAGCGTCCGCCCAGCGCCAGTAACTCGTTATGAGTACCTCGCTCGACAATCTGTCCCTTATCAACGACAAGCACCAGATCCGCATCGCGTACAGTCGAAAGGCGGTGCGCGATAATAAAGGACGTGCGGCCCTGAAGCAAACGTTTTAGAGCGTTCTGGATCAAGCCTTCCGTATAAGTATCAATGTTAGATGTAGCTTCATCAAGTATCAGGATACGCGCATCAGCAAGCACCGTTCGGGCAAAGGCAATCAACTGCCGCTGGCCCTGGCTCATCCCAGTCCCCCGTTCGCCCAGCCTCGTCTTGTAACCATCTGGCAGAGCCGTAATGAAATCGTGTACGCTCACAGCTTTGGCGGCCTCTTCCACCTCAGTATCTGTGGCATCAAGACGCCCGTAGCGAATATTATCGGCTACAGTACCCGAGAAGAGAAAAGTGTCCTGCTGCACAAATCCCAATTGCCGCCGTAAACTCGCAAGCGTCACATCGCGTACATCAAATCCATCAATCATCACACTACCACTGGTGACATCATAGAAGCGCGGGATCAGATTGACGAGGGTTGATTTACCAGCGCCTGTTTCTCCAACTAGCGCTATTGTCTGCCCCACCTCAGCAACCAGGTTGATATCACGTAGCACCAGGTTCGTCGAATCTGGCCTGGGATCGTAGCTAAAATTGACATGTTCGAAAACGACACGTCCTTCCACCGGTGGTAGTATCTGTGCCTCGGGACTATCCTGCTGCTTCAGTGGCGTATCTATCAGGTCGAAGATGCGCTCAGCGCCTGCAAATGCGCTTTGCATCTGTGTATAAATATTGCTGATGATCTGGATGGGACGGAAAAACTGCTGCACATAGATGAAGAACGCGACTACAATTCCAACAGGAATCTTGTGATTGACTACCAGCCAGCCACCGAATGCAGCTACAATAGCTGTTGCCAGTGTACTTAGCATATCGATAGAAGGTGTAAAAGCGGAAGTCACTATAACAGCTTGTACATTCACATCTCGATTGGCCGCATTATGTTCGGCAAAGTGCTGAATATTTGCCTCTGTTCGATTGAA
Organism: Chloroflexota bacterium; assembly: GCA_046726655.1. Classification (GTDB taxonomy): domain Bacteria; phylum Chloroflexota; class Ktedonobacteria; order Ktedonobacterales; family Ktedonobacteraceae; genus DATMNR01. Next base: position 12,293 of record JBKPAZ010000025.1, read on the forward strand.
TGCCTGGGCTACTCTTACACCTGCAAGCTCCTCCTCTAATTCTGAAGAGACGATACCGAGCACAGTACGGGTGCGGCGAAAAGCTACGCCAGAACGTCGTGCAAACAACACGGTTATCCAGATCATTACAGGCAGAACAAGAAAGCTGACCGCTGCCAGTGGCAAGCTCAGTACGACCATGGCTATGATAATACCAACCAGTGAGAACACACTGCCGATTACCTGCGTAATGCCCTGACTGAGCAATTGGTTGATCGTCTGGATATCGTTCACCAGGCGTGACATCAGATCGCCCGCCTTATTCTGGTCAAAAAATGCCAGGGGAAGCGATTGTATTTTGTCAAATATCTGGATACGCAGTTGCGCTAGAAACCTCTGACCAACCCGGCCGATCAGATATCCCTGACCGGACTGAGCTAACAGCCCGATAATATAAATGCCAAGTAATAGCAGCATGGTCTGGGTTAGGCCCTGGAAATCTTTCTGTGTGATGTTCACGTCGATTGCGCGCGCAATCAACGCTGGTCCTGTAGCTTGTACCAATGCAGTGATTATTACCAGAGCAAGAGCGCCAAGGAGTTGTAAGCGGAAAGGCGCAAGAAAACGCAGTAGTCGTCGCAGCAGCGCACCACTTTGAATACGCTCCTCGCCAGATCCGCCCGTCCTTTTTGTCGAGCCATAGATATGGATAATCTGATCTGCGGCTAGTCGCTGGTTCATTTATGCTCCCTGAAACGAATTGAATGTCTACGCAATAGATACTTGTTCTTTCTCGCTCAGTAGTTGCGATTCGAGTAGTTCAGCATACTCACAACTACTTCGTAGCAACTCTTCGTGCGTTCCCTGTGCTATGAGTCGTCCCCCATCTACGAGTAAAATATGGTCGGCATTGCGTACTGTGCTAATGCGTTGCGCGATAATGAATGATGTACGGTTTTCCATCAAGTGTTGCAGGGCTTGCTGAATTTGATACTCTGTCTCCGCATCTACTGCTGATGTACTATCATCTAAGATCAGTATTGAGGGATTTAACAGGAGCGCACGAGCGATGGCGATACGTTGCCGCTGACCTCCACTTAGCCCAATGCCACGTTCACCCACAACAGTATCATAGCCGGTTGGAAAACTGGTTATGAACGAGTGTGCCTGGGCTGCTCTTGCAGCGGCTTCGATTTCGTCCTCAGCCGCGCCTGGACGACCGTAAGCGATGTTCTCCCGTATAGTCCCACTGAAAAGGTTTGTCTCTTGCAGCACAATGCCGATTTGTGAGCGTAAACTTACCAGTGTGACATCGCGCACATCGTATTCGTCAACCACCACCCTCCCGTCGGTCACATCGTAGAAGCGCGGGATCAAATTGATGATCGAGGATTTGCCCGACCCGGTTTTTCCCAGGATCGCCACCGTCTGGCCTGGTTGAGTGACAAATGAGACATTAGTCAGCGTCATTATCTCACTGCCAGCGTAACGGAAAGATACATTCTCAAACTCAACATGGCCATGGAGATGGGTTAGGGCCATAGCACCAGGTTTATCGGCTACCTCGATTGGGGCATCGATTACCTCGAATACACGGTGCGCGGAGGCAGCCGACTGTGTAATTGATGTCAACGTGCTACCAAGGACGAAGACAGGCAACAGCAGATAGGTCAGATAGGTGTTGAAGGCGACTAATTCGCCAATATTTAGCTGTCCTCCTATCACCTGTGCTCCGCCGAACCAGATAACCGCCAGGGTGCCGAGATTTGCAATAAAAAAGATCAGCGGGAAGGACAACGATGTGCCTCGCACAATAACCAGGTTCTCTTGCAGCAGATCATCATTGGCGGTACGGTAACGTGCCAGTTCATATGGCTCGCGCACAAATGCCTTGACCACACGTACCCCTGCCAGGTTCTCCTGTAGAATAGTATTGAGGTTGCCAAGCTTTTGTTGCACCAGGCGGAAGCGTGGCCCGATTCTGCGTATGAAAAATAAAAAGATGCCCAGAATGGCTGGAACAATTGTCAGCACGATTAATGCCAGGCGCCAGTTCGTAAGAAGCAAAATGATGGCGCTGCCAAGTAGCATTACAATTGCATTCAAGAGCTGTAGCAGTCCATTGCCGGTGAAGTTGCGTACCGTGTCTACATCACTCGTTACACGGGTCATCAGTTGTCCCGTTTGAGCCTGGTCATAATAGCTAAAGCTCAGATGTTCGAGCCTGGCAAAAATGGCGTTACGCATCTCATAGGCTGCGCTCTGGGAGGATTTCTCACTCCAAAATCCCTGAGTAAAAGTAAACAGGTTCCGGATGCCAGCAACAAGCAGTAAGAGCAGCGAGGCATAAAAAATCACGCTTAGATTGCTAGCGCTGATGCCACGGTTAATCAACACTTGTAGAATCTGTGGGCTAATCAGGCTTGTAAGCGTCACGACCAGTAAACTGGCGAATGCACCTAGTGTTACAGGCCAGTACTTCCGCAGGTATCCGAGTGCGCGCCAGAGATCGCCCATCGTATCTCGCCTTTCAGAAGAATTGTTTCAGAAAGCTGACACAAACGCTACAAATTGCTAAACAACTTGTCAGGTCGATTTTTACTATTCAGCAAGGGGTTCCAAGGGGCTTGCAAGGCCCCTTGGAACCCCTTGCCTCGCGCCGCCAGAGGCCGCGCAAAAGAAGGGAGAAGTGAAAAGTTACGAATAATCTTGTAGGTAGAACTGAGTCGCATCCATATTGCGCACACTTATAACATTTATAACACTTCTAACAGATATTGCTGGCGAATCCCAGATCCAAAGATCTGGGAGGACTTCACCAGTGGTATTTGTAACAGATGCATCAGTTGCATCACTTGTAACAGACCTTGCTGCTGAATCCCGGATAATCACCGTTCTGAACTTGAGTTCGAGCATGAGTAAGCATGATGTAGGGCGGAGAAATCGAATTCGCCAGCCGTATTTGCAACACTTGCATCAGTTGTAGCACTTCTAACACTTATGACGCTTGCTCAGCAAATCAAAGGGTAATTAAACCCCTACGGACTCCCCGGCTCACCGCATCGGTGCGGCTTGTTGCTCCCAGTTTAGCATAAATTGAAGAGACATGAAACTTTACCGTGTGCTCACTAATCTGAAGTCTACGTGCAATCAGCTTATTAGGCAATCCTCGACTGAGCAGTTCCAATACTTCGCGTTCGCGAGCCGTAAGCGCTTCATCTGGCAATACTGCACCTACGTCGCCTAACTCAAAATCCCCTAACATGTAGGGGCGACCCTCGCGGTCGCCCGGTTTGCTGCGATCGCGTTGTTGCGATGCATGATTCTCAAAGTGCGATGCATGACTATCTGATTGCAAACCATCATTATTTGGGATCACTCGCAGACCCTGTGCAGCAGCCATCACGGCTGCTTGAAGTTGTGCCGTTGTTGCATCCGGTTGTACAACTCCCCAGCCATGAGGCGAGAGCGCGTTTAGCATGGCTGGTAGGCGATTATTGTTGCTGGATAACACGACGAGAGCTGGTGCGGTCCCCTCTGCAACCATACGTTGTAGGCCATCCAACAACTCTTCCTCCGCTAGAACGATAACATCGATTCCAGATAGCTCGATGGCTGGCTCGGCAAGCATTGTCGCCTCGCCAACCACCTGCATATCTCTCGTTGTCAGTATCGTGCTCAAGCCTACACGCATCATCGGTGTCGGCGCGATGACGAATACGCGAATCATGCAGCCTGCTCCCGTGTGCGTAACGCTACATCGATCTCCTGAACCACCCCGCCACGTAACACACGCAAGCGTACCGTTTCCTGGGAGCTACTTTGAGCTAACTCTGTACGCAGCGTTGTCGCGTCGCCCAAAGGCTTATTCGCTATATCAATCAGTACGTCGCCGACAAGCAGACCTGCATGCTCTGCGAGTCCACCCTCAACAATACCTACCACAAGCAAGCCCAGTGTTTGCTCGTTCGCTAACTCTTGACGTATGTTGGCTGGCAACTCGGTTGGCTGTATCTGTACACCCAGGATAATGCGCGCCTGGGGTAACTGCGCTATCCAGGAACTCACCACATTACTCGGGATTGCTACCGAAAGGTCGCCTCCCATGATCATTGCGTTGATACCAATCACATGGCCCTGTGCATTAAGCAGCGGGCCACCTGAATTGCCGGGAGCGAGCCGCACATCGGACTTGATATACTCCAACTGCCGGTTACTGTTGCGCATCTTCAGCTTGCTCAATGCGCTGACGATTCCCGCGGTAACGACTCCACGCTGACCCCAGGGATGACCTATGGCGAAGACTAACTCGCCGACGCGCAATTTCGAAGAATCAGCAACTGGTACTGCTGTCAGATTGTCTGCTGAAACGTTGAGCAATGCCACATCTAATGTTGGATCACTGTCTACTACCTGTGCATCTAGCACGCGTCCATCTCGTAGTTCTACCAGGATCTTCGATCCTGTATGTGCAATTACATGGTGGTTCGTGATGATACCACCTTTTGTCTGCCATATAACGCCGGTCCCTGCCCCACGATCCCCACGCCGTACCTGTACCACGCTCGCCTGCGCTTGCTCGATCATCTCTCCAAGGCCCGACGAAAATGCATCAATCAATGCTAAATGTAGGGGCGATCCTTGCGATCGTCCTGCTTCCGCTGTTGTCATAGTATCTAATCCTTAGCTAGCTTCGCTGACCCACTGTTACCTGCAATGTCTGGCTTTTAGCGCCGCGGATGACTTCAAGCGGAATGGTTTTTCCGACACGGTCTCCTGTAAGGAGTGACCGCAAGTCCTCCGCATCCTTCAGTGGATGGTTATCGAGTGCTACCAGTATATCACCGAGCATGAGGCCACCTTTTTGAGCTGGACTACCCTCATCGACCTGTACGATGAGTAAGCCGTGGTCTTCTGTCCTTCCAGCGCGTTGAGTCTCTGGTAGCTGTACCAACTGGCTGCTAATGCCCAGGTAACCTCGCTTAATAAAGCCCTGCTGTGCCAGTGTCTCTGCAATGCCCCATGCGATTGCGGCAGGTATCGCCAGTGTTGCGCTGTTCACCAGACCCGTTGTCGTAATTCCCAGCACTGCTCCCTGTGCGTCAATCAATGGCCCGCCCGAGAAGCCCGGGTAGGGTATCGCATCGGTACGGATATACCGTTCGAGCGTCGCTCCCCCTTGCATACGCAGCGGACCACCAACGGCGCTTACGATACCAATACTCGCCATAGGCCCTTCATTTGCTGACCGGCCAACTGCCAGCACAAGTTGGCCGACTCGTCCTTGCCCGGTCGAAGTGGCAGCAGGACTGAGCCCAAGGTTGGCTACTCGCAGCACTGCCAGGTCAGTCCCCAGGTCACGGCCAACAAGTTGGGCTGGGAGCGTGCGCTGATCGTGAGTTTCAATAGTCAGGTCTTCTTCGCGCTCGAGGACATGATCTGCTGTCAAAACCAGGTCCTGCGCGTAGACAATCCCACTCGCTGGACGCCCTTGACGTCCGTTGACAAGGACTAACGCCGGGCTAATGCGTTCAACAGCGTCGGCCATCTGGTTTGAAAGGATGCTAGCAAAGTTTTTCTCTGTAATTGTTTGTTCCATGGTGCCTTCTTTTCCCTTATGTACTATCAAGGTTAGGATAACCTTTATGAGTACTATAAGCCAAAAATGATCTATTGGCACCGTCGATTCGGCTAGTAAATATCCTGGAAAAATGACCAGTAATGTTCATTCCGCTTGCCTGTTCTGCTTATACCAGAGTTTCAGACATCTATTATGTTCCTTTCGTTGAGGTGCTGTAGCTTGCGTATTTGAGCATCCAGCGGAGCGGTTTCAGCATGCGGTACAGGAACGTCCGGATGGCTGCATTCTTCCAGATATTCCAGAATTGCGACCATTGGACACGTGGATCGATGCAGACAACGTGAGTCTGCACCGGTTCTACCACTCCGAAGTGCGCTGCCAGCGCGGCGAGCGTGTACTGCCAGAACTTGTTCTCTGAGCGGGACGCCCCAAGGCGAAAGCCCAGTTCATAGGCCGGGTCGTTGGTACGCACGAGTACCTCGATCTGGGCCACAGTGCAGCCATCCTCTTCGTAGGCGCTAAAGGTGATCCAGCCGGCAAACATGTGCCCTTCCGGGTTCATGAACGTGAAGGACTCCTCGTCGGCATAGAGCACCAGCACACCAGTGGAGAGCGGGAGACCGTGGGGGATATCTCCAGGAAGCACCATGTTGATGTGGGCCACCTCCCCAGGAGCAATGCCGGTCAGCGGTTGGTAGAAATGGTCCCACTTCGGCCAGAACGTCGGGAAGCGCTCCTTCCAGGTGGTGATGACCTCGGCTGGCTTGACCTGTGCGCCTTTCAGACGAATACGAAAGGTTTTCTGCCACATTTGACCAAAGCCCTGCAGAGGACTCATCGCCTGGCGACCTTCAACATTCAGATTGAGCGCTCCCGTCGGCGCTCTCGCCACCTGCAACGTTGCAGCATACTGTGCCCAATAGCCCGCATCGCGTGGCTGTTTCTCGTGAGATGGAGTGGATTGAGGGGTCATGGTGTTGTTCCTCCTGAGAGGGAACGGGCCATGCTCGGATGCTCTGCGCCGCCGCAAGCCGGCTCTGCCTCGGTGTCATCGATCCCTGGCGCATCGGAGAAGCGCGGGCGCTTGCCATGGTTCGGGAGCAATTGGCCCATTCCCTCCTTGTCTGATGGTTCGTTCGGTTCTGTTCATTGCTTTTCTGTAAAAGATCGTTGATGGGTCCGTATCCTGGAACTCCCATCCCCCTCTACAGGCCCATTCATTTGCTAACCGTACACTTTTCAGGTTTGGATGTGCTGACCCCTTTGAGGTGCTGTTCCTCTTGTAGGGGTCACGACAACATGTCATGATCCCTACAAGGACTCGACTAACCCTGGGAGGATGGCTTACCGGGAGAGCTTAGCTCGAAGACCGGGTGGCTTCGGGCCGCATCGATAAAGTCATTCAGAGAGGCATCTGCCGCCAGACTAAAGTTTTGTCGAAGGGCCGTTCCACGCACGCCTTGAGAGGCAAGAAGAGGCCCCAAGGCATCCTTGATCACAGGCCCGCCTGCCTCTGGAGTCAGCTCCTGGGCGGTAAACGGCTGTCGGCTCCAACCGAGGCTCAGGACTCCTTCGCCCGTCGCACGGAGATTATACACCCAGCTGCCCACGCCGTGGGTGGCAATCAAAAAGCGACGACCATCGAATTCGTGAACATCTATAGGGGTCGTACGAGGTTTTCCCGTCTTGCGACCGCGCACGGTGAGTAACATCATCGGACCGAATATTGTCATGCGCACACCGATACGCAACAGCATTGTGATGACCCAACTGAGGATGGGCATGGGTATGAACCTAGTTATAAACGACATAGATTTTCTCCTTTTCTAGACAAATTTTCTCTTCTGGAATGTCCTTTCTCCAGGAGAGCTCCACAGACCAGCTGAGCACCGATCATGATACTCGTTGTTCAGCCCGACTGTGTGTGTTACGAGGAATTGCCCACGATAAATCGGGGCACTACAAGGATCAGGTTTGCATCGAAGCATCGGTCTTATCTCTGCTCACTGCGAGCAGGGGTAAAGCCAGATCGCGCACTTTGATCAGCACGCCGTGCAGGGCAGCCTCGTCAACAAGTGGTCCACGCAGGACCGTGTTGCCATCTCCATCGTAGCTGATCGTCAGCCCGTCGAACCATTCTGACCAGCGCTGGTCGAGATGCCCCTGGACGCGAATTTCATACCTGTACATCGTTCTTCCTTTAGTCTCGTGTCTGATGCTTCTTCAGCACCACCCTCAGTATGCAGCTCAACCAGGCAGGGCGACATGTATCAAAGGATGTGTTGTGGGGTTGATTCTCGCCGCAGCATCAGCACACTCGGGTGTGGCTATTTGTAAAGGCGAGTAGCCAAAGTGACGATAGATGTGGTGCGGAGAGGAGTGATGCGGTCCTCTAGAGCAAGTGCAACATATGTGCGCGAGCGACCGCATGGGTGCGGCTGTTCACGCCAAGTTTGCCGTAGATGCTGTTGACATGCCGCTTCACCGTGCCGACGGTGATGACGAGTTCCCGCGCCATCTCGGCATTGGACAGGCCCGTCACCAGCAGCCGTAAGACATCGAGTTCGCGCTCGGTGAGCGGTTCGACGAGCGGGAAGGCGCGGGAGAGAGCAGGCATCGGTTGTTCCCCGAAAGCGGAGAGGAGGGTGGCGACATAGTCAGGAGCGATACCGCGTGCGTACGCGTGACGCAGTAACGCCACCATCGGTTCCCCCTCATCCACGAAGAGGCGAATGTAGCCCTCCGGTTCAGCAAGCGTGAGGGCACGTTGCAGTACGGTCAGAGCTTCAGTTCCCTTGCCCTGAGCAGAGAACGCCAACGCCTGCAGGATGAGGATTTCCAGGGCGCTGCCCATGCGAGCTTTCGCTTCGGCATCCT
>JBKPAZ010000026.1:0-5318 GCA_046726655.1 Chloroflexota bacterium
TGCAAGAGACACTGAACCAAGACTAGCCATTGAGGAGGAATTACCACACGTGAAAGCTGAAGATGTCATGACCACCCGGGTGGTCACGATTACAGAAGACCAGAGCAAACAGCAGGCGGCACGCCTGCTCTCGCAGCACCGTATTAGCGGCCTGCCCGTCGTCAACGCCAACCAGGTCGTGGTAGGGGTGGTGACCGAGTACGATGTCATTGGGAAAGAGGGGCAGACCGTCGGTGAGATCATGACCCGTGGGGTCATCAGCGTGACGCCAGATACCGAGCTGGAAGAGGTGAGCCATCTGCTCGTGCACGAGCGCATCAAGCGCTTACCCGTGCTAGACCAAGGAAAGTTAGTTGGCATTGTCAGTCGTGCAGACCTGGTCAGAGAGGTGGCAATGCGTTGGGTGTGTCCTGTGTGTGGGGAAATGATGCATAGCGAGGTACGGCCAGAGCGCTGCCATCGCTGTGGAGCACATCAGGTGGCTGCTTCGTTTGAACAGCTGTCTCCAGGATCGTAAGAGGCAGGTTGATGTAACATACTCCTCTCTCACCCTTGAGGAGGGGTAGGGCTTCGCTCTTGCGAGGCTCTTGATACGAAAGGATCAGATACACTTTGGATACCAAGAGTAACCAGCAAACAGATGTACAGATTGCGGTATCCGCCCCTGAGCAAACCCGGATACAAATCCCTGAAGGGGAAGACCGCGAAACATTGCTTAGCTACTATCACCAGATGTTGCTCATTCGACACTTTGAGGAGAAAGCGGGGGAGATGTACACCAAAGCCAAAATAGGCGGGTATTGTCACCTCAATCTCGGGGAAGAGGCGACAGTGGTCGGTTTCTGTGCCGGGCTCGAACCAGACGACTATGTCTACACCAACTATCGTGAACATGGCTATGCCATAGGCCGTGGCATTACACCTGGCAGCGTGATGGCAGAGCTATTTGGCAAAGAAACCGGTTGCTCTTTGGGGCGCGGTGGTTCCATGCATTTGTTTGACATACAGCGTCGCTTCATGGGTGGCTATGCGATTGTGGGAGGTCAGCTCCCCCTAGCTACAGGAGCGGCGTTTGCCGTAACCTATCGGGATTCTCACGAGGTCGTGGCTTGTCAAATGGGTGAAGGCACCACCAATAACGGGGCTTTCCACGAATCGCTTAATCTCGCCAAAATCTATCACCTGCCACTTGTCTACTTCGTCGTGAACAATCTCTATGGGATGGGGCTGCGTGTGGAGAAGGGATCAGCAGTCAGTGAGATCTACCGTAAAGCCTGTGCCTATGACATGGCCGGTTGGCGTGTGGATGGCAATGATGTCCTGGCTGTCCGTGATGCGGTGCGTACTGCTGCCAAATTCGCCCGCGAACAGCACGAACCGAGTCTCGTGGAAGCGGTCAGTTTCCGCTTCCGTGGCCACTCAGTGGTAGATCCGGACCGCTATCGGGACAAACAGGAAGTGCAGCAAGGACGTGCCGCCGATCCGATCATCGCGTTCTCTCAACGTCTCATGGAGGCTGGTCTGCTCGATGAGAACAGTATTCGTGAGATGGAAGAACGCGTCCAGCGTGAGGTTGATGAGGCGGTCACGTTTGCCGATGAAAGCCCCTTCCCTTCGGTGGAAGCATTCATGCAGAGCCTCCAGGAGTATGTCTATGCCCCCAACGAGGCAGAGGAGAAAGGAGTCTGAGCAGAATGGAGATCACGTATCGACAGGCATTGCATGATAGCCTGCGTGAGGAACTCTTACGTGATGACAGTGTGTTCTTGCTGGGCGAAGAGATCGGAAATTTCGAAGGTTCATATAAAATCACTGCTGGACTCTTGAAGGAGTTTGGCCCAAAACGGGTGGTGGACACACCCATTGCGGAGAATGGCTTTGTCGGGATGGCTACGGGTGCTGCTATGCTTGGGCTACGCCCGATTGTAGAAATCATGACGATCAATTTCATCGTCCCTGCCATGGACCAGATTGTCAATCACGCGGCGAAAATCTATGCGATGTTTGGTGGACAATGTCCGATTCCTCTGGTCATTCGTACCCCTGGTGGTGGAGGTCAACAGCTCGCAGCCACTCACTCACAAAATTTGGAAGTCTGGTTTGCACATGTTCCTGGGCTAAAAGTGGTTGCTCCATCGACACCAGCCGATGCAAAGGGGCTGCTTAGAACCTCGGTGCGTGACAACAACCCGGTCATCTTTCTGGAAAACCTTGCCCTGTATAATGTGAAAGGTGAAGAACCTGCTTCTGACTACACAGTTCCTATTGGACAGGCGAAGGTGACGAAAGAGGGAACAGATCTGACGGTCATAAGTTATTCCCGCATGGCGGCTGTGGCTCTGGATGTAGCTCGTCGCATGGAGCAAGAGAACAACCTGAGCATCGAAGTGGTGGATGTGCGTTCTTTACGCCCGCTCGATCATGAGACCATCATAACGTCGGTCAAGAAAACGAATCGAGCCATTGTGTTTGAGGAAGATTGGCGTTCGTATGGGATCGGCGCAGAGATTGCAGCAACCCTGCAGGAAGAAGCATTTGATGACCTGGACGCGCCAATCAAACGCGTGGCAAGTCTGGAAGTACCGTTGCCGTATTCGAAACCCCTGGAGCTTGCAACACTCACGGGCGCTAAGCAGCTCTTGGAAGCTATCAACGAACTTGCACCACGTCGGAGGAGAGGAAAACAATGAGCGAAATAACTATGCCACGGCTCAGTGATACCATGCAGGAGGGGACGATTGCTCGCTGGCTCAAGAAAGCTGGTGATGAGATCAAGAAAGGTGATATTCTGGCAGAGATCGAAACCGATAAAGCTACCATGGACCTGGAAGCCTATGAAGAGGGGACGCTACAACAAGTGCTGGTCCAGGAGGGTGAAACAGTGCCTGTTGGACAGGCTGTAGCTCGTATTGGCAGCGGTGCAGGGGGCAAGGATGAAGGTGCAGAGAAGACGACACCTGGGCAACAGACTGCATCTGCAGCCGAAACTGGTGGAGATGATACACGTGCCATGCATGCAACTCAGAGCGTATCCGAAAGAACAACAGAGCAGGATGCTGACGTTCAGAGTACGAGTTCCAAAACCGCTCAGAATGGGAGTGGAAAAGCGACAAAAGCCTCTCCTTTGGCCCGTAGAATGGCTGAAGAGCATAACATTGATTTACGTCAGGTGCAGGGAACTGGCCCAGGTGGTCGCATTGTGCGCGACGATATTGAAGATGTGCTTGAGCAACGCAGTGCATCTCCTGCTGCTGCACCCATTCCGGCTGTTCCTCAACAGGAGACTCCGATTTCCACAGCTCTGTCAGAAGCTGAGCTGGTGAAGCTCACACGAGTACAGTTGCTTATCGCGCGCCGTCTGACCGAATCAAAACAGACCATTCCACACTTCTATGTCAGCAGCGAGATCGATATGACGGATATGTTGGCCATGCGCCAGACCCTCAACGCAAATCTCGGCGAAGAAGGCGTGAAGGTCACCGTGAATGATTTGATCATGAAGGCTTGCGCACTCGCCCTCGAAAAGTTCCCCGAAGTCAATAGTTCTCTCAAGGACGATTATTTCGTCCGCTATAAGCATATCCATGTTGGCATGGCCGTCGACACTCCGACCGGGTTGGTCGTGCCAGTGATCCGTGATGCCAATACCAAGGGGGTTCGCTCCATTGCACGTGAAGCCAAAGCCCTGATCGCCAGGGCTAGAGCCAACAAGCTAACTCCCGCCGATCTAGAGGGTGGAACCTTTTCGGTCTCGAATCTGGGTATGATGGATGCCTCAGACTTTATAGCCGTTATCAATCCCCCGCAAGCTGCAATTCTGGCCGTAGCTGCCACGCGCAAGCAATTCGTTCCAGTGGATGGACAGCCAGTGATCCGCGAGCTGATGACGGTCACCATGTCAGCCGACCATCGTATGCTCTCTGGAGCAACGGTCGCCCGCTTCCTCCAGGAGGTCAAGCAGTTACTGCAAAACCCATACAATGTGTTGGGCTAGAAAACGGTAAAGTATCCGGGACAAGATGTTTGAGAATGCAAAGGGGAAACAGAGAAGCAGAATGACATCGCCGCGATTGGTGCGGGGTACAGGGGCTACAATGTAGTAAATCACTCCGCGCTACCAGACATAAGAATAACGTTCATCAAAAAGATGTAAAGTGTATATGTTTTTCCTCTTTGGAAGGAAAGTTTCCAGGAGGGTCCTTTAGCTCACATTTCGAAAGGAGGCGGAAGGCATGACAACATTGGAAGGTGCTGTGGTTGTTATCACTGGCGCTGGTCGAGGAATCGGACGTGCGATAGCTCGCGAACTGGGGCAAGGTGAAGCACAGATCATCGTGAACTATGCCCATAGCAAAGAGTCGGCCGAGGAGTTGGTGCAGTGGCTCAGAGAGCATGGATCACAGCAAGCGGTGGCCATCCAGGCTGATGTCTCCGATGCGACTCAGGCGGCCTCACTCATCAATGAGGCAGTGCAGCGCCTTGGCCGCATCGATGTGCTCGTCAATAATGCAGGCATCAATATCGATCGCTCACTAAAGAATCTCAGTGTGGAAGACTGGAATACTGTGCTTCAGATGGATTTGCATAGCTACTTTTACACAGTCAAAGCTGCCGTACCATATTTCATGAAGCAAAAGAGCGGGAAGATCATCAACATCAGTTCGTTTGTTGGGCAAGCGGGCAACTTCGGACAAGCCAACTATTCGGCTGCTAAGGCCGGAATCATCGGATTTACCAAGACGGCTGCTCTGGAACTAGCTCGCTCGAATGTCACGGTGAATGCGATTTGTCCTGGTTTCATTGAGACCGAAATGTATAGGAGTGTACCGGACAAAGTCAAGGAAGCTATTCTCCAGCGTATCCCTCTGGGTCGTGTCGGAACACCCCAGGAGGTAGCGCGCGCTGTCCGCTATCTGATTGTCGATGGGGATTATATCACAGGTCAAACAATCAACATTAATGGTGGCATTTATATGTAATCGTACGGAGATCGACTGCGGACATTATCGATGAGATTGTACCGCGTATTGATGCGACTCAAGAGCGCAGCAGAAAGTTCTCCCAGCCCTTTTTTCAGAAATCGGCAAACAGAAGTTATCCTCTGATTGTATCAGTCCTGGCCTATCTCGACGAAGTTCTCTTCCGTTTCGTCTTGCGAAGCACCTTCCTCTTGCTGTAACCTTTGATAGATGTCTTCGATTTCCTCAGGTGAAAGGATTGAAGCTGTCCATGGACCGGACATGAAACGGCGAAGCTCTTGCATTGGTTCTCTCTTGAGATCTCTAACGAACGATACTTCCGTTTTGTCGCCTTTCAGC
>JBKPAZ010000027.1:0-29536 GCA_046726655.1 Chloroflexota bacterium
TTCGACATTCATCTGGTTACGCGCATCGCGGATGCGTGTAATCGCTTCTTGCAACAATCCAAATGCCTGCTCTGCTTCCTCGTCAACCGCCTGCTGATCGGCCTGGGGCCATGGCGCAACTATCAAGGCTGAAGCGGGCCAGCGAGCCTCATCAGGATCGCTGGTGCGATAGAGATACTGCCAGACCTCTTCGGTCAAAAAGGGCATGTACGGGTGCAGTAAACGTATACTTTGATCCAGCACGGCACGTAGGATACCTGCTGTAGCTCGCCTGGTCGATTCATCACCCTGCATCTGTACTTTGGCAATCTCCACGTACCAATCGCAGTAATCCGACCAGAAGAACTCATTGATCTGGCGACCTGCTTCACCAAGTTGGAACTCTTCAACAAGGCGTGTGACTTCACCAGTTAACTTAGCCAGGCGACTGAGAATCCAGCGATCCGCCAGTGTGGATGGCTGCACCTCGTCGATGGCGGGAATGCCCCCAGCAATTTCGCTGGTTGTCATCAGCACGAAGCGTGAAGCATTCCAGATTTTGTTGGCGAAGTTCCGATTACCTATGATACGCTCAGGTACGAGCTTCATGTCATTCCCGGGGCTGCTACTGGTAGCAAGCGTGAAGCGCAGCGCATCGGTACCGTACTGATCCATCACGTCGATCGGATCAACGACGTTATTCTTTGACTTGCTCATCTTCTCGCCTTTCGCATCTCGCACAAGGCCGTGCAGGTAGATGGTATGGAACGGAATTGTGCCCAGGAAGTGTATACCAGCCATCGCCATACGCGCTACCCAGAAGAAAATGATGTCATACCCGGTTTCCATCACTGAGGTAGGATAATAGCGCAACAGGTCTGGGGTCACTTCTGGCCAACCGAGCGTGCTGAAAGGCCAGAGCCATGAACTGAACCAGGTATCCAGCACATCTTCATCCTGGTGTATAGCGGTGCTATCGCAATGCGGGCAAACAGTTATATCCTCACGGCTAACTGTCATCTGGCCACAGTTGTCACAATACCAGACAGGGATACGATGTCCCCACCAGAGCTGGCGCGAGATACACCAGTCATGGATGTTTTCTAGCCAGTCCATGTAAACTTTGTTGAAACGTTCAGGTACGATCTTCATCAGGCCGTACTTGACAGTTCCCATAGCTGGTGTTGCCAGTGGCGTCATCTTGACAAACCACTGCTTCGAAATCAGCGGCTCAAGCACGGTATCGCAGCGCTGGCAGTGACCCAGCGGCACCATATAGTCTTCTGTTTTCACAATCAGACCAAGTCGATTCAGTTCTTCCAGCAAATTTTTGCGAGCTTCATAGCGATCCTGTCCAGCAAAGGGACCGGCTTCCTCAGTAATTGTTGCATCAAAATCGATGACCTGCACAAAGGGGAGATTATGGCGTATGCCAATCTCAAAGTCCACTGGATCATGGGCGGGAGTTACTTTCACGGCTCCAGTACCAAAAGTGGGATCCACGGCTTCATCTGCAATAATTGGTATTTCGCGGCCAATGACGGGTAAGATAGCCCATCGCCCAACCAGGTCTTTGTAGCGAGGATCCTTAGGATTGACGGCCACAGCAGTATCACCCAGGATTGTCTCTGGGCGTGTAGTGGCAACGCCGATATATTCGGTGTCCTCATTAGCGGGCGCAATAAATTGGGCTCCTACAGGCTTCAAAGGATAGCGCACGTAAGTGAGGGTGCCCTGGGTATCGACATGATTGACCTCAAGATCGGACAGCGCACTCATACAGCGTGGACACCAGTTGATGATACGTTCGCCACGATAGACCAATCCTTCTTCATAGAGGCGCACGAAGACTTCACGCACGGCTTTCGATAGTCCTTCGTCCAGGGTGAAGCGTTCGCGAGACCAATCGCAGGAGGCTCCCAGGCGGCGATGCTGATCTTGGATGCGGCTCTTGTACTGGTTCACCCATTGCCAGACGCGCTCGAGAAAGGCTTCACGGCCAATCGCATAGCGATCTGTGCCTTCTTGTGCCAGCAGTCGCTCAACAACCGCCTGGGTAGCAATACCCGCGTGATCTTCGCCGGGAACCCAAAGCGTGTCATCACCTTTCATTCGGTGATAGCGAATAAGAATATCTTCGATAGTGGCAGTAATTGCATGACCCAGGTGGAGCGCACCGGTCACGTTAGGTGGTGGCATGCTAATTACGAACGTTGGGCGAGTGGTATCACCACCCGGTTTGAAGTAGCCACCTTCTTCCCAAAAACGGTACCATTTACCTTCAACGGCCTGGGGTTCGTAGGCTTTGGGTAAGGATGAAATTATTTGCTTCTCCTGCTCGATCATATCCCCTCCAAGTACAATTTTTTCGGCAAATGAAATTACGCATAGAAAAAGCCCTTCCCGTCAAGGACGAGAGAGGGCGTTACTTTACTCGTGGTACCACCTTGTTTCGATCAATTCCCCAGGAAAATTGATCCTCAAAGGCGCAATAACGGGCGCTCCCGTAGAAATTGTAGTATCCAGACTCCCAGGCGACCTTCAGCACATCTGCTCCGAGGAAGACTTGCAGCCTCTTTGGTCTTCCCTCTCTCGCGGAGTATGCGCTTACTCCTCCTGCTCACCGTCAACTTCACAGTACTATTTGTTGGTTATAGTCTACCGGGTAAGCAGCAGGATGTCAAGAGCTTAAGACATCTGTTCACGTCTTCTTGAGCGGGGGTAACGAGAACAGCCTGTCAGCGATCAAATCACCTTGAAAGCTAAAGGGATTCAAACCATTGATCGCACTGGTATCGATGGTGATTTGCACAGTAGGAATATATCCACCCTGCTTCTGTACTAGTATCGAGTAGGGTGACTGACCAGAAATATTCTTCATGGCGTGTGGCACGTACCATTGAAGAGTGATCGTTGAGCTACAATTCTTGGGCGTCAACGTCAAACCACCCCACATGGCGCGTCCAGGCAGGTCGGTGGTAAGTTCTGTAGGAGGCCCTAGACTATCAACAGGCCAATAATCGCCGAGTCCACGTAGACCAAGGGAGTAGTTGCCATCGGGGCAATAACGGGCATCACTTGGGAAAGATTTAGCATATTGCGTACACGGATTAGGCTTACTTCCTGTTCCTTCAGGAGGAGGGGGATTTCCATTTCCACCCGTAGGCTTAGGGACAGGATTGGAATTACAACATGAGTTCCCAGTACCCCTAGTCGTATCGACGCCTCCAGTACCTGTTTGATCTGGTGCTGGAGTCAGACAATGTCCACTATCGAACCCATCTCCACCCAGGAATTGAGCATCCGCGGGAGCGTAGACACGTATATAGTCAGCATAGGTATCGTACCCATAGACGGGGCCAGTTTGCTTATAATCTAGTGTAATTGTCAGGTTGTGGTATGCTCCGCCCTGCGGATCGAACGAAATGTTATCCTGCTCTGTCGTATGCACATACTGACTTGCTTTGCTGATGCTGATGTTCGATTGCACAACCATAAAGCCATCTTGCTTAGAAAAGGTATCCATCGCACCACTATAGCCATGTTGGATCATCCAACTTTCAGCAAGGGGATTGGCGAAGTAGATCTCCAGGTCCCGTGACTGGATATCCTTGACAGCATTTTGCATAACCTTCACAAGCTGTTTTACTTGGAGATGACGAACTTTATCAAGCAGCAGTTTACCAAGAAGTGAAGTGAAAGCTTTTCGAGTGGCTGCATTGTTTGTGCCAGTTATCTGCCTTTGTAACCTGATGGCCCCAAAGTCCTGCTGATAGTAGTGGAGCTTATCTTCCAGGTTCTGCGCGGTGATAATTTCATTATATTGCGGTACTTTTATCGGCCCAATCACATTAAGAATATGTGCAATCACCGTGGGTGTTAAAGCAATATTACCATCAACGGGTCCGCCTCCTTCTTCCTGGAAAACCTGCATAGCCAACTTTGCGGTTGTAGGAAAGTCTCCGGATAGATTAGCATCACGTAGTCCCCAGTATCCAAACTTCATCCAACTACGATATTCTGGCGGAGCCTGACGACCTAATTCTACGCCGTTGCCATTGTAGTCGAGTTCGGTCACATCTTGTAGCGAAAAAGGAGCCATACGCCCATTTTGAATAGTAAGAGCACCGTACAATCCCGTAAACCCCCCGCCAGGGCGGAGTTCACCACTATCCATCGTCTGCACGAGGAAGTGACGTGCATGATCAACACCGAGTAACCATGAAACGATCCCTATTAAACCCTGGCCCTGTGTAATCCAATCTTGCGCTTTGGGCATCAGAGCTATTACAGAGGCAAGTTGCTTTTTCTGTGTATCGCTTATTGGTAAATCCTTTAGTGATACCTGGCTCATCTGCAAACGTATATCATTAATGTAGTATTGGGCATGGATCATGACTCCCTCGGCATTTGAGATATCTGTTACTGAGATGAGTGGCTTTGCAGTCCCACTGGCAAGAGGAGAACCATGAATAATGTTAGCGCCAAGAAGTGCAACGCCCACTAGTTCTCTACCCATACGTGACACATCTATTCCGACTTGGACGAGGCGTTGAGCCATGTCGAGCTTGCTACTATATTGGGGAGCAAATTGCTGAATTGCCGACTGTACATCGGAACGATGCACAAGTTGCTGTAACTGTATAAAGTCACTTTCCGCCTTGCTAAACTCAGATTGGGCTTGTTGCAACTTCGGCGCATCAAGCGCTGCCGTAGGATCACTTTTAGATATAGGGAGTAGATTTTTCACCGTGAGCAAATGATTGACACCATCAAGGGCAACACTGCGAATCGAGTTGTAAGTGCTATATGCAGCCAAGCCGGTACCGAGGGGTAGGAATATCACAAACATCAGAGCAGCCACAACAACTGTAGCCACAATACTACGGAACCGCCTGCGCCTGCGCCGATTCTGCACATCTCGTATCCAGCGTTTGTGTATCGAACGCCGTGTATGCGCTACTTTTTTAACATCGACCCGCTTCTGCCTCTTGCCATGAAGTGGTAAAACCGCAGGAATCAGGCTCTCGCGGACAACAACCTGCGTCCTGGAGTTGCCAGATATGGAAGAAACAGAAGGTACTGCTATAGCAGCATCACTCCTGCTTATCTCAGACTTCTCTTCTTTACTATCTACGACTTCTGCCATCTCGTGTTCAGCAACTGCTTCTTCTAGCTCAGAATCAGCACTAGTTAGTAGTTCCTGTCCTTTTTCTGCAGCAATCGTCATCGACTCAGGAGCAAAATTTGCTGACTCTGCTACCCCAACTTCGATAACCCTATCTTCTCCATTAGCAGCCGCTGTACTTGATACCCCAGCAAGACGTGCTTGATGGTGGTCATGCCCGTTTAAGGAAGCAGGGGCGATGGTCTCGACAGGTTCGGCAGCAGGGGAAATCTCGATTGCGTGACGTTTTGCCGTATCTTCATCATCTTCAATAAACTTATTTTTATCTTCTAAAGAAGACCTATCAGATTCGCAAAGCACGGGATTTAAAACTTCTTCAGAAATTGCTTTTTTAGGAGCTTGCGATATCTCTTGTGCCGGAGTCTCTTCTTCTTGAGAAGAAGCAGGCTGAGGTGAATGGTCAATAACAAATGCGCCCGGAACCAATGCACGATAGCCCCACAGGGTTCCATCCTCGTGTTGCATTAAACACTGTTCAACCAGTCTCATTAGAATTTCTGAGGAGAGATGATGTCGAAGCGTAATTATTTCTATGGAATCATCAGTTGTAAAGTAGTCTTCGATAGCATTTTTGCGTTTATGATAACGTTTTTGTCCTCTTGTACTCAGCCTTGTGATATCTGGCTCTGCCCACGAGGAAATATCGCGCCTTCGAGTAGGTATTGCCGGAGAAATATCCACTCGTACACTGGACAAGATGCACCTCCGTATTATAAGCAAATAAGAAATCGAATACTTGTTCAGAACGTCGTAATATGCACCAAATACCCATGACATCATCATTTAGAAAGACAGGACATGTATCTATACATCCACTCCAAATGCAACGTAACCCTCTCAAAACTGCTCCCTACCTGTTTGTAGCCTATAATCAGGCCCAAAGTCAAGTGAAATACTTCACAAAATGGTCTTCCCCCAAAAGAATGACGTAGCAAATACTAACTTTATTGCAAGCTTATCAAAAGCCCCTGTATATTATACGATTGGTAATACGAATTGATTACATAGGAACCGAAAGATATCTGTCTTCTTACCTCTACCCAATTGATAACGTACATGTTATGCTAGAGAATAATGAAATGAAAGGGTTTCGAATGAGTAGAAAAACGCCAAAAATCCATCGATTTTCGCAAGCTGTACGCTTTGTGCGTGTGTCGCGCTTATTGCTGTGGACCATCTGGGTCATCTACCGCGAACGCCGCCGGGTCTTACGTGCGCATGCCAAAGGCCAAGACGAGGTCCAGCCAAACATCGAAGTCTTGATCAAGGTGCTGGTCGCTTTTCGTCAAACAGCGATCAAGCTTGGGGTCTTGATGATTAAGCTGGGACAGTTCCTCAGTTCGCGTGCCGATCTGTTACCGGAGGAAGCGCTGGCAGTCCTGGCCTCGCTGCAGGATGAGGTACCTGCCGAACCATTCAGTCACATTGTGAACGTCATCGAAGCGGAACTGGGCAAACCGGTCGAGCAGATTTTCAGCGTGTTAGAACGCAAAGCGACTGCAGCCGCCTCCCTTGGACAGGTGCATAAAGCGGTGCTCGCCTCCACCGGTGCAGAGGTCGCTGTGAAAGTGCAACGGCCCAACATCGATCAACTGGTGCGCATGGACCTCAACTCGCTCAAGTTCGTGATCCGGGTGATTATGCGCTTGGTTGACACCGGCAACTTTATTGATCTGATGGGCGTGTATCGTGAATTTGAACGCACCGTCTATGAAGAGATTGACTACATTACCGAAGCAGCCAACTGTAAACGCTTCCAAGAGATGTTCAAGGACGACCCAACCATCTACATTCCAGGGGTGTATGAAGAATATACCTCACGTCGTGTCCTGGTACTAGAGTGGATCAACGGCATCAAAATCAACGATTATGCGGCGCTAGAGGCCGAGGGCATTGACCGCCTTGAAGTAGCGAATCGCACGGTGCAAGCGTACTTTTACCAGTTCTTTGAAGAGGGCTTCTTCCACGCAGACCCACACCCAGGAAACATCTTTGTGAAACAAGGAGCGCCAGGCGATGGGCCGATCATCGAATTCGTCGATTTTGGGATGGTGGGGTCACTGACGAAAAGCATGATGAAAGCCATGAAAGACCTGTTTCTCAGTTTTGTGACACGTGATTCAGGAACGATGGTCCAGGCCTTGTCTCAGCTCGGGTTTATCGGCGACGGAGCAAATATGGCTGCGATTGAGCGCGGCCTGTCACTCTTACTCGAGCAGTTTTACGGCATGACCCTGGGCCAGGCGCGCGACCTGGATATTCCCGAAGTGGTCGAGGATGTCGGGAAACTCTTGTATGGTCAACCTTTCCAAATTCCTGCACAGTTCGCCTTCACTGGACGAGCTATTAGCACCCTGGTGGGTGTCTCGACAGGACTGGCGCCTGATTTTAATTTCATCGATGTGGCAGCCCCCTATGCGCGCAAGTTCATGGGGATCGATGCAGAGGCCGTTAGACGGGCCATCCAGCAGCTCCTGCGCCAATTCGTCGAAACCATGAACACGCTCTTGAAAATGCCAGGTTCAATTGAGCGGATTCTCAGCAAGCTAGAGGCAGGGCAGTTCGTGATCAATCTGGGTGGAGATATCGGTATCGGTGCAACAGCTTTTCGCAGGCGTGAAAGCAATAGCGCTAACACCGCATTCCCCATTGCTTTAGCGTTGATGTTTTTGGGATGTCTGGCTGCAGCCGCCTTCTTCCTGTATGATCACGACCAAATCCTCTCCATAGTTACCCTGGGCCTGGCCGCGATATTGGGACTGAGATTATTTTTAAGGTTTTGAGGTAGAAGGAGAGCTAAGCAGTTGGTCTCACCAACGCCCACCTATCATGCTCCAACCTCTCCACTAATCCTTCTCGCTCCAATTTGATGAGATGTGCCTCTACCGTCCACGCCGCGATTGGATGCAGCTTTGGATCTACATCGACATAGATTTGGGGTACCATCTCAGGGATGGTCGCACCTGGAGGCAGCACTTCCAGAGTCTGGATTACCTGCTGTTCACGCAGCATCCGGTGGGCTATATATTCCGCGATTTTCGCCTGCGCATCAGCAATAGTCGGACCATGTGCGGGCACAATCTCGGATATTTCTATCTCTTGCAACCGCTTAAGCGAGTTCAAATAATCAAGCATGTCACCATCCGGTGGTGCAATTACATTGGTGGTGACGCCCGAGATGAGATCACCTGCAAAGAGTGTATGTTGCTTTACCAACAGAAAGCTGAGATGATCAAAGCGATGGCCTGGTGTATGCAGGGCTTGCAAGGTATCATCTCCTGATGGAAATGTTACCCTGTCAGCGATTTCCTCATCAACCATGGGTACACCCTGCCGACTGAAAGCGGAGATAGAGGCGCCCAGGCGATTGCGCAGCGCGATGGCTCCCCCAATATGGTCAGGATGCCCATGCGTGATGAGAATACGCTGAATACCTCCACGCTCTGCTCCAGCTTGCACGATGGCATCAAGGTAGGCAGTATCGTCAACTGCCGGATCTATGACCAGAGCACCTTCGTCTCCACCACCAAGAATAATGGTATTCGTGCCTGGTCCTGTCATAATCGAGGGATTGGGGGCCAGGATGACTGTATATGGTTTCATAAGCATTCTCCAGAAATAGTCAAGGTTCTCTCCCAGATGTTTTCAGTGTTTGGATTAGGCCACCCCACTCCGAAGAGGATAAGAAACAATGTGGGGTCACTCCACACTCCGCTTAGGGCAGCTGCCCCTAAGCACCCTGCTTCGTCATATGCTCAGGTACCTCCCAGGTGTTGCCAGCATCTTCTTCAAGAAACACACGAGTTTTGCCACTTTCCTGGATTAAGACAGGTATACGGGTCGGTACGCGGTGCGTAGCTGTAGATTCCAGGGCTTCTTTCAGACTACCAAACGCCGCCAGTTCGCGCAACTGGTAAATGGTGGCAAAGACCAGGGGAAATTCCTCGCGTTCAAAGCGAGCCAGGGCTTCGGTGGGTGAAATCCAAATGCCTTCGCTTGTCTCCAGGCGATCATGCGCAGCCTTCTGTTCACCAGGGGCAGTCGCAAGAAAAAAGTGAGTGTTGAAACGTTTGGGCATCCCTACCGGCGTAATCCAGTGAGCGAAGTAATCCAGGAGATTGGTTGCCAGGGTAAGATGCTCTGCGCGTGTCATCTCTACCAGCGAACCCTGTCGTTCATGGAAAGCTTTTCGGTACGCATCGAAGCGGTTAAACTCCTTATCGGTGATTGCCAGTAACTGTTCAGCACGATAGGCAAGAAGGATACCAGCTTCTTCAAAAAGTTCACGAATTGCAGCAGCCCTTAGCCCACTACCAAGCGCAGTGCGCCCTTCGGGATCCCCGGCAGATGATGCTACAGGCTTACATATACCTTCTACAAGCTCGGCAGCCCGATCATCTTTCGAGACGGAACCACCAGGAAAAACGTACACATCAGGCATAAAATCACTCTGGATGACACGCCGTACCATAAAAACTTCTATTGCCTGGTCCGAAGCGTTATCACGCAGTAACATTACTGCTGAGGCGAGGCGAGGCTCAATTGCCATATAGTATTTCTCCGTTCCTATCTTGCCTTGCGAGCGCCAGGCAATATTTACCGGATGCCAGATTATTCTGTACTATTGTATACTACCATATAGTTATCTGGGCAAATGGGCACGCGTACCAATTCTATACACAAAGGGAGACTTGCATGAAACTTGCCAGCTTTTCCACCAAAGCTATCCCAAAGATCCGCGTAGGTATTGTTCTGAACAATGAGATTATCGATGTTGACCTTGCAGCACGAGCACTAAACATCATTCCGCACGAACAGATCCTCGATCTACTCGACCATTATGAGCAAGGGATGCGCGAAGTACAGGTAATTCTAGACAAAGCGGCAGGTCGCCGCTTCAGTGAAGTCAAGACTTTTAGCGGGATTGGCGCGGTACATGACCTATCTGAAGTGCAACTCGCTGCTCCCATTCCCCGTCCACGCAAAAACATTATGTGCCTCGGCTGGAATTATGCCGAACACGCGAAAGAAACAGCGCTAATACGTGGGCAAGAGACTAAAGTACCAGAATATCCCGTCATATTTACAAAGGCACCTACCACCGTCAATAGCCCCTTTGGAACCATCATCATCGATCCAACGGTTTCTGAAGAGATTGACTGGGAGGCCGAGCTGGCAGTAATAATCGGTAAAGGAGGCAAGAATATACCAGAAAAGGACGCTTTGTCCCATATCTTTGGATATACTGTACTCAATGATGTCTCCGCGCGTGACCTCCAATCGCGGCATAAGCAGTTTTTTAAAGGGAAGAGCATTGATGGTTACTGCCCAATGGGTCCTTGGATTGTCACTGCTGATGAGATCACAGATCCACAACAACTAACAGTGAGATTGCGTGTTAATGGTATTACAAAGCAAGAGGGAAATACCAGTATGATGATTTTTCCCATTCACACGATAATCGCCATCCTTTCAAAGGGCATGACGTTAGAGCCAGGCGACATCATCGCGACAGGAACACCCAGTGGTGTCGGGTTTGCGCGAAATCCGCCCGAATTTCTCAAGGCTGGGGATGTGATGGAAACACAGATTGAGGGTATTGGCACACTGAGAAATGTTGTTGTGAATGTATCTTCAAAGAAGGAGCATTAGCATCGTGGAAGCCTTCGAACTCACCTATCTAATTGATCAGCAAAACCAATTGGGACAGGATTACCTAGAATTTCTACGCGTCTCATCGCTTAGCGCTGGTCTATACATGTTGCCAGCAGGTGCAGTCGATATGCAGGAACCACATACTGAAGATGAAGTCTACTATGTCATTAATGGACGAGCTTTCATTCAGGTAGGCCAAGAGAGCCGCCCAGTTGAAGCAGGAACACTGGTATTTGTAAAAGCAAATATTGAACACCAC
Organism: Chloroflexota bacterium; assembly: GCA_046726655.1. GTDB lineage: Bacteria > Chloroflexota > Ktedonobacteria > Ktedonobacterales > Ktedonobacteraceae > DATMNR01. Next base: position 11,082 of record JBKPAZ010000027.1, read on the forward strand.
TTTCACACGATCACAGAGGATTTGAGAGTGTTGGTCATCTTCGCTCCTGCAGAGCAATCATAATCAAAACGAGAGAGGTCTCACACTCGCACTTCCTCACGAACCCAGGTTGGCATGACCCCCCAGAGATTGAGCGCGGTGGGACGCGAGTGCCACAGGCGTGGCGGTGTTGTCACATCGTGGTCATAGTATTGTTGAAGCTCCGCCGAGAGTTCGATATGCACGCCTTCGATGTCAGCAAAGCGCAAGAACAGGTCGTTCCCAGCACCATGACGACCAGGCCCCCACAGGATCGGTGTCTGCTGACGACTCAAATAATCAGCCCATGCCAATAATTCCGGGCCAGCAGGAATACTATAGCCGATATGATCGATTTCCGGTTTCCCTCTCATGAGAATGAGAGTGTGATGATCGCTATTACAACGGAGCCAGACGCATTCACGCAACAACCAGTCGGAAATATCGAAACCCAGAGCTTCGGTATAGAAATCAACCATGGCCTCCAAATGTAAAGTGTAGATCGCCAGATGTTGCAAAGCATACGGATGGAGGCGTGTTCGCCGTCCCTCGCTACTAGCAGGAGGAAGTGCCAGCGAATCATCGGGTGTGACTGATATTTCAATACGGTTCCCATCAGGATCATTAAACCAGAGCGTGTCACCTATCTCTGGATTTCCGTCACGTGGTTCCCATGCCAGTTCGATACCAGACTGATTGAGGCGGGCAGCTAAAGCGGCGAGTTCAGCATCTGTATCAACTTCAAAGGCGATATGGTGGAGGTGAGTGCGCTGGACGGGGCCACGTCCATTGCTTGCAGCAGTCCGTGTTTCGTTAAATAATCCCAAGCAGTGGTGTTCATCACCCAGGGATAGATAGGTGTTCGCATCTTCAAATTCAGCATCCTGGTCTGTTGAAATGATTTCGGTGGCCCGCAGATTAAATCCCAACACCTGACGGTAAAATCGTGTCTGGACTGCCACGTCCGTTGCCCACAAGCCGACATGGGCCAATTGTTTCACTCGAACCCTTTGAATCTGCTGCTCACTCATAGTTACCTCCTGGTATACAGTGTATGTTCTATTTATTCACATCTCATAACGTGTATCATACACAGGCATACCAAGGGGGTCAACGATATTACCCGAAGGTCATGTACTTTACTCTTCCTCAACCCGTTCCACTTCTACTCTTATTTTGTTGCCTCTTAACGCATTAGCAGCAGGCGTATACGCGGGAGGGTCCCACTCGAAAGAAATTTTCTGGCGTTTAATGGGAACATCGGCATGCAGTTTGTCCCAGCGATCCTCACGAGCCATCATCACTTGCACATGTTGTTCATCCACCTCAAGACGGCGGGAGATCACGGCGAGCAGATCGGCCTTAATCTGTTCCAGCAATTCAGGATTCACTTTGAGACGATCATGGGCCAGAACGACTTTCAAGCGTTCTTTAGCCACTTCGCCAGGGGTGAGCTTCTTGCGACCTGTTATAAAATCAAATACACCCATATTTACCGCCTGCCTTCTTAAAGGATCGCTACGAACGTACACGCTTCTCAGTCATTGCCGGACCAAATCCAATCAGGCGTCTTAAGCGTTCCATAAATGTTGGCGCTTCTACGACTTCATCCAGAGGGACTTCCTCACCAATAATGCGCTGAGCAGCGTTGATGTATGCGTGTCCGGCCAATGAGCGTTTTTCGTAGACTATTGGTTCGCCTTTATTGATTGCTACGATGATCATTTCATCTTCAGGAACGATGCCTACTAAATCGATGCCTAAAACTTCCAATACATCGGCCACATCCATCATATCTCCACGCTTTACCATTTCGGGACGCAGGCGATTGAGTATCAGTCGTGGCTCCGGCTTACCCGCAGCCTCAACTAGCCCAATAATGCGGTCTGCATCACGCACCGAGGCCATTTCGGGGTTCGCAACAATGATGATCTCATCAGCGCCAACAATCGCATTACGGAAACCCTGCTCAATACCTGCGGGAGAATCAATCAGGACGAAATCAAACTCCTGGCGCAATTGGTGACAAAGTTGCTCCATCTGGATACTATTCACAGCATTTTTGTCGCGGGTTTGGGCTGCCGGCAGCAAATAAAGTTCAGGCAGGCGCTTGTCCTTGATCAATGCCTGTCGTAAACGGCACTGCCCCTCCACAACATCGACAAGATCATAGACAATGCGATTCTCCAATCCCAGTACAGCATCAAGGTTCCGCAGGCCGATATCTGAGTCTACAACTGCTACCTTTTTGCCCTGCATTGCAAGGGCTGTTCCCAAATTCGCAGTGGTCGTGGTTTTGCCAACACCACCTTTGCCTGAAGTGATGGTAAGCACCCGACTATCCATAAACATCTCCATGAAAAGCAACTGTTCAATATTCTGTTTTGTACAGGCTAGATTTATCTAGCCCCTACAATAGGTAAACGTTTCGCATACTATTTTCGCGCCGGGCGACCGTTGATCCAAGCTTCGACAACAATCTGCCCGTTCTTGATCGTCGCAAACTCTGGACGCGCCTGCACCTGGAATCCATCGGGCGGACGTGAGAGCAGGTGGGCGATGCGTAACTGTACCGGGGCAAGCAATAGTGAGCAAACAATGGCGTTCTCATTATCTGGATACCCTGCATGAACCATACCACGTAAAACTCCCCAGACTATGATATCCCCGCTTGCGACAATCTCCGCGCCCGGGTTCACATCACCCAGGACAACTATATTGCTGGCATGCTGGACTGCCTGGCCTGAACGTACAGTACGCCGTAACAAGAGGGTGTCATCGGAATCTCGCGGATCAAGTTGAAATACCTGTGCCTGTGTTTGTTCGCTCGTTATCTGTGTAGCAACAGATGGATCAATACTAATGTTGGAAGAAGTAACCTCGCGCTCGTTGTGTATGGCTGTCGAAGATTGTTCCAGCGAGGTTACAGACATCTGATAATTCGCCAGCAAAGCTTCAAGTTGAGTACGCTCACTCATGCGAAGGTTCCGGCGAGTGGTGTCAAGGGCGAGCGAAGCGCCACGGAAGAAACCAGGAGCCTCTGAAAGTCGTTGTGAAAGGGCATTGAGTAATTCACTGAAAGGGGTTTCTGGCTCCAGGGTTAAAAGCAGACCATTGCGTGTGCCTTTGATTGCAATATATCCATGCACTGACTGCTTCTCCTCCCTTTCCAGATTGCTTTGCGCTTCGGATATGTTGTTTGCCGAAGTGTCCTCCATACCCATGTTTTGACTATCCATCCTGTTACTGGATAAAGGGCCTAATAATGATATTTCAAGTTGACTCTCAAGCGTCTTACATCAACATCAAGTATAAGCTTCCAGGCAATAAAACGCAATAGTTTTAGGTATTCTGTCCGAATCCGTGTCACTTGCAGTTGCCTTCGAATGTGCGTACAATATCGCCAGTACAATAAATGGATAGGAAGTTTTCTTAATGGCCGATTTCATGAATTTTCCCACGCTGCGCGAACGAGTTTTGTCCTGTGGAAATACGACCATTGGCGTAATCCCCGATATTTGCCTCATCTCTCATTTTCAGGTTGAATCCTGGCAGGTATTATACCGGCCCACGGAGACGGGCAATGTCAAGCGTTGGGGCCTGCCATTGATGATACCCAACTTCTCCCGGCTCAAGAATAACATCTTCAAAGAAAAAGGGACCACTCTTCCTGTCCATGGCTTCGGGCGCAACTTGCCATGGACAGTCATTGAGATGGATAACACACACCTTGTGATGCAATTAACTAGCAGTGAGGCAACACTCAATGACTTTCCGTATGAGTTCAAATTCATAGCGAACATTGCGGTTGACGAGGAGACGCTGACGTATACACTGACGATAGAGAATCGCAGTAACGAAGATATGCCCATAGCGCCTGGCTTTCATCCTTATTTTACTGTTGCTCAATCAGAGAAGGGGGACCTGGTTAGCGATGGCCCGCCGGGATTCGACGCACAAGCCTTTGACTGGGTTGAGCGTATATCTGACAACCCTTACCCATTCCCACACCATGTCACTATACGATTTCCTGCAGGGGGCACATTGACAATTGCAGAGCTACCACAGGACGGCAAGTACACATTGTCAAATATGCAGGTCTGGTCTGAGCCACCAACCAAACCCGATCACGATTTCATCTGTTTTGAGCCAACTGTGGGAAGTGAGGACGCGCTCAATCGACCTGCCGACCGCCTGACTATTGAACCACAAAGCTCGAGACAGATCGTACTACAATTGCAAGCGAAACCCTGGTAGAGATCCGATTTATCGCACCCGCCTAACTACTTGAGGCATTCTTCAAGATGATAGGCGCGATGAATCTTGTCGCATTCTGCGTGCATTTCAAACGTCCATAAGATATAATGAAGTAATGGTCCACATACCTTCCTACTTACAATAGTAGAGAGATGGAAGCCCGCACGATTTCTTTATGTGAGTCGGGGTCAGAAAGCAGAGTTCGTCTTTTATGGAGAAACAACCAGCCAACGTACTTTGGCTACAAAATAATAACAATTCACCTCAACGGCAACAAAATCAACTACGCCCCGGCCCCGGCGGTCGCCAAAATGGGCAACCACCGCAAAAAGGCATAACGCCTCTCAATCGCTGGTTGCTCGTAATCGTGCTCATGATGCTTGGCATATTCCTCTACCAAATTTTTAACAACAATAGCACCTCGAATACGCCGCCACGCGATGAGCTTAACTACAGCGATTTTTACAATCAGATCAACGCGGGCAATATCAAATCTATAACTATCATCGGGACGTCCGATATCACAGGATTCTTTTGCCAATCAGTGACGACATCAAATGGGAATTTTAACCAATTCCACGTAGTACAACTGCCGAATGGGGATCCGAATCTTGTGCCAATACTCACTGATCCCCAAAACAAGGATTATAGCAAACCCAAGTGCGCAGATCGCACCACTGTGATTACCCAGACAGCCCAGGACAACAGTTTCTGGCTGAATATCTTGATTACCTTTCTTCCCTGGGTATTCTTGATTGCCATCTTCATCTTCATCAGCCGCCGCGCAACACAAGGGCAACAGGGCATTTTCAGTTTCGGCAAGAGTCGTGCCAAGCTCATTCTCGAAGATCGCCCCAGCACAACGTTTGCCGATGTGGCAGGTGTAGACGAAGCCAAGTATGATTTGGAAGAAGTGGTTGAGTTCTTGAAGACACCGCTGAAGTTTCAGCGCCTGGGTGGTAAGATTCCACGCGGTGTACTGCTAGTAGGCCCTCCGGGCACAGGCAAAACTCTGCTAGCACGAGCCGTTGCTGGTGAGGCTGGCGTCCCATTCTACTCAATGTCCGGCTCGGAGTTCGTCGAAGTGCTGGTAGGTGTTGGCGCCAGTCGCGTGCGCGATCTATTCGACCAGGCGAAGAAAGCAGCCCCCAGTATCATTTTCATCGATGAGATCGACGCGGTCGGACGACAGCGAGGCTCAAGTATCAACACCAACGACGAGCGCGAACAGACGCTCAACCAATTACTGGTAGAAATGGATGGCTTCGATACACGCCAGGCAGTTGTGGTCATCGGCGCTACCAACCGCCCTGATGGACTTGACATAGCGCTGCTGCGTCCAGGCCGCTTTGACCGGCGTGTGACAGTAGATCGACCAGACTGGAACGGTCGATTAGCTATTCTCAAAATTCATTCACGAGAGGTGCCTTTGGGTCCTGATATAGACCTTGTTACCATAGCACGATCCACAGTGGGAATGGTAGGAGCTGACCTGGCAAACCTGGTAAATGAAGCAGCACTACTGGCAGCACGTCGCAACCAGGATTATGTCACACAGAAGGATTTTGAGGAAGCATTAGATAAAATTCTGATCGGCGCAGAGCGCCCATTAGTCCTGAGTGACGAGGACCTGAACGTCATCGCATACCACGAGGGAGGGCACGCTCTGACTGGTCTGCTTTCAGAGCATGCTGATCCAGTAACCAAGGTCACGATTGTGCCGCGTGGACAAGCATTAGGCGTCACTATTTCAACACCCCTAGATGATCGTTACAACTATTCGAAAGAGTATTTGCTTACACAAATTGTGACTGCACTGGGGGGAAGAGCGGCTGAACAGATAGCTATCGGGCACATCACGACGGGCGCGGAGAATGATCTCCAACGCGTGACAGCAATTGCTCGTCAGATGGTTACACGCTGGGGCATGAGCGAACGCGTGGGGACAGTCTCATTCAGTGAACGCCCTACTCCATTTCTGGGTGGCGGCGATACCGGAGCGCCTGGTGACTACAGTGAGACAACTGCAGAGTTAATTGACGAAGAAGTTGATCGCATTGTGCGCATGTGTTACAATCGCGCACTGGAACTTCTGACAACACACCGCGCAGCACTTGACCGTATTGCACAGGAACTACGTCGTCAGGAAACAATCGATGCACATCAGCTTCGACAGATTCTGGAGGAGACGGGAACACCCCTAGCGGTGCCAGAAATTTCTCCAACAGGCGTACCACAAGAAATCGTGCCGCCGCCGCCAACTGAGCTTCCTCTGCCACCAGAAAATCAATAATTCGTCCGTCTCATATGCGAGCTCTACGGTTCATTCTGCTCAAAGAAGTTTCGTAACGCTGGATAATCCTTCATTATCGTATTGACCACATCGGGAGCAAGAGGTAGAAACGTCCCATACGCTTCTGCCAAGACAATACTTTCGTCATCAGCCAGAGTTAGAACACCCGAGGCCTGAAGCATGCGCCGTCGCTCTGTATCCAACGTAGCGCGTACCCTTAACAGTGGTCCATAGGGTACATAGTGGCGATAACGTATTTCCAGGCGGCCTGTCATAGTCCACTCCTGGTTGCTGCCTAGTAGGGAAGTACGCCCGAGAGCTTCATCGAGCACAGCAGCTACAATACCACCATGAATAACTCCAGGGAAGCCCTGGTGTTCCTCACGCGGCTGAAAGTCAGCTACAATAGCATTTTGATCCAGTTGAAAAACAAGGTGCAAGCCATAGGGATTACGTTGTCCACAAACAAAGCAACGTTGATAGTTGGTTGTGTCGTTCAGTTCCATATTCAATGTTCCAATTATGATGTACTACCTCTGCGTTCAGCGATTAGTTGTGGTGCTGGCAATGATACATGTCAACGCTCAAAAGCAGATGAGTATTAAGGATTCTAACAAATGGAAGGGTCCTATTGCAAATGAGGAGCATATATCTTCATTGCCACAAAAAAGCTTACATCACAAATTGATATATGGTAGTGCTCGAATGTGGTTACGTCACGAATTTTATGATATAGTTAGGAGGATACCATATCAGCGTGAAATCAGGCGTACACTGCAAGCAACGGACGTAGAGATCTATCCCTAAACGCCAGTGGGTGGCACACGTCAACTATCATAGTTATAAAGCGAGGTAAATATCATGGCCAAAAAAGCAAGCGCCAATTCATCTTCCCCTGTTGCTGCTGTTGATGAACAGAAGAGGCGGAAGAAACAAGCCAAACGAGAAACCAAATTGATGTTGGAAATCGAGGAAACCAAAGCGACTGTGCAGAGTGCTGAGAAGAAACTTGCTAAAGCGCAGACACGCCTTGAGGCACGAACTGCACATCTACGTACCCTCGAAGCAAATTTATCTGAGCTTCGAATATCACTCGAGGAAACCGAAGTAAGTGCACCAGATGTAGGCTTTGATCACCAGAGTGGACAGCCCGAGCTAGAAGAGGAAACTGAAGGTAGTACGCCGGGTGGGGACTCTGAGCAGCGGGTAGAACAGTATGTCTCAGATGAGGGAGAGGCAATAAGTCTGCCAGATGCAGGTTTTGACCAACAGAGTGGACAGCCTGAGTTGGAATATGATACTGCTAGCTCAGATCAACCAGGAACAGTTACCTCTGACCAGGAATCTTAATTTGACACCTTGAACGACCACTAGGGTACAATTCCTGATGGTCGTTCAAGGTGCCGGCTTCAAATATTTTTCATGAAAACGTTTAACCCTTTTACGCCTTGGAGCAAGTACGCCTCTGCCTTTTAGATCTAGATAAATCCACAAGGCAATCCCAAGCAAAACTCCACTAATGAGGTAGCCACCTAATACGTCGCTGGCCCAGTGATCGCCCAGGTAGACACGCGAGGGACCAACCAGTACAACAAGCAGTCCGGAAATAATTAGCAACCCGGTACGCCACCAGTGCTTGCCTTGGAAGAGGATGATACCGAAAGAGAATAGCAACCCCCAAAATGCAACATAGGACATTACGTGGCCACTGGGAAAGCTCTGCCCACTAGCTTGCTGGATTATGTCGACCAGAGATGGCGTAGGGCGAGGACGCGCCACGATATACTTAATCAACTCATTTAGAAAGGCGCTTGTCGCTGTAACGGCCACGACCATAATCGCTTCCAAACGCAAGTCTACAATCCACAAAAGCAGGACTACCAGAACAATGAGGCCAAAGGAGAGAGCTGCCTCATTTCCGATGAAGCTGACAGCTATCATGGTATAACGCAGCCAGGGAGCTTGATTTTCTTGAAACTCACGGGTGATCGTGACGTCGACGGCTAAGACCGGATGGTAATATACCCACCAGGCGAGAAGCGCAGAGAGAGCAAGAAGTATGCCATACGCAACTAACAGTATCCTCCCCCATCTGACGGTTTGATACCACGGTCTGCGGGCCTCTGCTACCTCTTGCTGCGCTTCTTTGACGACTTCTTCCACCTCTTCTTCGATTTTTCCCCCTATAGATTCTCGATCGGGAGTGTGCTCTTCAATACTATGCTTTCTTTGGTTCTCATCCCTTTGTTGTTGCTGCATTCTACTTCCTCGTCAATCTTTGTCTGCACACGATGCTTATCTCTGAGGATAGTATATACTACCTAAGAGGAAATTACGAAGGAGATGTTGGTTATGCCTGATTTTGATATTCGGCCTGCGCGTTCAGAAGATCGTGAGGCAGTGCTAGCTTTTTGCATGTATACCTGGGAATGGGGCGATTACATTGAACATGCCTGGGACGATTGGTTGCATGATCCACAGGGCAAATTATTCGTTGCCACCAAGGACGACCAACCAGTTGCAGTGGCCCATATGCGCATGCTAAATAAAACAGAAGCCTGGTTGGAGGGGTTGCGCGTCGACCCGGCTTTTCGCAAGCACGGAATAGCTTCGGCTCTCTACGAAGCACAACTGACGGAAGCAATACGCCGTGGAGCTACAACTGCGCGCCTCGTCACTGAATCGACGAATCTCGGCGCCTTTCGTTTATTGGACCGAGGTTTTATGCGCCGAGTGGGAGCGTATGCACCTTTTCGGGCATTGCCAGTTACAGCACCTTCTAAGCGGGAGTATGGTCTCGAGATACCGACGCTGGCAACTCCTACTGACCTCGACGATGTTATTGATTACCTCAATGCCTCAAATATCTTTCCAGCAGTAGGGGGATTATATTATCAGGGCTTTACTGCCTATTCCATCACCAGCGAACTTTTAACAGAGAAAGTAGCAGCAATGCAACTCTATATCTTACGGCGCTGGGATCGGTTAGATGGATTGGCGATAGCTGAGCCTCGCGAAGGACACCGGGAAAAGCATCTGTTCGTAGGCTATATTGATGGTACAACAGAATCGATCAGTATGATTGCCTATGCGTTACGCCGTCAGCTTTCCGATCTCGGCCTGGAGAGTGTTTCTGCTAATGTACCCGACCTGATGATGGTGCGCGATGCATTCGTTGGCGCAGGGTATGAATGGGATGGCAAGATATTCTATACATACGAGCGGAGTTTGGAGTGAATGCATAGGCGAATGCCGTTGGGCAATATACGGTTCAATTACCGCTCATTTTGAGCGGTATTTTTTGGTGGCCACCAGGTAAATGCAATTTATTCAGGATTCAGCACAGCCTCCAGATTCTTTAAGCTGTGAAAGCGCAAAAGCCAGCAGCCATAGTTCATACCGCCTCCGACGGCAGGAAGCGCCATCCATTGACCATCATGCAGGCGTCCCTGTCGCAGCAGTTCTACCAGCGCGGTAGCTATGCTGGCATTAGAGAGATTACCATAATAGCGGAAATTATCAACGAGTTTATCCCTCGTTGAGGGTGGCCAACCGTAATCGTTTATCAGTAGTTCTCCCATACGGCGTGTAATACGTGAATTGGCCTGATGTGGTACGATATACGCTAAATCATCATAACTTAACCTGGCATGACGGCATAGCACATCTACAGATTCCGCCATAGCGCGTGGGGCTTCGCGGAAAACCTCTTTGCCATTCATTTTGGTATAGCCTACCATGTATTGTGAAAGCAGCTTGTTCAGTTCCGCACCCTTTCCAGCCTGGTAGAGTTCGCGCATTTTCATGTCGACTTCCGCCATCTCGACGACATCTTTGCGCAGAGGTGTCTGGTAGAAAAGTGACGAAGCCTGGTTGGCATCGGAACCATTAATGACATAGGTATCTTCATCACCTCGTTCCAATAGAAAAGCGCACGCTCCCTCACCGAAAAGCGAACTTGTTTTCCAATCCAGGACATTCAAGATATTGGGAAGTAGTCCTTCAGAGGTGACCATGAGTACTAGATTGGTAGAACCGGCTGCCAGCGCTTCGGCGCACGCCTGAAAAGCCTCTGTCTGGCAGGAGCAAGCGCCTTTAAGCATGCTCGCACGCACAGGCCCTAATCCCAGTCGCATCTGTACAAGGCCAGCAATGGTAGGGAAAGCATCGTTATCAGAAGAGGAGGCTCCAATCACCGTATCAATTTCGAAGGTGTCACGACCCGAACTGGCAAGGGCACGCCGGGCAGCAATCACCGCCATATCCACCAATGTCTCTTCCCTGGGCGCCCCAGGATCGTCAATGAGGCCAGGAGCATCTGCTCCCGCCATTTTGCGGCACAGTGCCAGCGTGCTGGCACGTACATGGCGTGTACTCAGACCTGTTACACGCTCCAGGTCATCGGCGCTGCGGGGATCGCCCAAACGCGTGGAAATATAAGCAAAGAATTCGTTGGTAATGATACCTGTAGGAGCATAGGTGCCTAAACCAATCAAGCGCACCTTTGCTTTTGTGTAGACTTGAGGCACAATATAGACATACTCAGGCCATTGCTCTGCGTGGCTTTGTGACATCGGTTTTAACCTCCTGGAGAGGGACTGCTATTGCATGTAGTATAACATACAAAGAAAAAGGGTGGATAGAAGTGCATCTGAACCTATTTCGGTTTGCTCGGCAAGCGCAGCGGCACAGGGCCATTTAGTTGGTGAGCGCGGACTGGTATGGGGAGAGGTGGTAGAGACGTAGTATGTGCCTCCGGTATAAAAGTATACTCCAGGAGAACATTTCCCAGGCTGATGATGTCACCTTTCTGGAGCAAGCGCAACTCCTTCAAAAGTTCGTCGTTCACTTTTGTGCCATTGCTACTGGTGAGATTTTGTACATAGTCTCCGTCAACCTGGCGTAAAAATTTAGCGTGGTAGTCTGAAATTGAGTCATCGAAAATAATCACATCACTTTCAGCAGATCGCCCAACAGTTAATACAGGTCGATCCAACAAGAAGCTTCTCCCCGCCATTTCTCCATTGTAAATCAAACAGAGACCGCCAGATCTTTCGAGTACTGGGGGTGGAGTGATAGGATTGAATTCTATAGTCTCATGCGATGTATCAGAGTTACCCAGCTCAGCGTTTATTTCGCCAGGTGTCGAGTCCGGTAATTGATGAACCAAGCGGTCTAACTTGAGACTATCAAACTCAAAGGGTGTCTCTTCTTCTAAAGGCTTCGTTGGGAGTGCGTTAGCGCTAGCAAGTCTTCGTCCATATTGACCTTGATTGGGGATACCAGTTTCAGGTGAGATAGAGAGACGTCGCAGATGATGCAAAAGAGGATCATCCTGTTCTGCCAGTGGAATGGGACGTTCCGCGCTTTCAAATATAAAACGGTGCGAACCGATTTCTAGCAGGTCTCCGCTTTTTATTATAAGAGTGCCACGTATACGTCGCCCGTTCAATTGTACTCCGTTCAAACTATCACAGTCGGTAATATAGACCTGTCCCGCATCCCAGGCTAATTCAGCATGATAACGCGAAGAAGTCTCGTCATCCAGCCAGATATCATTATCCTCTTCGCGTCCAATACTGATTACAATACGATTCAGCGCCAACTTTTGTCCCTGGAAGCGCCCCGAGCGATGCTCTAGCCAGCCCCAAGGAATATCCTCGCCAAAGACAAAAGGAGCGAAAACACCCGGTTGGCGTCTAGGTAAGGGAACCGCGCCCGCAATAGCGTTGCCACGAGTGGTACGTTTACGATGCCTCAACTGGCGAGGAATATGTACCGAGGTATTCGAGTCACGTAGCTGTGTAAAGAGACAATAGAAGGTGGTAACGCTCAGTGGAAATATAAAGCCACATAGAGCCACAAAAATAAGTGCCAGCATAACCTCTACGACAGAAATGGTCGCCTGCAAAGAGCTGAAACGTGTGTTATACCAGATAATAGCAGGTAGCAAGAGCAACGCGGAAATCACGCAGGCTACAATTGCACCAGCGAGCTGCCGCGTCGTGCCGCGTTTATACAACGTTGTATAGAGGGCATTGACTGCGATGGCGAGCATGCACGAGGCCAATCCACCAAAACAGCCATAGCTAAACCAGGTCGGAAAATCTACATTGTTCGTAGTTGCATTCCTCTCTTTTACTTATTCACAGCATTGGGCCAATGCCCTGTTTGCGAGCATCACTAATCACAATGGTATCTACAATTTGCCCTGTGTTCTGTTTATATTCGGAATCAGCCCATAAGTTTGCAGAATCCCCTGCAACGTTGGAATTTACTTGAACTGCGTCCCAGTATTCAAACTGCGAATCGTTCTGTGTAACTGCTACGCCTAGAAAGGCATGGCCGGGAATAATCACGATTTCGGCATGTAATCCTATGTGTTCGACTGCAGAGGCAAGCAAGGCGGTCAGTTCAATACACATACCACTACGCTGCTGTATCACCTCCGCGGGTAGTTTGATGTGCTGTAACGCCATACTATTGTCACCCGGACCGATGTATGGGACACTCGCCTGAATATATCGTATCTGGTAATCAAGCCGCATGGCATCAAAAATCGCATCAACTTGATCTCTTACAGCCCTGGTACTGGCTCTATTAGCGTATCCAATCATCGCAGCGGGAGTTGGAGATGGCTCCAACTGCAAATGAGCCACAGCCTTGCTTACCAGCACTCTCACGGCAGGATCATCAGGGGTAACCCATGCGGCAATCATCAAACGATTTGCTGCAATCCACCGCATTAGCCAACGCGAACGGAGCAACAGTGGACTATCATTAACGTAATACTCATGTCCTGTAGTATCTCTGACGTGGACTTGCAGCAAGGTGTTATCATCTGCGGTCAATTGGCGAAGCACTTGATTCATCACTAATGGCATAAAACTGATTGATTGCGCATTGGTGGTCGCGTTTACTGTGTGAGTCTCCACCTGGCTAAACCCTGCGATGTTAACACTCATTACTAGCGTAATTGGACTACTGCTGCTGTAGTGGATGATAAACAAATTAGACTGGGTAGCAAGATAGAAAGGGTAATACGCGCTGAATATCTCAAATGGGGATTGTACACAGATATGTACAGGCAATTGGCCTCCACAATGCTCCTGGCTGGCTATGCTGCTTTGTTGATAGCGAGAGTAGGCTTGAATGCCACCGACGATGTACCATGCGGAGGGCCCAATCAAGACCGTTATTGTGAGGAGCAGAATTGCGAGTTTTTTGCCCATTTGTTCATCAGCCTCGTCCATGGCACTGGTACTGTAGTTAGTGAGGATATTTACCGATGGGATTATACCATCTTGTTCCATGAGGGGCAATCAAATGGGACTTGTGGGGTAGACTAAGGCTAGTACTCTACGCGACAGGCGCATTCATTGGAACTCTTCTCAATGCCAATTGTAAAAGCTGCTGACATACTGGTGTCCTTTCCGTGGCGGATATTCAACACCCCATGTATGGACGGACCATCAACCGATAACTGGCTGCTCAGTAGGATTCAATATCATACCTTTGAGTGTTTGCTGCATCAAATAACGAGTGACAGCATCAACACTACCAGTTTGCCTGTAGATGGCGATCTGACGATCCGCACCTGTTCCAGACGGGCCTGCGAGTAATATGCGAAGATAGTTGATCTCGCGTCGACTACCTAGATCATCCAGGACATCATCTACAAAATCCAGCAGCTCTCCAATTGCATCACGCATACTCAGACGGCGATTTTGTACAAAATCGATGATCTCTGCGTCCAGGCCATAACGCATAGCACGCCACTTATTCTCATCGATGTGAGGCCGTGGCAATACATGGGTAGCCATGCCGCGTTTATGCAGCCAGGTCAATTTCGCTACTAGCGCCTGGCAGAGTGCGGCAATAGCGAGGGTGTCATCAATAGTGGCAGGCATATCACAAACGCGAAACTCAACAGTCTGAAAAAACGGATGGGGGCGAATGTCCCACCAGATTTTTTTACCATTGTCTATGATGTCGGCCTGCACAAGGCTCTGTACATAGCTATCGAATTCATCCCAGGAGACATACGGTTCAGATATACCACTTCGAGGGAACGGTCGCCAAATAACGGAGCGATACGATTTGAGGCCCGTCAAACGCCCACCCCAGAAAGGAGAATTAGTGGAGATGGCGAGCAGATGTGGGATCCAGGTTCGCAGTTGATTCATGAGTGATATTGCTATCTCATGATTCTCAACGCCGACATGCACGTGCAAACCAAAGATTAAAATGGAACGTACGACGTCCTGAAGTTGTTCCTCCAACTCAATGTAGCGATCATTGGGAGTTGAAGGCTGATCCAGCCAGGATGCATAAGGGTGCGTGCCAGCACTTATGATTGTGAGTCCCTCTTCTTCCAGCAGTTGCAGCAGCATTTTACGCAAGTTTTGCAGTTCCAGGCGAGCGGCAGTGATGTTTGGGCACACATCCGTAACGATTTCTACCGCTGATTGCAACATCTCTGGCTTGATCTTGTCTCCGAATTGAGAAGCTCCTTTTTCCATAACAGTCATAATATGTGGGCTTAGCTGACCCGTTTGACGATCTACCATTTGAAACTCTTCCTCAATTCCGAGGGTAAAATGTGCTGACATGCCTATGCTCCTTCTGCAAATTGTGCATAGAGGGGTAGGGAAAGCAAGATAAGAAAGTCAGGTGGTCGTATATTCCGTAATGAGCGAGTAGTACGAGTCGCTGTCAGGTTGGCATGTCTAGTCAGCAGGTTACCATAGCATGCGGTTAAGCGTGCTGGCATACAAGCTCCTTAAAGATGAAAGCCTTGATGCGTCATTGCACTGGGGGCAAGCACAACTTCCATATAGCCTTACATACTAAAAGTCCTGGGAATCATAGCGTACACAAGAAGTATGCGATTTGTCAAGGGGACTTTTCTTTTTTGCGACGATAGGCACATGACAAGCAGAGGCTTACACTAGATACTTTTGGCTTGAAACCTGAATGCATATGGCAACAAATCCCTAATTGTGAAGTCGTGCGTGTCGCCATCGATGTAAATAAAGGCTTCCGGAGCGAGATCAGCCAGCCATTGACGGCAGGCACCACAAGGCGTGCGTTCCTGGATGGGCGCCCCTTGTGGAGCATCGATACATGCAACCGCGACCTGGGTAATCGGCCCTGCTCCCGCAGATATCGCGGCAGCTAACGCGGAACGTTCTGCGCACAACGTCAGTCCATAACTCGATATTTCGATGTTCACGCCAGCATAGGTTTTTCCACCCGCTACCACGACAGCGCCTACGCGAAAGTGAGAGTAGGGGCAGTGAGCTTGTTGTGCAACTTCGCGAGCCATGGTTAATAGTTCCTCGCGTGGAATCATGACATTCTCCTCCAGTCAGTAGTTCTGGCTCTATATACACCAAATTGTACCACGATGTTACTGCCTTACCTTCATCGCGTTGAAGCAATTAGAACAACTTTATCAACATAGGGCCTGGCTCTGTCGAGGGAAATACTGTATTGGAAAAGCAGGTCTGTAGGAGGAAACGCGAGTGAAAATCATGGTGGCGGATGATGACCGTGATATGGTTGATATGCTGAGTTACTGGCTCAAAGGACATGGTTACGATGTTATTCGCGCGTTTGATGGCGAACAGGCTATCAAACGTTGGCGTGAAACATTACCAGACCTTGTCATCCTAGATGTGCAAATGCCCAAACTGGATGGCTTTGAGGTATGTCGCCAAATGCGCAGTGAAACCAATTCAATGGTTTTGATTCTGACCGCACATGACCGTGAAGATGATGAGATACGTGGGTTAGAGATGGGAGCCGACGATTATCTGCGGAAACCATTTAGTCCAAGGCAACTACTCGCTCGCATTAAGGCTATCATGCGT
Source organism: Chloroflexota bacterium (assembly GCA_046726655.1). Classification (GTDB taxonomy): domain Bacteria; phylum Chloroflexota; class Ktedonobacteria; order Ktedonobacterales; family Ktedonobacteraceae; genus DATMNR01. The sequence goes on from JBKPAZ010000027.1 coordinate 27,525, forward strand.
CGCTCAAATAGCGCGAAAGGATCCTCTAGTTCATCTGCAATTACCGTTGGGCCAGTGACATTAGATGCGATGCGCCATGAGGTGACCCGAGATGGCACAAAAGTACGTCTGACCCCCACAGAGAGTCGTCTACTCCACTTGCTTATCACACATACCGGCCAGGTGTTAACAACTGACATGATTATCGAGCGAGTCTGGGGATATGATGAAGCTGGTGACTCTGGGCTTGTGAAGACGCATATCCGTCATCTGCGTCAGAAAGTCGAACCAGAAGCCAACAATCCACAATATATCATGACCGTACCAGGTGTAGGGTATACCTTTACAGCGCCTATTACCATCGAATCGTAAGATTAAGGTGGGCATAGATTAATATGCCCACCTCTATTTCTTCTTAACCGATTCCCCTCATTCTTAACCATACTTTAACGTACTTTGCATCGTTTCCGTAGCTTTTCCACATTATAATCACCTGTACAATCCTCCTAAAGGATGTAGACTTCGATACTTATCAAAGGCAACGGTATATGAGAAATCACGGAAGAGGGGCATCAATCCAAGCGCTAACCTATCTGGAAAGTCCGGCAACTGACCTATGCACTTGCCAGCCACTCTCGGCGCTACATAAAACGTCCTGGGAGGAGCATGCAGAAAATCCCGAGATGTTGACAGAAGTAACACCGGCCACATTTGAAATGAATAGCTATTTGCGCGCTATACTTAATAACTACTTTCCGCGTTCCGCAACCCTGAGCGTATTACTGATACACATCTCACAGCTTGAGCATATTCATCTCGCGCCGAAATCAGCCGTTTTACATAAACGGAATCACTACCATGCCTCAGCTAATTTCCTGGAACAAATCCTTGTAAATGTGCGCAGGACCATCAGGAGCATCGATCACATTTCGGTACATGGGGGTGCCAGCATTGCCGTGATTTTACCCGACGTTGACCAGGAGGGAGCGCAAACCATTCTGGAGAGAGTATATTATAGTATAAATCTCCTTCAACCAGAGACCGTGATTCCGCCATTGAAACGTGAAACTGATATTACTATAGGTATCGGTTCTTACCCCAAGCCAGGAACTTCCCTAGAAGATCTGCTTTACCACACAGGCTTTATAGCACATAGAATAATACTACGTCCGGCTGTAACTACGCAATTGCACGGTACCAGGACAATCGGTATACCAGAAGTCATATTGTATAATCGTCACCAGGACGATGAGGATGATTCCCTCGTCGCTGCTCGCAGTAATGGCGTTCCATATATGCAATTACCAACGCGGATTCCATCCCGTTTGAAGCAATTCATTCCATACGACCTGGCGCTTGAATTACGTTGCGCACCTGTTGGCCGCGATCATAATCGCCTTACTGTAGCAATGGCCCATCCCACCGATATCCAAGCAATTGACCGCTTGCGTGAAACGACCGGTATGACAATTTTTCCGGTAGCATGTGAAGCCAAGGCACTCGACGATCTTCTCGGTCACGGCTGGTAATGAATATCTCCCCAGGGAAGGGCGAAATTTAACCAAATCATAACTAATCCTCAACACAAAAGCGTAGCAAAATTGGTTACTATAATATGCAATGAGACAAAGGATTGTATCGACTGATACAATTTCCAGGCTCTTTTTAACGGTCAAATGCGTCCAATTAGTATATCGAGGAGAGCACACAGATGGTTATGCAAGTGATCCAGGACGATGTCCTTCTAACGTTTAAAGAGGCTATGAGCTACCTGCGGGTAAGTCGCTCTACCCTCTATCGCCTCATGTGGTCTGGACAACTTACTGGCCATAAAGTAGGCAGCACATGGCGATTCTACCGCAAGGATCTTCGTGCCTGCGTAGGTAGCGAAGTGCCAATGATGAGTATACAGTCCAGTATTGCCGTTAGCTAGCCAACTTCCCTTTTCCACAAGCTGGACTATACTGATATTTCTCTATGTAGAGAAAAATGACTGATCTCCGATGGATTGGAGTCTATTCTGTAATTAATGG
>JBKPAZ010000028.1:0-5184 GCA_046726655.1 Chloroflexota bacterium
CTACGAGAGCACGGCGTTGGATGCCTCCAGTCTGTTGTTACCGCTGGTCGGTTTTATTGCGCCGGATGATCCGCGTATGCGCTCGACGGTCGATCGCATCCTGGAGCACTTGACCGATGAGCAGGGCTTCGTCTACCGCTATCATGCGGACGACGGCTTGCCGGGAAGTGAGGGCACCTTCACTATCTGTACCTTCTGGCTGGTCGACAACCTGGCGATGCAGGGGCGGGTGGCTGAGGCGCGCTCGCTCTTTGAGCGCCTGTTGAGCTATGCGGGAGAGCTGGGGCTGTTTGCGGAGGAGATTGGCACCAACGAGACCAAAGCGCTGGGCAACTACCCGCAGGCCTTCACGCACATCGCGTTAATCAACAGCGCTTCTAACCTGAAAAAAGCGGAACTGCGCCAGGCTGAGCATCAGACCGACCCGCTGGTGGCTGCAATCAAGTTACAGAGACCTATCGGCTAGGTCAGTAAATAACAGCATGTAGTAATTTAGGATTGGGGCGGCAGGAGGAGCAATACAATGCAATAGACTGATGCAGCTAAAAGCAGGAGGCTATAGCTTCCAGCAAGGATACGTGAAACCTGGAACGTTCCTCCTGCTTGACGCGGGCGAAAACTACGAAGCGACGTACGTAACCCAACGACAAAGATGCCTACCAGCAGCAAGAAGTCCAATACTTTGACGCCAAATGAGCCATTAAAGAGTGCAAAGGTTATCGCTAAGGGAGCAAAGGCCAGCATCCCACCTAACACATCTGCGGCAGCAATACCCATAAATAGTCCTTCATCAAATCTGAGTCTCACCAGTCGTGGGGTCATCGTAATAACGATCACTAAACCACAAACGTAAGCGACCAGGCCAATGAGCGTCCATACAGCAGGTGGCATTCTATCTAACCCCATACAAAATCTTGATGATTCGTTTTTCCAATAATGCCATTGTACCACGCTAACAGTGAATTGAATACCTATGCTATAGTGTGTTGAAAACAAAGAACAATCGAGGATCAACTATGGCCCAATTGAACTGGAATGGCAAGCATGCCAAAGAGCAAGAAACCTTCATCAAATCAACCATTGCTACACAACATCTTTGTACTTACGAGAGTTTCGAGGGGCAACCAACAGATAAGCCTTCCAGCTCACTCTTTGCTTCTTCCCAGAGATGGTACAATCGTTTGATCTTGGGCGACAAAAACGCTGTCCTACCGGCGCTACTCTCTGAATTTGCTGGACAGGTCAATCTCATCTACATTGATCCACCCTTTATGACCGGCCGCGATTTTAAAAGCGGCAAGCATCTGGCATTTAGCGATAAATGGGGCAATGACCTTGATGCGTATCTCCAATGGCTATATGAAACATTCATCCTACTAAAACTTCTCCTTAGCGCCGCTGGAAGCCTCTATGTACACTTGGACTGGCGCGTTACCCATTATGCCAAGGTTATCCTGGATGAGGTTTTTGGCTTTAACCCTGCTACAGACGGCCCCGGCTTCAAAAATGAGATTATCTGGTATTATCAATCGGGAGGGCGCTCACTCAAGCGCTATGCTCGTAAACACGACACTCTTCTGTTCTACAGCAAATCAGCGCAGTATTGCTTTCATGGGGAAAGGATTGCAGAGCAACGCGGTACGAAAAAACGCAACCACATGAAAAAATGGATCGATACTGATGGGCATACAAACTGGACAATACGTTCGGCTGGACGCCTTTATACCTATGACGAAGATACATGTATGACCCCTACTGATGTTTGGAGCGATATTAGCCATTTACACCAGAAAGACCCCGAACGCAATGGATATGCAACTCAGAAGCCAGAAGCTCTGCTTGAACGCATCATCCTCGCATCATCTGAAGAGCATGATCTTGTGCTTGATTGTTTTTGTGGCAGTGGTGTCACCCCTATGGTGGCTGAACAACTTGGTCGGCGTTGGATCGCTTGCGACCAGAGCGAACTTGCATGTAAGATAACCCGCGAACGGTTACTAACACGAGACCAGCTTCACCCATTTGTCATGCAGCGACTCGCAATAAGTGCTAGTGAATAGTGTGCCGCCACACGTGGCTGCTCTGGAAAGAGACTGCGCTATCCCCAAATATCCTAGCGGTTAAAATATGTATGGTATAATCAAGCAAGCAATTGCAAGATTAAGAAACTGAGATAAACGAACAGTCATGTTAACATTATTGGAACAACTATTTCGTCAGGTACGAGCTTACATGCAGTCTGAGCACTTCGACCGCTACCTGGTGCATTCTCAGTCAGCCGACCACACAACTATGCAATTTGACCATCAGGCAGAGGATATCATCATCAATGGGTTAATCGAAAGTGGCCATGGCTTCGAGATTATTACCGAGGAGCGCCCGGCGTTCTCGACATCCACAACGCCATCCTACCGTATCGTAGTTGATCCCGTAGATGGTTCAACAAACGTCTCTCGCGGCATCCTGACAGCAGGAGTATCGCTGGCGGTCTTACCAATTGATGAGCCGATTAGCCCTGAATGCGTCCAATGGGCCCTAGTCGGAGAACTCTATAGTGGAACCGTTTACCAGGCGCAACGCGACTGGGGCGCCTTTTGTAATGGATATCGATGTCATGTCAGCGAAACCAGGCGCTTTGAACACTGCCTGGCTGGAATGAACTTTGACGGTCGCGATCCGGAAGTATTACGCAAGTTAATCACCGAACGACCCACGCTCGGTAAGGTACGCCGCACTGGCAGCTCTGCGATGGACATTGTATACGTTGCTAATGGAGCTTATGACGCTTACATCGATATCGGGGATGTGATCACCGCAGAATCCTTCCTCGCCGCGTTATGTATCGTACTGGAAGCAGGAGGGATCGTCAGTGATCAGTATGGAAATGCTCTACGCCCTATCTCAAGCCTGACCGAGGGCTTTTCGCTGGTAGTTGCAGGAACTAGAGAATTACATACAGAGATACTTACACGAATTAACAACTAGAGCCGGTGGTTAGTATGAACCAGCTCACAGCATAATATGACATCATATGATATGATTTGATAGAGAAGCCCTTATAATTTATGTCAGAAAAAACTATGTGAAGGATTTTATTATGGGAATCAATGCACGAGTAAAACTGAGGAGAGGACACAGCACTCGTCATATACCAACAGTGTTCTTGAGTGTGATAATGCTCTGCCTGGTATTATTAAGCGCATGCGGCGCCAATTCTGGAAACACAACCTCTAGCATTTCCACTGCTGTAGCTATTCCAACCATTGACCTCACCACCAAAAACCAGGGGAACATGCAACTGCTTGCTTTTCAACAATGGATTACCTTAATGCAGCAATATGATGGAGATACTACCACTTTTCAGCAGCAGTTTAATGCCGATCAACAGGCGCTGAACGATGCCAAAACGTTGATCGCCTATAAAGCCGCCCTGGCGAAGCTAAACGCTCACGTTGATGCAATCAAAATCCCAGCGATGAAAACCGAAAGCAAGAGTCTCCAAAATCAACTACAGCAGGAGGTTGCGACCTGGGGGCAGCAGCATCAGTATCATGATGACTTCAACAATACGAACTACCCGCTTGGCTTTGAGTACGGACCGAACGGCATCGGCGCTTGGGTTCAACAAGAGTTAAACTCGGCTCAGACTCTGGCCGATTATCAACAAGCGATTGAAGATTTGAAGATGTACCTGACCAATTTCCGGGCCATGGTAACCAATGCAGACGATAAAACACCCTCTAACCAGGTCCACCAGACCGATCTCCAACTGATGCAACATTACGGATTTATGCACAAAAAGGTGGTGGTGGTCTCGCTTTATGAGCAAGCCATGCGCGTCTACCAGAATGGCAAACTGGTAAATGCATTCTTAGTCACCACAGGTCGTCCAGAAAGGCCAAGCCCTCCCGGAACATGGTGGGTGGAAGGGAAGAAATCTCCAACTGTGTTTAAGGCCACTGTTCCACAGTCTTCACCTTATTGGTACCCCGATACCCCTATCAATTACGCCATGCAGTACCACAGCGACGGCTACTTCCTGCATGATAGTTGGTGGCGTTCCGACTATGGCCCTGGCACGAACTTCCCACACCAGGATTCGAGCGGGGACTCTTTCTCTTCCTATGGATCACATGGCTGTGTGAACATCGCTAAGGACAATGCTGCCTGGCTCTATAACTTCGTGGAAGTGTACTCGACCGTCCTCATCTACTAAGGTCGCTTGCTTACTGGTATGTAGGAGGCAAATTAGCGCGGCACTAATTCCACGCTAAAGTTATCCCACCAGTTCGCAAACTGTTCACGAGTCATAATCGTGCGGTCAGCAGGGGCAGAATCTACAAGATAAACATCATTGCTATCGCCGCCACGAACAACAAGGATGTGGCCAGGTACGCCCACAATCACAGGAAAACCCTTGTTCGCTACAGCGATCAAATCCTGTATAGTACGAGGAGGATTCGGGACAGCCCTAAAACCAAAATAACTTGCCGCTTCAGCTATGCCAGCCTCGCCTCCCGTCAAGCCATCATACGTGTCCCACACGCCCAAATTCGATTCCACCTGCAGAACATCAGCGGCAATCAGATGAAGACCATATGCGTCCATCACCTCTTCCATGGCAATACCCGAACACGATGAATAAGACCAGACTTGCCACTGGTAATCCGAATAATACTGCCTTCGTTCAGCCGAATCGACGCGTACTATGCGACTGCTAGCAGTGCCATCTAGCGGCAGTGAAGAAGTCGACAGATCAAGAGCAGAAGTGTGCTGTGTGAAATCAAGCAATGCGATTCCGCGCCTTAAACCCCGTAACGCTCCGTCCGCGAGACCGCTCTGCAAAAACAGTGTAAGTAACATCATGAGCAGAAGGCCTGCTGAGACGATTGTACGGCGGCGCCTGTACCAGGAGCTTGGTAAGGAAATATGGAAAGGAGAATTTGGCATCTCTACGCCAACGACTGTCCCATCCTGCAACTGTAAGACCGCCGTCACCTGACGTTCGGACGGTTGGGACCAATCTTGTGCTTGTGCAGCTAGCGCTCGTAAATGACGCCGGCGCTCACGCAATGCGCTGGCGACAAAACTTGCCACAATTAGCAGCATCACAATGAACAAGAGTGCCGTGATTACGGCAGACAGCATACGTTACCCTCGCTAATTCATCTGTAAATAATGGAC
>JBKPAZ010000029.1:0-55911 GCA_046726655.1 Chloroflexota bacterium
CTAGGGAAAAGGAGGTACAATGAGCATCACCTCCCAATCGATCAGGCACCCCGCGCTAGATGCGCAGGGGTTGGAGGCGTTGTATCGCGAACAGCTTGGTTTGATCTACCGCTATGTCTATCGCAAGGTGGGCAACCGGCAGGAGGCTGAGGACCTGACCTCGTCCATTTTTCTGAAAGCTGTGCGCCTCCTGCAGCCGGAGGCAGGCCCGGAGCGGATGGGCCATTGGCTCTTGCGGGTGGCGCGGACCACGCTCATAGATTACTGGCGCAGCCACGCTCGCGTGACCAGCAGTTCGCTGGAAGCGTTGCAAGCAGCGGGCTGGGAAGGTCCAGCGCAGCGTGACCCATTTGGGGTAGACGGCAGGCCAACCGAGCGCGTCCAAGCTCTGCTTCAAGCCCTGCCGGAGCGAGACCGAGCCGTCCTCACCTGCCGGTTCCTGTTGGGTCTGTCGACCCGCGAGACGGCAGTGAGGCTGGGGTTGACGGAGGGGAACGTGAAAGCCGTGCAGCATCGTGCGCTCAAACGGGCGGCCGCTCTGGATGCAGGGTGAGCGGCGAGGTCGAGCGCCAGCAAGAAGAGCAGCCAATAAGCGGCGCCCTGACCTATAATGTAACCTCGGTCCCTGATCGATCAGATGTGCCTGCGACCCCGGTGCGAGCAAGTCTTAGTCCAGACCCGAACGTGCCGATAATCTCAAGCATACCTGAGAAGAAAGGATACATTCATGTCTAAAACCTTACACCTCAATTTTGCTGACCGCATGGGAGACGCACTGATCACGACGCTTCTGCGTGCAGGCGTCAAAATAGGAACGATGTCGCTGCTCACCGTGCGCGGCCGCAAAAGTGGTCAGCCGCATACGGTTCTGGTGCTCCTGGTTGAGCAGGACGGAGAGCGTTGGCTGGTCGCGCCTTACGGAGTGGTGCAGTGGGTACGCAACATCCGGGCAGCAGGTACGGCAACGCTCACCCGGGGTCACCGTTCTGAGGCCATCTCCGTGACCGAACTGCCAGCACAAGAGGCGGCTCCCGTGCTCAAACAGTATCTCTTGCTGCACGTCTCTGCAGGAGTTCGGTCATACTTCGATGTCACGAAAGACTCGCCCCTCGAGGCTTTTGAGCGCGATGCGCTGCGTCACCCGGTCTTTAAAATCACGACGGTGGAGGAGCCCACAAGACAGGAACGCAGTCTGAAGGAGACTGAATGATTTCATAATGACTCCCTGTGCTGTTCCGACTCAGACGCACTCGTTGTTTGTTCCGCCGAAAGCAGTTGCTTGACAAGCTCACGCGCCTTTTCAAGCGTGACGCCCGACTTGAGCAAGACCTGGCTGGCAAGTCCCTCCTCTTCACGCAACAGGCCCAGCAGCAGGTGCTCTGTTCCGAGATAGTGATGGCCGAGGGATCGCGCCTCCTGTACCGCCAGCTCGATACTCGCTTTGCCTTGCTGTGTCATTCCGATCTGGCCATCACCTACCGGCTGCTCCCCCGCCGGGTGCAACGTTTCGATCTGCGCCCGCACCAGGCTTTGTTGCACCTGGAACCGATTCAGCGCTCTGGCTCCGACACTCTCCCACTCACTCATGATCGCGAGCAACATATGCTCTGTGCCAACGCCATCATGATGGTACCGATAAGCTTCCTCATGCGCCAGCGCCAATACTTTGCGGGCTCGCTCAGTGAACTTAGCAAACGGGTGATTTGGCCCTGGCGCCATGCTCACGACAACCCGTTGGCTCTCCACGAAGCTCTCGACACCCTCCTCCGTGAAGCGGTATTCGCCAGCAATGCGATACCCGATCAATTCGCCCCGCGTGACCAGTCGCCTGACTGTCACCGGGTCGATCCGCAGCAATTCTGCAACCTCTTCTGTCGTCAATAGACGTTCCATAGATACCTCCTTGATAATATCGATGATAATGACCGAATTAAATATAATATACATTACTTTGAAGTAATATACAATCTTTGGATGTCCTTCAGATTTTACAACTTGCTAACAAGAGGAAAGGTATAAACTTACCCTTGACAAATATATCGTTTCGATATTATAATTTATATCGAAACGATAATATCGTTTCGATATAAATAACTAGGGAGAAGTACCATGTCTCATGATCAGTCCAATTCTTCGATAGGAAATGATGACGTAACATTACCTATTGAGAATAAGTCTGGCCCTGTCACTGCGCGAAAAGCACCTATGTATGAACTCTTCGTGCTGGGAGAGTTGATGGATGGCCCCCATTACGGCTATCTCCTCCGAGACATTCTCGGCAGGTTACTGGGGCCTTTTCGCCATATTAGTTGGGGTGTGCTCTACCCCCTTATCCGTCACCTGGAACGCGAGGGGCTTATTGTACCTCATGAAAAGACCGATGCAGGACAAAGCGAGAGCATCAAGGGTAACCGGCAACGCAAGCAGTATCGCATTACTGAGACTGGTCAGAGACGTTTCCTTGCTCTCATGCTGGAGACCGGCGACTATACCGCTGATTACCCTGAACTCTTTCTCATCAAATTGAACAACCTTGATCATCTCACGCACGAACAGCAACTTGTACTCCTCTGGCACTATCGGGAGTATCTTCAGGTTGAGAAGAAGTATCTCCAGGAAGGTCAAAGAACCATTTCTGACGGAACACGCTTCATTCCAGAGAATCAGCGTGCGCATGTTTTTGATGTGATTAGTTTCCGCCTGAGTGGCATTCAGGCGGAGATCGATTGGGTTGCTCGTAAGATTGCTCGCCTGGAAAGTGAAAAGGAATAAAAAATGGAAACAACACACATCCGCCTGTTTTCTCGTCAACCGCTCTCCGCCTTTGGCAAACTCACCATTGCAGCACTCCTTGGAGGGGCCGTCTCAAGCGGTATACTCGCGCTCGCTATCGGATATCCAGACAACCTTGCATTACTCATCGTAACCGCGTGTCTGCTGTTAGCTGCGGGACTTGTTGTAACTGGGTTACGCTGGATGCCACTACTGGTAGTACTCCTGAGCGGCATCCTCCTCTATCAGATATCCAACCAACCCTTTGTCATCTATCACCTGACTAATCCAAAGGGAGGAGGATTCTTCCCCTTTGTGTTGGATATACTCATCATTGCATTTGTGCTTGTGACGTTCGGGGCAAGTATCGGTGCAACGGTGCAGAACTACCGCCAGGGTGAGCGAAAAGCTCCCCGTTGGCTTTCATCTGCCCTGATCGGAGTAGCGGGGATGGTTATTGGCGCAATTTTCATCGCCGCCATCGGGCAAACAAGCGCACCTACAAGTACAACTTACACAAACGGGATGCCGACTGTACATATGAGTGCAGGTAATTTTAGCCAACCTTCTGTCACTATTCCCAAGGGCTCGAAGCTCTTGCTGGTAGATGATGTGGCAGTGCTCCATATTCTTGCAAACGGCAGTTGGGAGAATGGGGTGCCCAAACCGGAGAAAGAGCCAGGCGCACCTACCGTCAATAATGTACAAGTCAATAGCAATAGTGTTGAGGTTGGACCATTTAGCACAGCGGGAACCTATCACATCTATTGTACGGTCCATCAAGGGATGAACCTGACGGTCATTGTTCAGTAGTACGAGTACAGCCGTCCATCTGAACTCAAGAGAAGAGAACAGCCTGAAATATACAGTAAAAGGAGAAGAGCAGCAAATGACAACCCATTCCCAGAAATTGACCATCACAGTCACGCAACCGACTACTCTCAGCACAATCATCGCTGTTGTTCCGACCGAGCCAGGCCAGATAGGTGACATGGTTACGCGCAGCAGGCGGCGCGCAGAGGCATTGTCCCATGCTGCAGGCTTCGTTGGCACCGCCATTCATCACAGGAAGTTGAGGTATCCTCCATCAATGGCGATCATTCCTCAAGTGGATACATTTTCACTACAGAACCATACATCATTTCCGGTGTCTGGACATAAGCAGAACCGATAGAGAGTTGTTCAATACGTTCAGAAAGGTCTTGTCCTTGACGTCCACGGATGAAACCTGAAGCCTTGCGCGACTCAGGATAATTCATGCGGAAGATGACTTTGGTCCCTGCATTACCAAGTACATCCGGGTGAAAGTCTCCTATTCCCTGGCTTGCAACAATGACCGAGATGCCAAATTTACGTCCCTCTTTCATCAACTTAGGCAAGGTGATATCTTTAGCAAGACGATGAGCTTCATCAAGCACAACTGCTAACCGAAGCTGTTTCGCGTATCCCCAACGGAACATATCCTTATAGAGTTTGCGTAATACAAAAGCTCCAGCAGCCATCTGTAGTGTTTCTGCAAACAGATTGTGTAGATCAATAACTAACCCGCTACGTACAAGAGACAGTAGATCTGCTGATTGTTCTGTTGGACGGAAGAGATCCATCTCCAGTAGTGGGCGGCAACGAGCAGCAACATTAGTAACATGACGTGTTTGCTCATTTTGCTCAATCCGCTTCAATACATCTTTGAGTGTGGGATAATCCAGCATTTGTAGGGTAGCTATATCACTATCATTATTAAACCCGCGCGCCTTATAAGCATCCCTAACTGATGTATAGACAATATCTTTCTGCATCTCACCAAGCCCGGCCACATATGCAAAAATCTCAGCTACCGCTAATGCATTCGCCATCCATCCTCCCTGTCCACCTTCTCGAGTGCATTCAAAAGGTGAAAATGGAAGCCCTTTCGCAGCGTCAAGCACACCTGGCTGGATCGCTTTTGTAAAAGTACCCTGTGACTCGGCAAACTGTCCATGAAAGTCCAGGACAAGCGCGGGGACATTTTGCCGCCCTAGTTCAGACAATATACGTGTTATTGTCCATGATTTTCCTTGTCCAGGGATGCCAAGCATGAAAAGATGTGGGCTGCCTTTCACTCCAGGATTCCAGTCCACCTGTTCACCCAAAGCTTCACCTAGAGGGATAACAACCTCACTGGTATCGATCTGATTTTGAACATCTACAGTCTCGATAATGGAAGTCACCGGTTGCTCATCATGCTGAAGAGGCTTTGTTTTTTTTCCATGCCCTACAAATTCTCCTTCAGATATATTCGATTGTATCGCATTTGGATCGGGTTGTTGTTCCTCAAAAGCAGCAATGTCTGTCCAGCTTTGCCCACTCACAGAGCGAGACAGAGTAGGAAAAAGTTCTGTATCATTTTCAAAATCTCTGGCAGTAAGTACAACGACCTTTGCATTGTCAAGCAATAACGGTTTCCGTGGCTCACTATCCAGACTAACAATGTATCCCTCATAGGTTGGCCTGAAGTCCAGGCCCGTTTTTTCTAATCTTGTGACATGTTCCAGGAAAGAACCCTCGGTATCGGGATCAAATAAATTGTAGCGGCGAGAACGCTCGAAGTAAAAGCGAAGCACATTTGCCAGATAGGAACGTTGCAGGGCACCATCTATACGGTTTTCGTTAAAAAAGCGATTCTTCACCGCTTGCGCTGATCCCTCCATCTGTAAGACCATGGCTTGCGCTAACTCCTCAAGTGGCACACGTCCTCTCCTCCATTTTACTTCTATAAAGATCGCATCCACGATGTTTCGTTTCAATGAAACAAGCACAAGATCACAGCGTCTCTCTCCGCGTGTTGGCTTGCCGGAACTATCCTGCGAGAAGAGGCGAGGATAAATATCTACTGGCACAAGGACAGCCTGCCGCAGCTTTTTATTTCTTTGCAACCATGCAGTAACTACACCCAATCCCACTGCCGCCGCCGCACTGGTTGAGGATTCGAGCGCATCTAACGCAAGACGCCCAGAGATCGTTTTCAAGTGATGGAGCAAGCGACTTACACTCTGATCAATGCTTGCAAAACCGAGGTCATCCATTGCCTGGCCAAGTAAGGAACCAATCTCTTCATGCCATGCCGTTGTGACCATCATACGATGCCCAAGCCCCTCCGTAAATTCTGGCGAGTAATCAAGGACATACTTACGAGCAACTTCATTAAGGCCCGGCTGATTGGGAGAATCATAATAGTCAAGAGTGAAAAAACGATCCAGGGTAATAACCCAGTTCGTATTTACATGCAGACGTTCCAGCAAGTCGCGCCTTTTTGCTTCAAGACGTACTTCTAGTACTGGTCGAGTATCAGAAGGACCACCCAGCAGATAACCACCTGCATTCAGCAACGAGGTATGTAATTCCATCAGCGTCTCACTATACCTGGGACCAGCAGGATGTGGCTCCGGTTTCCTTACCCCTTCTGTAACAATGCGATGTCGCCAGAGCAGCTCCTCATTATTCGATGTGAATTGTGAGATAAAGCGATTGACCAGCCCATAGAGTGAGAAGCTACTGGTATCGCTCCCTGTTGTATCCAACGATGGAGAGGAGGCAACAATAGAGGGCCGGGTGAAATCCGTCACTACCGCGATATGTGCTTCTGGCGGCGCGGTTTTCTCTAATTGACTCATTGCGCGGGCGGTCGTTGTCAATCCGGGAAGGAAGTGATCAGAGTTCCTTGCGTAGCGTTGATCGATTTGCTGCTGGCGTACCTGCTCCAATGCTTGAAACGTACTTTTATGTTCATCTTCGGCATAGGAGATAATCTGAAACGCGGGGAGAGAATACATTTGCTCAAGCTCACCGGCGGGAGTTTTCTCGGAAAGCATTTTCTTTATGGCTTCTGCAAAGAAGTCGCCCCGGTCAGGGTTGATAAGTGTGGTCACAAGTGTCTCGGCATAAGGATGTAGCTGATGAAATTTCGCGAGGTGTTCCGCCAATTGATCCGGTTGAATGTCACCGACACCTACCTGGTCAATACCAGTATCTAGAATTACAGCAATATCTCCAAAGCGTCGATGGGGATCAGGGACACCCGCCGGAAGAGCTATCCCATGAAAAAAACGCAGATTTTGGAAAAAGGCAAAAGCCTCTGTAGAAGCTGCCGCATGGTATGCGAAGGCAGGCACATTTGTCGGTACTAATAAGCGCAAGGCTTGCAGGTCAATGCTCAGTTTACGTTCGCGCAGTGGGTAGTCAAGCAGTTGCTTCTCCCATTCACGTAGCAGTTGTGTATAGCTGGCAACCCATGCCGCGCGCAATGGATGAGTAGGCAAAATAACAATTGCCTCCTCCACTTGTTCTCCACTACCCGTATTCCTGATAAGCAACGAGTCAATCGAGAGCGCATCGCGCAACTCTGACACATCAGCACGATGCGATACGAGTTCATCTATGAGTTCACGATATACCCGGGCATAACGCAGCGCGGAGGCAGCAAGATCAGGCGTCCAATCGACGGCCTCAATGACAGCACGTATATCAGATTGCTTTAGCCGCTTAAAGAACGTCTCCCGCTCGCGCCAGAATGCCAACCAGAACTCAGAATTTTCCGCTAGCAGGGGATAGGCCGAAAAACTTTGTTTGTCTACGGGCCGCACCTCATCGACATTCAGGATAAAGCAACCGCCTTCACGCGGCTCAGCAAGAACCTGCTTCTCCAAGGCTAAGAGAGTGCTATTCAGCCCAATGTTGAGTATGCGACGATCGTTCAATCGCAGCCTGAAATACTCAAGGTCTTTATTGATCCATTCCGGCTCTGTTTCGGCAAGTACGGTCTCACGCATATCGACCGCGACTTCGAGCCGACCGAAAGCAAGCGTTGGGACAGTTTGTAAACTCTGCCTCGGCGGTTCAGGTAATGAGGAATCAATACCTTTAACCAGGAAAAATTCATGGCTGTTAGCACGAAAAGTCCCATCCGTTTCCACGTTAATAATCTCACTACCATCCGCACTGAGGGGAGCGATCCTGATACACATGCCGAAGTCAGGTGGCTCGTCAAAATCCATATCCAGTTTGATCGTGACAGCTCTCCGACTCCCAGCGACGCTACGCTCATCGATACACTCCTCAAATCCATTTTCGCTGTCGGAGGGTACAATACCAACTCGCCAGCGACTCAGTTCCTTTGGTAACACCGGTTCCGTTCTCCAGCGAACAGTGATGGTATCTTTCGCGCCGTAGCGTGCCAGTAAACTGCCCTTTGCTCCATCTGGCTGCCTGAGATGGCAGTAGGGTTCCACCTCGCCGCTGGCTTTAACAAAAGGTGTTATGCTAACGGAGCGCATATCACTGGGATCAGTTTTGGGAAATATCCAATGATCAAATGTCAGTGTTTGCTCTTTTGCCAGTTCACGAGACCAGGCGCGCACATCATTCATTGCTCGTCCATGAAAAAACTGAGTCAAAGCAGTCGTTGTAGACGCATCTACTTTTATACTTTGAATACGTTCGCGCATCGTCGCACCAAGTTTGTTAGGATGCGACAAGCTCAGCACACAATCACGGTTGACATCGAGTCTTGATACAAATGTATCGCTGCCATCCGCAATGAGTCCAACACGCCAGAGTTCCAGGCCAATCTGTGTGGTTTCCTCTGACTGCATACGCCCTAGCAGCTTAAGTGCAAAATCAAGGCGCTGTTCATCGCTCACGTCGAAGAGACCACGCAATCGTGCAAAAACAGCACGGGCTGCAGTCAGAAGTTCAGGAGAAAGTTGAGCAAGCACACGCTTTAATACGAGCATATGTAAAGTCCGCCCATCGATAAGGGCAAAGGAATTGGCAATTGAACTATAAGCGGCATCTACGAGATCAGAGGGGATAAATAGACAAAGACGCTCCTGCTTACGATTTCGTATCTCAATCGCCTTGTCTGTCGTAATGAAAATAGTGTCAGCTTTCATGTGCGCTTCATTTGAAATGAGAATGTGAAATACTACTCCCTGCGCCAGTTGCTGCTGCATAATAAATTGGCAAATGTGCTGCGCTTCAAAACGATCAAGAAAATCTACCCTGGCACAGTGACCAGGCTCTGTATCTTTTAAACGTTCGATGATTTCATGCGACAGCAATTCTACTTGTAGCATGTCTGTTTGAGATGAATCTATCATGACTCAGACCTCCACCTTCATCATCTCTTTGCCCGCATATGGAGGATGCAAGCGTTGGACCGTAAAATCATCTGAAAGATCACGGAAAATTCCCATCTGTCGCAGGCGACGCAGCATGGCACGCAGGTTTTCACGCGCTGCAGCAATATATTCCGCGCCTTCAAATAGTGATGGTGGTCTGTCAATCAGTATGCCAAAACGCTTCTCCAAGAATTGCAAGAAATCCTGTAAGCGAATTGGTTGCAATTCTTGACCGGTCTGCTCTTGATTGGTCGGCGCAGAAAGTCGTACCGCTGCTAACTGTACAAACACCGCTAGCAGGTCATTCGTCGGCGCATAGCGCCAGGACTTACGACTGAGCGTAGTACCACGTAGCACTCCTTGCGTTTTCTTGATCCCTCCTACACCCGAATACCACTGAATAAAATTCTTAACAGCACCTTCGCGCTGAGCCTCTATCAGGAGGCTTACTACCCGCTCCACATCATCCTCAGTTGTTCCAACGATTTCATCTAACCAACTAAGAGCCTCCGGGTCATCCTCCTCGCCTTCATTAGTGTTCATTCTGCGAATTTCATCTTCATCATTACGAGCAGAGGCGGCAATATCTCTACCGAGGATGGGATCATTACGTAACTGGAGCAAGCCCTGCAAATATTCTGCCCCTGAAATATCCGGTCGCAATACGTTCTCAACGATGGGTTTGTAGCGCGCGTTGCGTTTTAGTTTCTCCATATAACTGTCTAGCTGACGGAGAAGCAAGTTAGATGACAAGAATTGTTGATAGGTTTCAATGTCACGCCGCACACAGGCTTTTGCCATCTCCTGACTATATCCGGCTGAGGATTCTGTAAAATCCAGGTAGAGTTGCGGAGGAGAGATCTTTGTGCTATCGCACATTGCGATAGGCAAATTATTAGGGTACCGTACCAGTTCATTCACGGCATTGACGAGTTTAAGTGTGTAATTGAACAGCTCAAAATTAATGAGAACAAGCAAATGATGAGTAAACGCCTGTGTCGGCATCGTCGTATAGTATTCAAAAAGATAACGCAAGAGATCAATCGCAAGCTCTTTAGCAAGCGCGGGGCAGGGACTAGAAACGTTCTTTTCTCTATTGATCCCCGGCCTGGTATTTTGAAATCCATCTAAAAAAGCAATAGAAAGACGCGTGAGCGTATCTAATCTGGCTTCTCCATCATATGTACCACCTAAATCAGGAATGCTGCCAATTATCACTCCACGTCCAAAAACCCTTTTCACAAAACTTCGTAACGCATCGTCTGCCCCCAGATACTCGCGCAACGCCTGATAAATAAATGTATCAGCGCTCCTTTGACGGCTCCCCTGAGCAGGGAAGCCTGGTTTGTGTGCAAGAATCGTATAAGGAACAATAGATGTGATTTGCTCATTAACATGAGAACGACCTACACTACCTGTCGTAATCAGTGTTGTTCGCACAAGGCGTTCTATTACTTTTCGACCTTCAGCATCATTAAATCCCTCAAGATCTGAATGGTTAGATAAGGCATCAACGAATTTGGCAATAGTTTTAGGGTCATTCGTCTGCCTCGCTTTTCCCCTCCCTTGAGATAAAATGGTGAAGAAAAGAGAAGGGAGGAATAGGTCAATATCAAAATCATTCATATTTATTGTAGAGATACGTGGAAATTTTACCCCAACGATATCCTTTGGTAGCTTGATCTTCATATGATTTCCTTCCTGCTATTGCACCCTCACTCGCACAATTTTATTATCACGTTGGGTAACAAGATGAACGCGGCGCTGATTTTCAATTAAAACCAGGTCACGAGTTTCACGTAGCAGTAGAACATCTTTGAAGAGTTTCAGGTCTTCAAGTAGTGGTTTAAATTCTGGTGCTGTAGGTTGCAATCCATCGGCCATTCGCATAAGTAGCTCGAACAGGTCAATGGTAATCTCAAGGCGTGGTAGACCAGAATAATGCTTTAATACGACCATCTCAGGCAGCCTCTCGACCATAGAAATACCCTGTGGATGCTCTACCAGGAACTCAAATTCCTCCAGGGGAAGTTGTTTGAGGACAACCAACTGCTGATCAATTGAGGCGCTGACCTTCACACTGAGTTTTCCTTGGGGCACATCTTCTATGACACCATCCGAACGCAGAATGCCGAGGATTACTACTTCGCGGAGTTTTCGCACCTCCACATCATCAAGACGTCCATCAAGCAGCATCATGAAGAGTTTAGAGTATTCGTATGGGAGCAATGCCAACCAGCGCACTTTCGGTATAACAGAACCATCCTGAGCAGCCACAACAGGTTTACCAGCATCAAAGTACAAACGCCGTTTGAATGCTGCCATCCACGTAGGTTCGTTCTCAAAGCGTTGAAAGGGGAGATCTTTTTTATCGGCAAAGAGAAGGCTGCGCTGTTCAGCATCCCTCGCAGTTTGATGAAAATGCAGGAAGCGATCAAGGTGCGGATGCGGGAAACGCGCGGGGTCGAACGGCATTAGATCAGCCAGCAATTCATCATGTTGTTCAATCGGAGCAAATGCAGATTGCCAGTAAGCAAAATTTATGAGCGATGCGCCTGCTTCTGCTCCATGTCGCGCAGCATGCACTTGTTCACAGCTCCAGTTACCAGTAATCAGATAAGCAAGAGCCGAACGTAGATCACGCATGGTAGTATGCCGCTGTCGTCGTAGATGCGAGAGCAAGAAGAGAAACTCAAGGCGTTGTATGACTCTTGGTTTTCGTAGTTCGAGAGCGTTATTTCTCAAGGGACAGACCACCTGGGCCGCGCAATCCTCACAAATCTTCCATTTGTCGGCTGCGACCAGACTTTGCAACACTTGCCGGAAAACAGAATCTCCCTCCGCATCCGGTAAACTTACAAAGGCCCGCTTTTTCAGGTCTATGACCCATACGTCTAGCTCTTCTACATCACTGGCATCTCTTGCTTTCTCTAGCTGCACTGATAGCCAGGGGAAACGATCTTGATGACGTATAAAATAGTCAGCGAGACGCCCATCGTTGATAGCGATCAGTACGGTCAAATTGACAGCAGGTTCATTGCTCCCTTCCAACCCCTGCAGTTTCCCGGTGAGTTGTTGGTCCGCACTTAGACTTTGATGTGATTCTGATGCATCGTAGCAACTGCGATAGTGGTGTCCATCCCATTCCCATTCCCATCCACTCGAATCTTGTTGAATAACCGTTGCCTGTTGTTCCAGCAACTTTTGCTGCACCTTTTCCAGGAAGGCCGTTTTTCCATCCCCTGGGTTTCCACAGAGGAATACCACTTTTGGCCTCAGATCAAAAATGGCAGGTAATAACTGCTCATCCAGCGCGGTAAGTACATAGGTTTCCCGCACAAATTCTGAATCCAATCCCCGGTTGTTCTTATTACCTATTTCACTATTGCGATAGAGACTACGTACATCATTCACCCAGGAGTTGGTATACTCTCGCAAAGCTTCTGTCTGTAGTGGTTCTTCGACAGCCAGAAGAGCCGTTTGGAGTTCTTGCCGCATTTGAGCAACAGTAGCTGGACGCTCAGTTGGATTATTTGAGACCGCTCTTAACAATACTGCCGCTATTCTACGCATCTTTACATCTATAAACTGCTCCAGCGGGATAAGGCTCCGTTGAACGCCTTCTGTAATACTAAAGGGCATATAGCCAAAAAGCGATTTAAATAAAACTACGCCAATTGCATAACGATCACACGTCAAAGGAAAAGCAGAAGAAGGAGAAGCCGAAAAGGTCTCCGGGGGGAGATACAGCGGAGTCCCAGCAGCCTGGCCTGGAGTGCCCTGCCGAATAGCAAAGCCAAAATCGATTAGTACCGGACGATTGTCAGCCTCACGGAGAATAATATTTGCCGGTTTAATATCCCGGTGAAGCAGTTGTTTTTCTTCGAGTGCTTCTACCGCATTCAATAAACCCTGTGCCAATGACCACCAGCGTTCTAACGGCCAGGGAAACTCCATCTCAATCTGTTGCAATGTCGGACCAGCAATATACTCCATTTTGACATGCACATCATTTTGTGGCGGATAAATATCAAAAATACGCGGCAGATATCTGCTACTGATGTTTCTCATAGCGTTAAACTCAGCGGCAGCCTGCTGCAACACCTCTGAAGGACTGATGTACTGTTTCAGAGCAAATAAGCCGAGTGACTCAAAGTCATTATCACTCGCAAGATAGGTGTATGCTGTTGTTCCACGTCCAAGCAAACGATGTACTCTGTAACGCTTATCAAGCAATCTTCCCTCGACCGTGTCGGCTTGTATTTCTATGCGCAGACGACGAGCAAGATCATTAAGGCGTGTAGAAATTTCTTTTGCTGAAGGAGGCGTTGTTCCCTTTGCAGGAGTGACGACCTGTCTGAAAAGCGCGCCGAGTTCGTTCGCCAGTTCGGCAGAGAGAAACGAAGTCCAACGTGGTTGTTGGGGAAAGATTACATCACTTTCCACATTGGCACGAATATTGGAGAGCGAAACACCTGATAGACGTTCCAAAAAGACCAAGGCCAGGCTATATGTATCTGTTTCGGCAGTGGCATAGCCATAGCCAATAGCAAGCTCTAAAGCAGCATACGGGTCTTCGATAGAAAGAGTATCGAGTGATGGAGCAATAGAGTTTGTGCCAACACGAGCGGCGTAAAAATTTGTAAAGACAACTTTGGGTGGTTGAATACTCTGAACATAAATCGTGTCTGGCCCAATAGCTCGGTGCAAAACGTTATGAGTATGGATTTGATCTAGAGCCTTAAAACAAGCAGCGGTCAATAATAGTTCTTGTACAAATTCCTCGCGCGTCTCTGGCTGGGGATAGATACTCAATGGTTTTCCGGATGGAGGCATAATCGGCAAGACGAGAAAATCATCAGACCACCTGAAAGGAATATTGACCAGAGGTACAAAACCAGTTGAAAATAATTTTTGCAAGGCCATACATTCATGCATATAAAAATCATAAAGCTTCTGTGAGTCAAGCGGGTCTTTCGTTAGATCATATACCATCAATTGGAGCGTCTTGTCCGGGCCCAACTTGCGGGCAGTTGTTGTAGAGCTTTTGCAGCTCTGCGCTCTCCTTCAGTTGCAAATGGCCCCGCGCTAACCAACTGAGCCATGGAATCTCTCCTTCTCGACAGAGGCTAAATATGTACAGAAATCCTGGCATATGTCTTATAGTTCGCTCATTTTCTAGAGCATCAAATGAATTTTTATAAAAAATTCAGCTATACAACGAGCAGAACTATATCATATTCAGCACTTTCATTCAAGCGTAAAGAGGATAGTGGGATAGTTGCCATATGTCCAATTCTATGAGTTGGATTTAGCATATCTCGTTGTACTGGATGCCCAAAAACATCTGAATCCTTTGAGAGGAAACTGTTGGAGATCTACTGAAGAGCTAATATGATTCCAAATATTTTATTGTTTTAGGATTGTCGGCTATCAGTGCGGTTAAACCCTCCTCGTTTCGGTATGAAAACGGTCTATTTTCTGCAAAACAATAGACTCACTAATCTTCAGGACCATCGGATAAGTGACAAAAGATGTATACTTTTCAGAGAGGCCACACCATTACGAAAGCCGTAGAGGAAGAAATAACCGATGCGACTCGAAAGCTTCATACAACAGCATGCCCACAGAGATGCACAGGCCCTCTTTGCCGAGCATCAACAAGACCAATCCGTCCGAGAAGAGCCAGAACGTATACGCAGCCTCGCAAAATTCGAGGCCAACCAGTTCTACCAGCACGGATTTGTCCTTCTATTCCTGAAAGCCTCGCTTCTGGGCAATGAGCAGGAAGTTACAAACCTTTACACACAAACCTTTATCAAGACATACACAGGCCTCAAGAATGAAGAATACATATCCCAACCCTGATTAAGATAGCTCGACTTGTGACATCACTTTAGAAAACAGATGTAACATACAAAAAACATTGTGTACACAAGCAACCAATGCTTGTGCTTAAAAATACCGTGCACGATGAGCGGTATGTGAGCGGTATTTTCGATAATGAAGAGAAAAATGAAGAGCAATACCGTTGAGATAATGAGTCGAATGTTCTTGTTGTGGTTATCTTCATCGATCAGAATCGGTTCTATCATGAGAAGCAGATCACTGATTACTTTGAGGAACCTCTACGCGAGAGATTCTCGACCATCCAGCGAGCTACCGTGGCATTGATCTCCCCAGGCACAGGTTGCGGTCCGTGTGGGAGACCCCTGTGATGAGCGGCCAGGTATGCGAGCGATTGAGCCTGTAAAGCGAAACCTAGATCCATCGTCTCTATTGGATTGCCTCCGCCACCTGCGAGGTTAAGCATCTCACCCTGGGCGAGCAGCGTAATACGCCTTCCATCTTCAAGTGTGAAAAGTTCGACCCACTCACGGAAGCGTTCAACGGTAACCGCCCTCCGTCTTAGTTCAGCGAGGTCAATCTCCCATGAAAAATGACCTGCATTCGCAAGAATGGCCCCATCGGGCAAGCGGTTAAAGGACTCAGCGGGAATGGCTCCTGGTCTTCCTGTCGCAGTGAAGAATACTTCGCCAATGCCTATCGCTTCCTCAAGTGTTGTGACACTCATCCCATCCAGTACCGCCTCAAGCGCCCGGATTGGGTCTAATTCAACGACCGTCACCTGACCACCTAACCTGCGCAGACAGCGTGCAATACCGCGCCCAACTGAGCCGTAGCCAAAGACCACGAACCGCTTGGATTGTACTAACAAGTTCGTCTCACGCATAAAGCCCTCGACGATCGTTGGTCCAACCCCATGCTCATTCTCCATAATGAGCTTGAGCGGACTATCATTGATCACGATAATAGGGAATGATAGTGCGCTGCGCAGTTCTCCCCGCAAGCGGTTGGCACCGGTCGTTGTCTCCTCGGTACCGGCGATGACATGGCCTCGACCTGGATGAGTAAGATAGGTCGCGACGAGGTCAGCTCCGTTATCCAGGAAGAGATGTGGATCATACGACAATACCTGACCTATATTCTCTTGATGTCTGGTGCTATCGTCCTCCTGTTGTCCAAAGACAATGACCCCGGTATGCTTTAGAGCGGCTGCAACATCGTTCTTCGTCGTACCTGGACTGCCGGTAATGACAACTTTAGCCCCTCCTGCTTGCAGGACAGAACAAAGCACTGCCGTCTTAGGTTCGACATGTAAGCACATGCCAATTGTAAGCCCGGCGAAAGGCTTCGTCTCGCTAAACTGTTCCCGCAGCCTCTGAAGGAGTCGCTGATGGAGTTCGGCCCAGCGAATCTTCTGAAAGCCTTGCGCCACTAGATGATGATCAGGAATGCCCTGATCTTGTTTATCGATCATGAGTTAAGCCTTTCGCTTTAGCTGGAACAGGTAATACCAGTAATTGTGAGCAGCTACCGGGCCGTCATCAAGGCAAGCCGATGTATGACTCTACCACGCTTCGTTTTTTACCGTCAAGTCGAAATATGGAGCAGCAGAGTATTCATTGCGGCAACAACAAAACTTGTCTATAATTTCTCTAGCACTATACAGGCATGTTGGAAGCCGCGAGTTCTTGGTAGTTTAGGATAGCAACTGTAGGTGCGATGCAAGAAATATTCATACAAGCTGGTTTCAACTTGCAGCAATAGTCTTGCATTCCATTTATAACCCGATCGTACAAGATTGTGAAAGGCAGAATCCTATGTTTCCATGGTCTATCGACACACATGGCCGTTTCGAAGAGATGACGTTTGATAGCACAGTGCTTAGACACAACCCCTTGGGAGATCCACACAGGCGACCATTGTGGGTATACTTACCGCCTGGCTATGATGATGAACCTACCCGACGCTATCCGACCGTTTATCAGATACAAGGCCTCACAGGCCAACTCGACATGTGGCGCAATCGCTCGTCGTTTAGGAAAACCTATCCCGAGCTAGCTGACGAGCTGTTCGCCAAAGGCGAAGCTCCGCCTTGCATTATCGTTTGGGTGGACTGCTGGACATCGCTTGGTGGAAGCCAGTTTCTGGACTCTCCCGCCACTGGTCGTTACCACACCTACTTGTGTAATGAGATCGTGCCCTGGATCGATGCACAGTACCGGACACTCCCGCAACGCGAGCACCGTGGCATCGCGGGCAAATCGAGCGGTGGTTACGGAGCCATGATCACGCCCATGCTCCGACCAGATCTGTGGGGTGGCTTTGCCACTCACGCCGGTGATGCATTGTTCGAGATGAGCTATCTCCCTAACTTTCCGAAGTCCATACGAGCCCTCCGAGATGACTATCATGGCTCGTTCGAAACGTTCTGGGAAGACTTTCGAAGCAGACCAGCCTTTTCTAAACAGAGCGACGGCTACCTGTTGAATGACTGGTGCATGGCCGCCTGCTACTCGGCTGATGAAGACGGCACCGTCCATCTCCCGTATGACCTTGCAACCGGAGAACTCAATGCCGGTGTCTGGGCAAGATGGTTAGCCTGGGATCCCGTGCGTATGGTGCCAGCTCATGCAGAGACGCTGAAGAACATGCGAGCGATTTATATCGATGCCGGCAAGCAGGATGATTTTTTCCTCGACCTTGGTGCAGAAGCATTTCGGCAAGCGCTTGAACGCATTGGCGTTATCGATGTATTCTTCGAATTGTTCGATGCGACCCACTTTGAAATTGAGTACCGCTATCCCTTGAGCTTAAAGTATCTCGCTGAGCGACTCTCCCCTGGAATCGTTTGATAGGGCATCATCTTCCTAAACTAAGATCCTCACGTCTTTCCGTTTCAAGAAAATGCCAATCACGATCATTAATACAATTGCCGTATTGACGAGATTATTTGGGTGCAGAATCATAGATGGCTTTCTTGCTTCTCTCTCGATGAATTTCAATTTGAGGCAACCCGAAATATGCTATACTTACATTCATCACAGAGATTACTCGCGTATTTCTTTGAAGCATCCAGGAGAGTGTTATCATGCCTGTCTCCGTAACCAATTCCAAGTTGATCTATGAAGCCCTAAAAGCGTGCGATATCAAAATCATGTCCGCCCTCCCCGAAACCTGGCTCGTCCACCTTATTCGTATAGCAGACGAAGACCCGGATATGACGCTTGTGCGTCTCGCCAAAGAGGAAGAGGGCATAGGTATTTCAGCAGGAGCGCACCTGGCGGGCGTCAACTCCGCATTGCTGATGCAAAATCACGGCTTTCTGGCCGCAATCAACCCGATTGTCTCACTGGCGCTGCTTTACAAAATTCCCTTGTTCATGCTGATCAGCTATCGCGGGCACATGGGCGAAAAAGATCCCTGGCAGACACAAGGCGGTCTTGCCACAGAGTCAATCCTGCGCGCTTTGAATATTCCAACCTGGCTCCTGACCGACTCTCGTGATATCTACCGCCGCCTCAAAGATGCGCAAACATTAGCCCATGCCTCGCTACACCCGGTCGCCGTCTTGTTAACACGTGAGTTAATGTGGGAGGACTGACCATGCTACGAGCAGATGCATTACAGGCCATTTACCCTGAACTGGAAGACCGCATCGTTGTGACGATCATGGGCGCAGTTGCTGCCGAGTTATATGCACTCGGACACCGCCCCAACTTTTTCTACCTCGAACACGCAATGGGCCTCGCCTCGTCGATGGGTCTGGGGATTGCTCTTTCGATGCCAGAACATCAAGTCATCGTCCTCGATGGCGATGGCTCGCTGCTCATGAACCTTGGTACCTTGAGCACAATGGCACGTTACAAGCCAGGCAATCTGCTGCACATCGTCTTCGATAACGAGAGCCTACTCTCTGTTGGTGGCTTTCCAACAGCGACATCCACCGGAACCGATCTTGCTGGCATCGCCAGGGCCTCAGGTGTGCCATGTGTGATGGAAGCCAATACCCTCGAAGGCATGCAGAAGTGCGTTTCCGAGGCGCTCAAAGGCAATACATTGACAACGATTGTCTCAAAAGTCGAAGCAGTCAGCCCAAAGTCTTTTCACATGGACTTAGCGTTACTTGAGAATCGCTTCCAGTTCTCGCGTTGCCTGGAAGCGATGCGAAAAAAGCCCACGGTCTAGATTATCGAAAGGAGTGAATGATGACAAATATCTTGCAGCAGTTGCTCGATGAACTGAACTCCGGTCGTTTAAAAGTAGTTGATCTAACTTCACCGCTTGAACCAGATACCCCCGTGATCGACCTGCCACCCATATTTGCACCATCGCCAGGTTTAACGCTTGCCGAGATTTCGCGCTACGATAGTCGCGGACCAGCCTGGTACTGGAACGTGATCAGCATGGGTGAGCACACAGGCACGCACTTCGACGCACCGATTCACTGGGTCACAGGCAAGGATCTACCCAACAATGCAACCGATACTATCCTGCCGGGTAGGTTCATTGGTCCCGCCTGTGTGCTCGACGTATCGTCCGAGGTGCAGCAATCCCCCGATTTTTTGCTAACTATTGACCGTGTCGAGCAATGGGAGAGCGTATATGGGCGTCTTCCGGCTGGCGCGTGGCTGCTGGTGCGCACCGGTTGGAGTAAGCGAGAAGGCCGTGAAGCATTCCTGAACGTCCAGGAGGACGGGGCACACTCGCCCGGCTTTCACCCAACGTGTTCGGCATACCTGGCAAAAGAGCGCGACATATTGGGTGTTGGCGTAGAAACCGTCGGCACCGATGCGGGACAGGCAGGAGGCTTCGATCCCCCTTTCCCAAATCACACATTTATGCACGGTGCAGGAAAATTCGGCGTTACGAGCCTGGTGAACCTGGAGCTATTACCGCCGACAGGCGCGATAGTAATTGCTGCACCACTCAAGATTGTCAACGGCTCCGGCAGCCCGCTGCGTGTAATCGCCATTACACCATAGCCATATTGATCTGCAGGGTAGTTGCTCTCTCTCTGGCATATTTTGAGCACGATGGTTATCTGCCACCTGCAAGTAGGAGAACACCCTATGCCCACATTAGAACTTGAGACCATTCGCTGCGAACTTGATGGAAACCTGGGCCGACTGCGCCTCAATCGACCAGAAGCCCTCAACGCCGCCAACTGGGCATGGGTACAGGACCTGGTTACCGCTACCGACTACTTTGCTCAGAGCCAGGAGACTCACGTGATCATCGTCAGTGGCGAAGGTCGTGCCTTTTGCAGCGGTCTTGATAAAAAAGAGTTGTCTCAAGGCAACCTTACTCGTGAATGGTTCGCAACCTGGGAAAAAGGCGTCACTGGACTGGCTAACCTTGATGCCATCACCATTGCCGCTATTCAGGGTTTTTGTCTTGGTGGTGGGCTGCAAGTTGCCCTGGCATGCGACTTACGTATTGCCACAACCAATGCCATACTCAGCATCCCTGCCGTTAGAGAAGGACTCGTTGCTGCTCTCGGTCCCATGCGGCTCGCCAGGATCATTGGAGTTGGTCCTGCTAAACAACTCTGTTTCTTAGGTCACCGTTTTACAGGTGAAGAAGGATTGGCGCTGCGCATTATTCATGAGGTCTGTCCACCTGAGAGCCTCGAAACACGCTCGCTGGCAATGGCTGAAGAACTCCTGAGTATTCCCTTTACAGCGCTTAAGCACACCAAGCGCCAGATCGACCGCTCCTTCGACCTGGATTTTGAGACACTCATGGCTGAATGGGTTGATGCCGCTGATGATTGCCTGCGTTCGCCTGAGCACCAGGCAGTCATGGAGGAGTATCGCGAAGAGTTAGCCCGGCGTGACAAATAAGTTGAGCGAAAAACAGGCGCGCTTGCGCGCTCTTGAAAATCAGATCAAAAGGTTAAAAAGACGCATTGCCATTCTGGACCAACGGAGCAATCGTATTGGCTGGCTACGTGTAGCCATCTTTTTTACAGGCGCATTGCTCAGCATCCTGGCTTACTTCCTTGAGGGTTGGTGGCTTTTACTGACCGGCGCAGTGCTAACGCTCTCCATCTTCAGCATCGTTGCGTATTTTCATGCCCGCATAAACAGGAGCATTACACGGCACAAAATCTGGATGCAAATCAAATCAGCTCACGTAGCCCGCATGAAGCTCGATTGGAGTGGTATCCCTCAGGTACAATTACCAGAATCCCCACCTGATCATCCTTTTGCAACCGATCTCGACATCACAGGAAAACACTCGCTGCATCACCTCATTAATACAGCCATCTCATCCGAGGGAAGCCAACGATTACAAGATTGGTTAATGAATACCGCCCCAGACATGCAAGTTATTCGCAAAAGGCAGGCGCTTATACGGGAGCTTACCCCTTTAACTATCTTTCGCGACAAACTTCTCATGAAATCTCTGCTCGCATCAAAAAATACAGCCAGTGCATGGGGGGGAAAAACGTTACTGCACTGGCTGAACGAGCAAACTACACCCAAATCGCTACTCCCACTACTATTCATATCCTTGTTCTTATCAGTGCTCACGATCACCCTTTTTGTACTGAACATATTTCATCTTATTCCTCAGTATTGGGTATTTATGTTGTTACTAACCATCCTCTTCCTTTTCGTTACAAAAAATCAGCGGGGCGATCTTTTTGAGGACGCTTACCAACTAAGAGATGCGTTCGCACAACTCAGTCTCATTTTTGAGTACCTGGAGACATATCGCTACGGCAAGAACCTGAACCTGAAAGCTTTGTGCGAACCTTTTTATCAGGATCGCGAACATCGCCCCTCGTCGCTTTTGAAAAAGATCGCTCGCACTGCTGCAGCAGCCACTTTGCAAAGGAACCTGCTGCTGTGGATCATTGTGAATGTACTGGTACCGTGGGACTTCTACTTTTCATATCGCTTTAATCAGTACAAATCCCAGATAGCAGCGCGCTTACCTGCATGGCTGAATATTTGGCTTGAGCTCGAGGCTCTTAACTCCCTGGCAAATTTCGCCTACCTGAACCCTGAATATATTCTGCCCGAGGTCGTTTCTTGTCAAAATCAAGACAACCTACCATTGCGAGTTTGCGACCTGGGGCATCCCCTCATACCAGAGGGGCAGAAAGTCGTAAATGACTTCGCCATCTATAAACTGGGTGAAATTAACATCATTACTGGCTCAAACATGACAGGCAAAAGCACTTTTCTGAGAACGCTAGGCATTAACCTTTGCCTTGCATATGCTGGTGGGCCAGTCAATGCAAGTCTGTTTCAGACCGCTCTTTTCAGGGTGTTTACCTGCATAAAAATTAGCGACTCCGTAACCGAAGGCTATTCCTACTTCTATGCCGAAGTCAAACGCCTGAAAGCGCTCCTGACAGAGGTTGAATCTGCCAATAAATTGCCCGTTTTCTTTCTCATCGACGAGATATTTAAAGGCACGAACAACCGCGAGAGGCGCATTGGCAGTGAATCCTACATTTCGGCGCTTGTTGGACAAAACTGTCTCGGCGTAATATCGACACACGACCTGGATCTGGTAACGTTGGCAGCTAAGTTACCCGACATCAGGAATTATCATTTCAAAGAAGATGTTCTTGATGGAGAGATGGTGTTTGACTACATATTGCGAGAAGGGCCATGCCCAACGACGAACGCGCTAAAGATCATGCAAATGGAGGGATTGCCTGTTGATCTAAAAGGCCTGAAAGATGAATGATAGTACCATTCCAGGCTTGCATACAAGTTGTTTTTTCAGCTAGAATAACGAGAAACATTATCTGCATCTGTCGAAAAAAGAAGACAAATGAGGAGGTACTCATGGACGATACTGAAATTCTGAAAAACATTACAGAATTAGTGAACGAGGAACACGAACTGATGAACCTGGCAGAAGGTAGCGGTTTGGATGATTCTCAGCACGCACGTATGAAGGCACTCGAGGTCAGCCTGGACCAGTGCTGGGATTTGTTGCGCCAACGCCGAGCCCGGCGACACGCAGGCCTCAACCCCGATGAAGCCCAGGTACGTGATCCCGAAATAGTCGAGCATTACCAGCAGTAACAGGTAAAACAAGTTTTTGTTGTACAGGATTTCTGGGCAGGGTACCAGAAAATACGCAGAAATAACCCTATACTTCAGGCCCTGGTAGGTGAGAGACAAGTATATTTTGATTCAACATATTCATCGGCACAATGCCAAATTCAGAAAGCGCTTGCATCTCCAGGTCACTGCTAAAGAACTGCATATAGGCCTGGAATGCTGCTGAACCATCGCCTTGCGTATAGAAATGCTCAATACTCCAAAACGCATAGGTGCCCTGAAGTAATGTTTGCGTACCGGGCGCTACGCCATCGATGGCTAGTATCTTTACACCTGTTTCCTGCGCCACCGCCAGGGGTACATAGCTAATCGCTCCCTGTGTCTGAGAAACTGCCTGCGCGACCGAAGCAGGCGAGTCCTGCTTGATTCTGATCCCTGCTACATGCTCTGTCACACCATTCAGCACAAATGTTTGAAAAATTGTGGTGATACTGGCTGCCGTAGGAGGAAGAATGACCGTGATAGCTTCGTCAGAGCCACCCACCTGGGCCCAATTCGTGATTTGCCTCTGGTAGATCTCCTGTATCTCGGCGCTGCTCAATCCACTCACCTCTACGTCAGGGCTAACAATCAGTGCGTACAGTAATGCTCCCATCGGGTGATCGGTCAGGTTTCGCACGGGGGTAGCAGTTAGGTCAAAGCCTGCGACATCAATACGGCTATGCTGCAATTTGTTCAGGCTAGCACGGCTTCCATCTGCTTGTAATGAGATTGTCAATCCTGGACAGTGGTTCGCATAATCAGTATCGATTTGTTGTAGCAGGGGCTGCAAATTCAGAGAACTATCTAGTGAAAGTGTTCCAGGCGTACAAACGACGGGAGGAGCCCCAGTAGCTGTGGGAACAACAGTGCCATTTATTATCGGCGTTTGTGATTGGCCTCTTGTGGGCGTGATGTGAACTTGCGGTATAGAGTTGCTGCCTTCTTTAGATGGGATTGAAGGTGTTACACCACCTGAAGCAGTCGTAGGGGTAGGTTTGCCCAATTTCGTTCCCACGACGCTTCCCTGACTGTCGCTATGAAACGGGAGACCAGGAATATCTTGTAGATGCAGTGGCAAGGACGAGAAGAAAAAAAGGGTACCCACCAGTCCAAATAAAACCAGTAAGATGGAGAGCAAAGAGAGGGCACGGCTCCATGTAAAAGACATTCGTCGTCGAGAACGTATCTCAATGCGGCGTTGAGGTTTGACAGAAACGACAGGTGAGTTATCAGAGGCAACGGCTGCCAGCAGCGCTTCAGCTAGAGCACTCGCGTTTGGGAAGCGCGCCTCTGGGCTTTTAGCGAGAGCCACGCGTACGACAAGCTCCACTGACTCTGGGAGATCGGGGCGAAATTGACGCAATGAGGGAATAGCTTCATTTGCATGTTTCAGAGCAATCTCGCCCTTAGTCTCACCATCGTAAGGAAGCTGTCCCGTCAACAAGCGATAGAGGAGCACACCTAATGCATAAATATCACTGGCAGGAGAAAGCATGCCAACCACCTGCTCTGGGGCTGTATATGCCTGATTTCCCTCTTCAATTTGCGCTACTAAGGGATCGAATTCCTGGTGGATTCGCTTCATACTAAAGTTGGTGAGAAGGATATGCTGATCACTTTGTACCAGGACACTTGATGGTTGGATATTTCCA
Source organism: Chloroflexota bacterium (assembly GCA_046726655.1). GTDB lineage: Bacteria > Chloroflexota > Ktedonobacteria > Ktedonobacterales > Ktedonobacteraceae > DATMNR01. The sequence goes on from JBKPAZ010000029.1 coordinate 24,499, forward strand.
TGTACGATATGTTGTTCATGCACGTATTGTAGCGCTGCGCATAGTTGAGTAATACAATGCACAACCAGGGGCATCTGTATAAAGCGTTCCTGGTTTTCAGACTTCTCTAGAACCTGCTCGACCGTCTCTGCCTCTGCAAACTCTGTTACACTAAAGAGCAAGTCATCACCTGCCCCAAACTCGAGCAGAGGCTGTATATGCTCATGATGGCAATGCCATACTTTCTCCACTTCTGAGGCAAAGTGCTCCTGGAATGCGGTAGGATCAGGAAACGGTGGTCGAAATAAGCGCAACACTACGTCAGACCCGCCTCGAGTTGTGGGACGTGCGCGATACGTTTCCACCATTCCTTCTCGTCCCAAACACTCAAGCAAAAAATAATTGCCTACCATCACCCCAGCGAGTTCCACCATGATTATCCTCTCATCTGCAATTGGTGTTGTTCTATACTAACCCGTGCCCAGATTACAATCTTACCTGTGTGCATTGCTGTAGGAGCGTAATTTATTGCGCCCTCTGCGCCAGTACTACCACGACTGGATGGATCAGGGAAGAAGAATGAAGAAAGGAGCGCAGCAATTAGGCCAATCAAAAGTAAGATGACAACCAGAATCGGCAATAACTTTTTCAAACGCGAATCGGAAGCCTTCTCCCTCTTCTTCTGTTCTCCACCAGAAGCAGGCTGCGCTGGCGGAAAAGTATTATCTGGGGGCGTTTCAGGAACTAATGGTTTGCTATGCAAATACCCGGTGGCAGTAGATGGCATTGAACCCGCAGTTTCGTTCCCTATGGGAGACCATTCAACAGGATCTGTTGACCAGAACATATGTGTCCCGCTACCTTCGGTCTCCTGCAAGAAATTAGTCTTGCGGCTCAACGTTCTCTCTGATTCTTTATCGCCCTCAACAGGTGTAGCCTCAAGCGATGCCTGGTTAAAAGACGGCTCAAAGACCGGAGCAGGCGAATCGGATTGCCCGCCTGGAATGGTAGGGACAGTAGGAGACGTTGAAGAAGACTGAGCAACGTAAGCAGGCACTGGAGTCTGCAGACCACCACCTGCAGTAGATGCCTGATTGGGTGTAAGTTGGCGTGTCACCGGTAAAACAGATTTAGCGACTGGGGAGGCAACGGGAGCAACACTTATCGCCACCGCCAGTGCATTGCTAAATTCTTCCGCGGAAGCAAAGCGATCGTCCGAGCGCTTCTTTAAAGCCAGGTGTAGCACCCCATCAACAGCATCCGAGATGCTCGGATCCAGCGAACGTGCCGAAGGTACTTGCTGTCGAACATGCTTGAGCAATACTTCGACCGGCGTTTGTCCTGTAAAGGGGGGCTGCCCTGTAAGAATGCGAAATAACAGTACACCAAGCGAGTAGATATCGCTGCCTCGTCTTAACACTCCCAATGATTGTTCTGGCGCTGCATATTCAGCTGAACCCCAGCCAATCCGCGTGAGCGATTGCTGGCTATCGTCATAACCTCGAACAATACCAAAATCGGAAAGCAGCATACGGCCATCTGCTCCAACAAAGATGTTCGTAGGTTTGATATTGCCATGTATCACATCACTATCATGTGCATATTGAACAGCACTGCACAACTGTTGCATGATTGGCAATGCCTGCATTGCAGAGAACTTTCCACCAACACGTATCAAGAGATCTTCGAGCGTACCCGTCGTCACGAGCGGTGTAACAGAGTAAAGGAGGCCCTCACCTTCGCCGAATTCAAGAAATGGCAAAATATTTGGATGCTCAAATTGACCTATTTTTTCCGCTTCGGTCATAAAATATTCACGGAAGGACTCACGCTGAGCATAGCCAGGACGGAACACCTTCACCGCCACTTCATAACTTCCCTCTCCAGTCTGGCGAGCACGATACACATCCGCTATTCCTCCCCTACTGATACATTGCAGCAGGAGATAATCACTTAACATTACACCTTCAAGAAGATCAGACATGCGACACCCCACAATGGTACGTCTCGGCTGGTAGTTTTGCAGGCGCAATAGACCGAACCCAACAAAACCTGGTATCGGTAATACATCGAACTAAACGAGGAGAGATTCTCTTTTCGGAGATTTAACAGACTAAGACGACAAAAAGAGGCATTTTCTGAATAAGTTCATCGAGGCGAAACTAAAAGTACTATGCAAGCCACAACACCTCTCGCTCCATCTTCACCATCACAGCCGGCACTTTTTCCGACAATAGACACGCCGCCAGGAGATACCAGATCAGATCTTGAGTCCCAGAATCAACAAAATCGTCAGAATATGCAAGAGTTGATCGACCCAAATCGGATCAATCACCTTATAACGCGATTTAAGAGGATCAATCACAAAATGAGTACCAAATAAAATAGCAATGGCAAGCAGCGACGGGTGCGCGAAAAGAATAAATACAGCCGTGTATGTCGCGCAATGATAAAAATTGACTTCCCAACTTTTGCCTTTCTCGATACTCATCCAGGTACTTTGAAACGCAAAATCCCCCACAAAATGGCAAGCCAGCCAGATAAGCAGGGTAGTAATAGGGATATCAAACAGCATTGGCATTCTCCCTCGCTAAAGTACTCTACATATTGAGTATAGTTCAGCAAGAAATCAGCAACAATGAGCTATATCGCCTTAAATGTGTGAGGTAGAACACAATTTTAATTTCACGCCCCATACTTACACCAGTTGGCTATGGTGACCTGTATTGGTGGCACGCTTGTGTCGTAAGCTTCCTCGCCAGGGCATACCCGCTAATACACGCAGCAGAAGCAGAGCCGTAACCAGCATCCAGAAGCAGAACGACAAGTCCTGAGCAAGAAAGGAGCTATCAACCTGCCCTTGGATCACAGCCGCAATCATTGCCGCTCCCACACCAGTAGTCATCCACCACAGAGAAGAATCGCGCTTAGTTCCTTTTTTATAGAGCATAATGAGGATACGCACAAAGAGCCAGAAGAAAAGCGCCAGCACAGCGATAAACGCCAATAAGCCAAAGAGGCCCGTACTTACCCATACATGCAGCAAGATGTTATGCGGATGGGAGAGTGTTGGCTCATCTTGCAGACCAGTCGAAGCACCGGTAAAAGGATTTTGCAAAATCCAGTAATGATGATTAACTAAAGCGGGATTAAAACATACTGAATTTTGGCTGTAGTAACACAACCAGTTCTCCATACCTACCCCAAACCATAGGTGATCGCGAATCATCTTGAGCGCACTTAGCCAGAGAAATAGGCGCTTTGTCAGAGTGCTGATGCCAATCGCATCTTGATGGCCTGCAACAAAGAAATTTAGGATAGGTTTATGGTAAATTAGTACAACAGCGCCTAGTACAACAATTCCGACCAGTCCGCCAATCAGTAATTCCTTACGGTTTCGGATTGAAAGCGCAAGTATAAAAAGTAAAGCAACGCCGATCGCCACCCAGGCTCCTCGCGATTGACTCAGGTAAAGTACCAGAAGCATAGGCAAACAGATCGCGATTGCACTTATACGTATCCACCTCGATCCCCGTATACTAGATGCTGTCCATGCTCTGACGAGTATCAAAGCCAGCCCAATAGGCAAGACGTAATCAAAGAACAGCCCTATGCTGTTTGCGCTTCCATACATCGCATGTACACGCCGTATGCCATCCGGTTCCAGTACAAGCTGACTCTTGAATAAGAAATACTGTGCCATACCCAGTAAAGCCACTAGCAGTCCTGACGCCAGCAGAGCGAGCAGCAATCGAGCAACATCCTGGCGAGTGCGCAGACAAAACATCGCCAGTAGCACATAGAGAATCGGTTCGAACACCTCTTCACGAAATGCTCGTAGTGCCACCCGTTGTGCGTATGCAATGAAGACAGAGATGCCTGCGGCCAGTATGAAAACAATAATCGGTAGAGCAAATAGCCCAAGACGATCCCGCAGTTCACGCCATGACAGGCAATAACGCCAATTTCCTCGCAGCAGCAAAAATTGAACCAATGCCACCGCAACGCAAATCACCAGAGCAACCTCAGCAATGCTGAAGGAGTAGTGGCCAAACACCGTTTGCCGTTGCAGGTAGTAAGGAAGCGCCAGGGGTAGCAGAGCAACGGCAAACGGCAAACGATACCAGCATAACAGCGCAAAGATCAGTAGAAAAGGCAAGGAAATCAGAGGATTTAATTGAAATAGTCGTCCTGTACCAAGGTTTGCATTGCCAACTATATAATACAGGGCCATCGACAAGATTAGCGCAGCCTCAATAATACGGTCATGCCAGAATGGTGTAAGACCCTTTACTAATTGAGAATTTGCTGTTGGCGGGCTGTCGGACGTATGTGAAACGCTCTCCTGGCTATCTTCAGTTTCCTCTGCTCTCTCTCCATTCTGCGTATGATCACCAGGTAATGGCTGCAGGAGATTCTGGCCGCTCATTTATTTTACTTCACTATTCTGCACACCAGTGCATGAAAAATATAGATGTAAATACGTAAAAACGTAAGTGAAAGTCACGGTGTGAGTATAGCAAAATGCGGCCAGTTCGTCTATAATATGCCGCCAGCTTGCCATCATTCGAGAAACAGCAAATTTCCAAGCTCGCCTTATCGAGTCAATTCAGTCACGAACTGGTGAAAGACATGCGTATGGTGATCAATATCTTCCTGTGTGTGCTGGATTGAGACTGTCCACTGATCATCAAAGCCCGGCGGGAAGAGGATTCCGCGATTTGCCAGGAAGAGCCAGTAGGCATACGAGACATCCATGTCAATTTCCCACCAGGCGCGATAATTACGCGCACGCTCAAAACGGAACATGGCACAACCCTTCGCACCAATCTGAGCAACATGCATCGGCAAATCAAATTCCTCGATAATACCTACATAGGATTCCCCAAGGTGTTTCGAGAGACCATTGGCATGTGCATGAGCTTCAGGCGTGAAGATCTGTGTAAGTGTCACCAGTCCTGCACGCATCGACATAGGATTACCATTAAAAGTGCCCAGGTGTAATACCTCTCTGTGGTTGATCCGGCGCATGATCTCCTCACGTCCACCGAACGCGCCAATTGGCATACCGCCACCAATAGACTTCGCCAAACAGATCAGGTCGGGTTCCACTGGATAGAGTTCCGTGATCCCACCTGGAGCTACAGTCACGCCTGTTTTGACTTCGTCGAAGATCAGCAATACCCCGTGTCGGCGGGTAATATCACGCACATTTTGGAGATAGCCTTCATTAGGCAGCATAATGCCAACATTCATCAAGACCGCCTCGGTGATTACAGCCGCCACCTCGCCTTCGTGCTTGCTCAAGATGCGATCCAAAACCTCGGGATCATTGTATGGGGCAATAATTGTGTTCTTCTTCACATCAGCAGGAATGCCTTTTGAAGCCGGAACAGTATGTGGTCGTTCCGCGGGACCTGCAGCATCAACCGAAGGCTTGGTACTCATGAGTACAGTATCGTGATGGCCATGATACGAACCCTCGATCTTCACAATTTTATCACGACCAACATGCGCACGAGCCAGGCGGAGCGCATCCATCGTTGCTTCGGTTCCAGAATTACAGAAACGTACCTGCTCAATTGGTGCAAATCGTCGAACCATCTCCTCTGCCAGATACACTGTATCAGGACAGGGCAACGCATAGAGACTGCCTTTGCCAAGTTGGTCCCGCAATGCCTCTACCAACACTGGGTGAGAGTGACCAACAAGCAGACTCCCAAAACCAAGATGAAAGTCTACATACTCATTACCATCGATATCCCAAATACGGCTACCCTCAGCGCGATCGACGAAAAGAGGATAAGGGGGAATAGCTTGAAATGAACTGGAAACGCCCATTGGCAATGAGGCTTTCGCGCGTTGGTGGATTTTTTGCGAACCAGGAGTTCGCCTGCGAAATTCCGCTTCCTCTCGTGCTACGATCTCTTCTACAAGTTTACGGTTAATCGTGATGGGTTCCCGAAGCATAACAGCTCCTTTCATGGGATGGGAGGAACAGGTTCAACAAGTCTAACAAGTTTCTTTGTAAATAGGGTCGTTTCAGGCATACCGAGATGCATCGTTTAGCCTGCTATTTAAATTATAACCTGAAACCTGGGGGGTTAGCAATTATTCGTCGTAGAAATGGGAAATTTACACGAATTTTTCATAAAATGAAAGGTTCTCTAACGAAATTCGCAATTATTCTCGCGATACACGCCATTAAATTCGCTTATTGGCTGTCGCTGTTGCTGTAGTGGTAGTAAGAGGTTTTCCGCTATCAGGTTTGCGCGTCATCCAGGCAAAAATGCCACCCGCGATAAGTAGGTATATTGTATAAAACAGAAGTTGCAAGATGGTGGGTGCCTGGGCGTACCCTATGATTCCATGCAGCAGGTCACCAAGAACACTATCCTCACTGAGAATATGCGTGGTATTCCAGACGGGTATTGTACCAACGGTGAGCCAGCCTAACTGCTGTATATTTTGCACTGCATCTGAAAGCAAGCCTGCCGCAAAGAAGAGCAGGAGTATCCCCATGACGCGGAAGAAGATACGGTAGTCGAGTCGATATCCTAACTTATAAATCAGTACACACAATCCCACAGCAGACAACATCCCCAGCAATGCACCAGTCAGCAACAGAATAGCGTTGGTTTGGAACGCGAAAGCGAGTGTAAAAAAAGCGCTCTCTAGCCCCTCACGTCCAACTGTAGTGAAAGCGAGCAGACCAAGAGCAAATCCAGAACCGGCAGCGCTCGCCCTGGCGGTTATTTCCCGTTTCATGGAACGGCTATGCTTTTGCATCCAGAAGGTCATAGTAGTGAGTAATACGACTGCCACCAGGTATGTTATCGTCTCGAAGATAGTCTGGAAAGTTGTATCCGCATATTCATGCACGAACACATAAAGAGCTAATCCACCAAGGATCGAACCTAGAGCCGCGAGACCTACACCAGCCCAAACAGCGCGGGCTTTTCCCATCTGATCAAGTTGACGTAGTGCAGCAAAAAGAATACTGACAATCAGGCTTGCTTCCAGCCCCTCGCGGAGGAAAAGAACAAATGTTGCTATCATGTACGACCTTCTCAAAATAAGATGTTGTGATGTTGTAGCCGCCAACCCCAATCCCTACTAAATCACTCAGATATTAGCATGCCCTAATATGAAAAGTCAAGATCAAAAAAGGCCCAATATCACAAAAAGGTCACATACTTTAACATATCACCCATATTTTGGCCGCTACTGCTTTGCTGATGCAGACCTCATGTCCTTCAACGAGCAACTTGAAATTCTCCTCCTGCGGATCAGCAGATTCGCTTTCGTCTTTTTTAGCCAGAACCGTTAATTGCGTTCCGGGTGTCAACCCTTTCTCATGCAGGTATAAAATTAACGCTTCCTCATCCTCAACTACCTCTGAGATAAGGAGAATTGTGGCCTTCTCACTATTTGCCAATGTAGAGAGACGAACAGCTCCTTGATCATTCAGATAAGTACGCGCATTCGCTACCGAGCCGGGGATCGGATTCCCATGAGGACAGGTTGTTGGATTATTCAAGCTGGTAATCACACGATCCTCTACCGCGCCGGAGATAAAATGTTCCAGGCGACAGGCCTCTTCATGCACCTGGTGCCATTGCATGCCCAACATATCGACCAGGAAACGCTCTGTCAGGCGATGCCTACGTAATACCGCTTCAGCCGCCCGGTTTCCCGCCTCCGTGAGTGTCACCTGGCGCCTGCTATCCATCTCGACATATCCATCTCGCACGAGACGTTTGAGCATTTCGGTTACGGTTGGCGCAGAGACATGAAACTTTTCCGCCAGCCTGGCGCCGATCACCACCTCGTCTTCCGCGCTCATGTTGTAGATCGTCTCCAGATATTCTTCAACAGTCGCGCTCAGCGACTCTTCAGTTTTCATGACGCTTCTCCTCAATTGATGCTTATTCCGACTATTTTACTAGGATTTTAGCACCGAATAATTTCAACAGTCAAGAATATTAAAATCAAACATCTCCATCACTCGCGGAATACCCACATTTTCTCCTCCTATCCTAGCAAGAATGAAAGTAAAGGACCTTGGAAAAGCCTTCAAACATATAATTACCATTGATCTTATGAGATTATTACATTATAATATTATGTATATTAATCTGCAGGGGAGTTGCTCATGAATACAAACCTAAATGCGGACGTGACAACCTCGCTCAATGATGCTGAACCTCAGAAAGAGATAATGCCAATTAACCGGGACTCCCCCGTTCCTCTGCATCATCAAGTGCGGAACTATCTCCTTGGTTGTATTGAACGCGCGGAATTACTACCAGTCCAAAAACTCTTGCAGGAACGCGAGTATGCGGCCCGCTTCGGCATCAGTCTCGCACCCGTCCGGCAGGCTATCCTCGACCTCGTCAAAGAGGGCTATCTCTACCGTGTGCCTGGTCGCGGCACATTCGTACGCGAACAAAAGGTCGAAGAGAAGATCAGCATTCTTTCCAGCTTCACAGAGAGCATGCGCGCCAAGGGCCTCAGCGCAGTCCTGCGTGTAATCGAGCTGCGTGTAGGCAAGGCCCCTGCTGCTGTCAGGGCAATGCTTGGAGCAGATGACCAGCAGTTTGTCTTTCTCCAACGTGTCGCTTTGGTCGATGGGGAGGCCATAGCGCTGCTTTCTTCCTCTCTGCCAGCGCGGCTTGTACCTGGATTAGAGACGCTCGATCTCAATGGCCAATCACTCTACAAAACCTTGGAAGAGCGCTACGGCATTGTGCTGGCGCGAGCCGAAAGCACCATCGAAGTGGTACGCTGTCGTGGCACTCAGTCAACCGTACTTGGCATTCCCCAGGGAACGCCGATGCTGCAAGTGGAGGGTAAGACCTATGATGTAACAGACCAGTTCGTGGAATTTGCGCAGGTGCTCTATCGAGCCGACCGTTTTCGTTTCACTATTGAAAGCTTCCGGCGGGATGATCGCGTCTTGCACCTGATCGGAGCGTCGGACAGTGAGGAGGGCTTCTGATCATGGAAAAGGCTTCTTCAGCCATCGAAGGCAAAATGTTTCTGCGTAATGCGACCGGGCTACGGCGGGAAGTGTCACTGCTTGACGCTTTCATCATGAACACCTTCGGCATGAATATTGCCGTTGGGGCCGTCTTTCTATTCCTGCAGGCCCCCGCGTTTTTCCCCAATGGCAACATGCTGGTTGCAGTGATTATCGGCACCCTGCTGATGGCATTCACGCTCTTATGGGTGTACTCGACCTTTGCGGCTGCCATGCCACGTTCTGGCGGTGACTACGTGTACGTCAGCCGCGCATTACATCCCTTTCTCGGTTGGCTGTTGGGCTGGAGCCAGGGGATGTGGCTCATCTTCTTTTGGATTGGATTTAATGCCTGGTTTGCGCTCACCTTTGCAGTACCCATTGCGCTTACCACGATCGGGGCCGTGACCGGACAAAGCGGCTGGATCGATTTCAGCAACAATTTGTTGGCCTCGTTTTCCATTTTGGGTATCACCACCCAGTGGTGGGTCCTCATCATCGGTCTGCTGATCAATATCGGTTTCGCCGCGCTGCTGATCCTGGGCGGCCAGAGTTTCTGGCGCTGGCAAAAGGTGTTCTTTCTCTTCGCTGGTGGGAGTATCCTCCTGGCGTTCCTACTCCTGCTGTTTGGTGGGGGTCAAATCCCAGGCGCCTGGGACAGCTTTGCTATTCATAACAAGGGGCTCTTATTCAATCAAGTGATTCCGGCCGCAGTGAGGAACGGCTATACCTTGCCTGGTGGCTTTAGCCTGGCTGATACCTTGCTCATGCTGCCCTGGGTGTTTTTCGTGGTGGGTTATGCGCAGGGGTCAGCCCAGATCGGTGGCGAGGTCAAACATGCCGCGCGCTCGCAGTATCTTGCCATGGTCGGTGGGGTGCTGCTCAACGGAGCTATGCTGGCGCTGCTCGTGATTGCTTTCACGCAAGCCGTTGGCATAGACTGGATTGGGAGCGTTGGCTATCTCTCGATTAACAATCCTACGCTGCTCAACTTGCCAGGTACACTCTCACCGAGCTACAACTTCATCGTGAGTTTGCTTACAGGCAACGTGCTAGTTCCGCTCATCATTGGGATCGGCTTTGTGTTCTGGGCGCTGTTGGGAACCCCCCTTTCCGAACTCCAGGCCACGCGCTACATGCTGGCCTGGGCAGTTGACCGCATGGTTCCAGCGCCGTTAGGTGATGTCAGCGAGCGTTTTCACTCCCCGGTCAAAGCCATCATCTTCTGTACGGTGACCGGGACACTTGCGCTGATTGCCCTGGTAACAGTGCCAGTGGCAAGTCTGCTGGGCGCTTTGCTGGCGCAGATCGCTGCTTTTATTCTAGTTTCGATCGCCGGGATTGTTTTCCCCTTTAAACTGCGAAATGTATGGGAATCAGCAGGCGGGCACAGAATTTTTGGTATTCCCACTGTTACGCTGGCAGGAATAGGTGGGGTGATTGTTCTCGGTACTCTTATGTTGATGTTCATCTTCAATAGCACGATTAATTCGACGTTCGGAGTAACGGCACAGCGGTCTCTCGAGTTCATAATCGGTGTGATTGTGGTAGGGATTATCTGGTATGTTGCTGCTTACTTCTTGAATCGCAACCAGGGCGTTGATGTCAGCCTGGCCTACCGTGAGATTCCACCAGAATAGGACGCGACGCATGGAGATGGAAACGAAAGGGCGAGGCGAGACACACACGATACCTGCGACACGCCCACGAGTGATCGTCGTGGGCAACCTGACCATCGACGACGTGGTACTGCCGGACGGTACGACTCACATGGGGAGCCTAGGAGGCAATAGCCTGTATACTGCGCTTGGTGTGCGGCTCTGGCAGCCCAGTATCGGGTTGGTAACGCGCAAGGGCGAAGATTTTCCACACGACCTTACAGTTATGCTGAACTCCCTCGGTGTAGCGGCTGATGGGGTGGTCGATATTCCGGGGCCAACCGTCCGCAACTGGGTGGTGTATGAGACCAACGGTGAAAGGCACTGGATCTACCGCACGCCGAGGGAGCGGTCACGTGAGGTAGCTATACAGGCTAATGACCTTCCTGCTGAGTGGCTGGAGGTGGAACCACCACCGGTCGTACATATCACAGCCATGCCGTTGGACGCGGCAGAAGCTATCGTAGACAGGCTACGGAGCGTCTCCCCTCGCACCATCATCACGCTGGACACCCACGAGGATTACGTCGTTGACTACCGGCAGCGATTACGAGCGCTGGCAGGGAGAGTAGATGCTTTCCTGCCAAGCCGCTCGGAGCTAGCTGACTTGGTGGGATACGACGAACCGCTCCGCGCTCTTACAGACCTCTCGAACCTTCCTACGCCAGTCATCGTCATCAAGATGGGAGCAGAAGGTGTGTTAGTGTGGGACAAAGCCAAAGGGACCTTGCATGAGGTCGGTGTAGCCCCGGGATTTGTCGTGGATGTAACAGGTGCTGGCGATGCATTTTGCGGTGGATTTGCTGCCGGATTGTCCCTTGGATATAGCCCGGTAGATGCGGCTCATCGTGGCGCCATTTCTGCCTCCTACGCGGTAGCAGGCTTCAGCTCCATGCAACTGGCTCATATTGATCCCGCCGAAGCGCAGGCCCGCATCCTCACCAATCCTCCAGTCGTTCATCTCTTGCCTGAACCCACGCCGCTCTTGCAAATGGAGGTTCCAGGAGCGGATCGAGTAATCAGCAGCTCTGTGGATAGTATGCACGAGGAGATTGCGATGATCCCGAAGCTCCTGGCAGAACAGCTTGAGATGCTAGCCGAGCCGCTACGTACGCTCGCTCAACGGCTGAATGCCAGAGGCATCGAACACCTCTACTTTGTAGGGTGCGGAGATTCGGCCTTTGCGGGTGCGGCCACAGCTCTCGCCTTCCAGAAGCTTATTGGTATTCGCGCCGATGGTATACATGCCCTTGAGCTGGCTCGTTACCGTGTGCGCTACCTACCCGAACACAGCGCAGTTGTGTGCATTTCCTTTTCCGGCAGGGTTGGCAGAACCATCGAGGCGGCTATGCAAGCAAGACGATTTGGACACCGGGTGCTTGTTCTCACAGGCAACCCTGACTCCCCCTTAGCGAAGGAGGCGACCGATGTCATTACGCTGTCCGTCCCAACGTTAGGCTACTCGCCGGGAACAAGCACGTATCTTGCCATACTGGCCGCACTGTTTGATCTCGCGGTTGCATGGGGCGAGGCTCGTGGAGCCGATATGGCCAGAGCACGGGCATTGCTGTGGGATGTACCTAACCTTACCCAGCATACGCTCGAAGTGGCGAGTGAGCCAGCACAAAGCGTAGCAGAGCAGATCGCAAAGCACGATTGGGTGACCTTTCTCGGCGCCGGGCCTAACCTGGCAACAGCACACTTTGGGGCCGCCAAACTGTTCGAGGGGCCGCAGAAGCTGGGTGTGGCTACCAACATCGAGGAGTGGGCGCACGAGCAGTATTTCGTAAGCGGCGCAGGAACACCTGTCTTCCTCATTGCACCCTCCGGTGCCTCTTTCGACCGCGCTGGCGAGATTCTTTCCGAACTGAACTTCATTGGGGCCGATCCAGTATTCATCAGTGACACGAGACCGCGTGTCCCGCCTGGGACGTTTATTCCTCTGGCTCCGGGTTTGCCAGAGATATTCTCACCGCTTCTGGCTGCGCTGCCGCTCAGCCTAGTTGCCTTCCACCTGACCCGCACAAGTGGCCAGGAGCGTTTTGAGTTTCCCAGCCCGGAAGCGGCACAGGAGCATTATGAGACAATCCACCGGGTCACAGAGGGAGAGCCGGCATGAGTGAAACTATGCGAGAGAATGAGGACAGCTCACCGATAAAGGCCGGGCTAGAGATCGGGGTCATGGGCTCAGCGCGGCTCACCGAGGGCGACGACTGGTGGGCACGCGCCCACCAACTGGGTGCACTGCTTGCAGGAAAAGGCTTTGTTGTCGTGACCGGTGGGTATGGTGGTCTCATGGCAGCAGTCAGTCATGGAGCACACGAGATGGGTGGTCGAGTAATCGGATTACCTATGCAGCACTGGACAGAGGTAAAGCCAAATCAGTGGAATGCTGACCTGCGCTGGTCGAGCAACTACGGTACGCGTCTGAACCATTTCCTGCACTGTGACGGGGTCATTGCCCTACCGGGCGGCGTTGGAACGCTTTCAGAGATGGCAATCGTCTGGGCAGCGAGCCAGACCGAAGGACACGCCCTGCCACTTGTCTTGCTCGGCAATTGCTGGCTGCAAGTCATTCAGTCTGTGCGTGAGAACCTGGTCGTGAGTGATGTAGACCTTAACCTCCTGCGATTCGCGGCAGACCCGGAAGAAGCCGTGCAAGAGTTACAAGCGGGATTGCAGGATAAACGGATTGGACAAGGACCGTACGGGTAATGCCTGCTCTGATTCCCGTAATGTTTCTATAAGGGAGTTATACCTTGAGTGTCAAATCTTTCTATGCCTCCGATATCCATGGCTCGGAAATGCTATGGCGCAAGTTCATTAATGCTGCCGGTTTTTATGGAGCCGAGGTGTTGATTATGGGTGGTGACATCGCTGGCAAAGCAGTGGTTCCTATTGTGAGCCGGAACACATCCTTTTATGCCCCAGCAGTCACCGGTGAACAAACATTTACAGAAGACCAGTTGCCTGCTCTCGAACGTCGCATTCGTGACCTCGGCCTTTACCCGCATCGCATGACAGAGGATGAACTGGTAGCAGTAGACCATGACCAGGGTGCGATAGATGCGCTCTTTCTTCAAATCATGAGAGAGACGCTGGAACGCTGGCTCAGTCTAGCTGAGGAGCGATTACAAGGAAAAGGAGTGCGACTCTACGTCATGCTTGGCAACGATGACGAGCCAGTACTGCGTGAAGTGTTAGCAAGTTCACCGCTTGTGGTGGATCCTGAGGACTGTATCGTCGAATTGGGTGAGGGGTTCCAGATGCTCTCCTGTGGCTTTGCGAATCCGACTCCCTGGCATTCGCCACGGGAGATGCCAGAAGAGGAACTACAGCGCCATGTTGAAAATCTTCTGAGCCAACTGGGAGACCCGGCCAGGTCTGTATTCAATCTGCATGTTCCTCCTATTCGCACTGCTATTGATACTGCACCTGTCGTCAATGAGAATCTGAGTCCCGTCATTCAGGGAGGCTCTATTCTCATGGGACCTGCCGGGTCGGAAGCGGTACGCACCGTGATCGAGAAATACCAGCCCTTGATCGCACTGCACGGTCATATTCATGAGTCTCGAGGCACAATCAAGATCGGGAAGACCGTGTGCATCAATCCAGGGAGTGCGTATGGCGAAGGAGTCTTACACGGCGCACTGTTTGAACTGGACAAAAGAAAGGGCCTGAAGCGCTATCAACTGACATCGGGATAGTATCTGCATCATCAAACAAAGACCGCAGTTACTCAACATGCATGGGCTACTACATACTGGTGTGTTTAATCGCGAAAATGAATGGTCCTTGCACATTCATGGGAAAACACTTGACAGACCACAAAACCCTCTGTATACTTTCCTCATACACAATTGAATACGGAAAAGCATCGAACAGGAAGAGTATACGACCCGCCACGGTCATAGAGAGTCGGGACTGGTGAAAACCGGCACCAGGCAGTCGTAGAATGGGCCTGGGAGCAAAGAGCGAACGTTCTTACATGAACTAGTAGTACTCATTCGGAACGTCCCCCGTTATCGAGGACAGGATATCCTCTGCATATCAAAGTGTATCCGGCAAAGAGGGATTAGCTGCAATTCTCGGAGAGTTTAGCTAATCTGAATCAGGGTGGCACCACGAAAGCGTTGCGTTACGCCTCTCGTCCCTATTATGGGAAGAGTGGCGTTTTTTATTGTACTTTTTTTCTTACATGTCGATGGAGGTATATCATGCCAGTTGAAACGAACCAAAACGTGAAACCAGAGCCATTTGCTTCTAATGCAAACTTGCCGGTCAAAAAACGTGTCTTTTCCGGCATACAGCCGACGGGCAATCTGCATCTTGGTAACTACCTGGGAGCCTTGCGTAACTGGGAGGAAACTCAGACAATGTATGACAACATCTTCTGCATTGTTGATCTACACGCGCTCACGTTACCAATCGATCCAAAGGAGTTGCACCATAGCATACGCCAGCTCGCTGCACTCTACCTGGCCACCGGCCTGGATACGCGCTATGTCAAGCTGTTCAGACAGTCACATGTCCATGAGCATGCTGAGATGTGCTGGATTATGGAATGCTATACTCCGATGGGTTGGCTTAACCGCATGACGCAGTTCAAAACCAAATCGGGCGAGAGTCCAGAATCGGTCGGGACCGGCCTCTACTGCTATCCGGTGTTGATGGCATGTGACATCTTGCTATATCAGACTAACTTCGTGCCAGTCGGCGACGACCAGAGGCAGCACGTCGAGTTCACACGAGACCTGGCGCAGCGCTTTAACTCGCTTTATGGACAACAGGTGTTCACGATCCCGGAGGCACAGATTCGCGAGGTGGGCGCACGTATCATGGCGCTTGATGTTCCGACGAACAAGATGAGCAAAAGCGACCCCAATCCAAACTCTCGCATTAATCTGCTTGATGATCCTAAGACTATCAAGCAGAAGATTGCACGAGCCACTACTGATTCGTTGCGCCTGGTTGCCTTTGATCCAGAGCGCCCTGGCATTACCAATCTGCTGACCATCTATCAACTGCTGACAGAACAGTCACAGCAGGAGATCGAAGCAGAATTTGCTGGCAAGGGATATGGTGACTTCAAAGCTGCGCTTACCGAGAGGTTAGTAGCGACGCTGGAACCCATTCAGAAGCGCTATTATGAGCTGATGAACGACCCAGCCACCCTTGAGAACATTCTTAAGCAAGGGTCCGAACAGGTGCGCCCTATAGCAGCGGCCACCTTGCAGCATGTCAAAGATGTAATAGGATTGGGTTAAGTTATGTTCTATCCAACACTTGACGAAATCAGGCAACTGCGAGACGCGGAAATGACAGCAAGGGCCGATACCCGCAAGCCCTTGCTGCCCATCTGCTGCGACATTCTTGCCGACATGGAGACCCCTGTCTCAGCCTATTGCAAAATCGCCTCAGGCGCACACAGTTTCTTGCTGGAGAGTGTTGTAGGTGGGGAGCGCATAGCTCGCTATTCTTTTATTGGCATTGATCCCTACCTGGTAATGAAACATCGTGGCGAAATAGCCACATTGCACAGGCAAAGATCTGGACGCGATGCATCTGACCTTTCTTCAATCGAAGAGGTTCAATGTCATGATCCTCTTGCTTTAATTCAAACGGAGTTGGAGTACTACCGCCTCGTCAAACCCCTGGGTATCGCACATGATAAATTGCCAAGTTTTCATGGCGGTGCGGTCGGCTACCTTGCTTATGAAACCACAGCATGTTTCGAGCATATACCCGTTCCAGAAAAAGATGAGCTTGGTTTACCCCTGGCGATCTTTTGCTTCACCGAGACAGTGTTAGTCTTTGACCATCTCAAACACCGTGTCAGAATTGTTACACACTTACATCTGGACGCATCCGACCTACATGCAGAATATAAGCGTGTGCTTGCCATCATCGAAGATGTGCAGCAACGCCTTCACCAATCACCTCATCTACCAGAAGAGCCTGCCATTAGGCACGATCCATCCGAGTTGCAAGTCAACTCAAACCGCACACCTGGCGAATTCGAGTCAATGGTGTGCAAGGCACAAGAATACATTCGCGCAGGTGATATCTTCCAGGTCGTACTCTCACAGCGCCTGAGCCGTCGCATCAATGCAGCACCATTTACTGTGTATCGTGCTCTACGTTCGATTAATCCTTCGCCATACATGTTCTTTCTAGATTTACAGGACTTCTACGTCATTGGTGCTTCACCCGAATTACTGGTGCGTTTCGAGGACGGAGAAGTTACCATTCATCCCATTGCTGGTACACGTAAACGGGGTAATGATCCACAAAGCGATCTACAGCTTGCCGAGGAATTGAAAAACGATCCTAAAGAGCGCGCTGAGCATGTAATGCTGGTTGATCTTGGACGCAATGATGTCGGACGAGTGAGCATCCCTGGCAGTGTTCAGGTCAGCCAATTCATGGAGATCGAGCGCTATTCTCATGTCATGCATCTTGTCTCCAACGTCACAGGTCAGCTTCGCCCGGATCTCACTTCATACGATGCGCTGCGAGCAGGGTTTCCGGCCGGTACGGTCTCAGGAGCACCAAAGATTCGCGCTATGGAGATCATCAGCGAATTGGAGGGAGAGCAAAGAGGTATATATGCTGGAGCTGTCGGCTACTTCAGCCATTCAGGCAATCTGGATACGGCTATCACCCTTCGTACCATGGTCATCCACAAAGGCCGCGCCTATATACAAGCTGGAGGGGGCATCGTCGCCGATTCCAATCCTGCCGAGGAATACCAGGAGAGCATGAATAAGGCAAAAGCGCTTTTACGCGCACTTGACGAAGCCGAAAACATTGCTAAAGAGCGGAGAGAAGCATGCTATTATTAATCGATAATTACGACAGTTTTACCTACAACCTTTATCAATATCTGGCAGAATTGGGAGCCGATGTACAAGTGCGGAGGAACGATCAGGTAACCATCAGTGAAATCGCAGCGATGAGGCCTGATCATATTGTAATATCACCAGGGCCATGCACTCCAGCAGAAGCCGGTCTGTCCTGCCAGGTTATTGAAACATTTGGACCATGCACTCCCGTGCTTGGAGTCTGTCTTGGGCATCAAGCTGTAGGCCAGGCCTATGGCGGGCACATCCTACGAGCACCGCAGCCAATGCATGGCAAAACCTCGTTGATGTACCACCGGGGACAGGGAGTCTTTCACAATCTACCCGTTCCGTTTGAAGCCAATCGCTATCATAGTCTCATCGTTGAGCGCTCAACCCTCCCGGCTGAACTGGAGATTACCGCCGAGACGGCGGATGGTTTAATTATGGGTCTGCGGCACCGTACTTACCTGGTCGAAGGAGTACAGTTCCACCCTGAGTCAATTATGACTCCTATAGGAAAAGACCTGCTACGTAATTTCCTGACAATGCATTGAACCGAGAGGAGTTAAGAAATGATCCGTGAAGCAATCTCACACGTCACAGCCGGAGCAACTTTGAGTGAAGGCGATGCGGCTGTAGTGATGGAAGAAATTATGACAGGCGTTGCTACCCAGGCACAAATGGGAGCCTTTCTGACGGCATTGCACCTGCGCTCTGGCAGTGAGACCGTCCAAGAAATCACTGGACTGGCGCGTGTTATGCGCCAGAAAGCCGTACGAGTGCATTTGACAGAGAACATCGCAGCACAAGCGATAGACACTTGTGGCACAGGCGGAGACAGGGCTGGTACATTTAATGTTTCCACTGCGGCGGGTATTCTTTCGGCGTCTGCAGGCGCATCTGTAGCAAAACATGGCAACCGTTCCGCTACCAGCCGTTGCGGAAGCGCGGATGTGTTGGAGGCACTGGGCGTGCGTATCGATCTTGGCCCTGACCAGGTCGCACAATGTGTGCAAGAAGTCGGCTTTGGCTTCATGTATGCTCCCGCTTATCACCCAGCTATGAAACACGTTGGGCCGGCACGACGCGAGATTGGCATACCTACTGTGTTCAACATTCTTGGCCCATTGACAAATCCAGCACACACACACTATCAGGTACTCGGAGTTGCCGATAGGTCGCTACTGCGTAAAATGGGTGAAGCATTACTGCATCTCGGATGTAAACATGCCCTCATCATTCATGGAGAAGATGGCATCGATGAATGTTCTTTGAGCGCCCCCACACGCATCTGTGAAGTGCGCAAAGGTGAGGATTTGCGAGAATACACCATTACGCCAGAGGAGGTTGGACTCACTAGTGTGACCGACCGGCGCGCATTTCAAGGCGCTACCCCTACATATAATGCTAAGATGCTAAAGGACTTATTGAGCGGGCAGGACCATAGCCCTGCTGCTGATATGCTTTGCCTGAATGCTGGCGCTGCGCTCCTGGCAAACGAGTTGGTAACATCCTTCTCCGAAGGGGTTAAATTAGCTCGTGCTACGTTACATGATGGCAAGGCCAGGCGCAAACTGGAAGATATTATCGCATATACCCAGATATTAGCAGGGTGAACCATGTTTCTTGACCAAATCGTTTCGCAGACAAGGACCGACCTTGAACAGCGTAAGCGTAAACTGCCATTGGAGGAACTGCAGCGTTTAATATCGGCGCAAGCCGCGCCTCGCGACCTATTAGAGGTGCTTCGTCCTCGATCGAAATCCAGGATTAGCTTGATTGCTGAGGTTAAACGGGCCTCACCCTCGAAAGGGGTATTTGCGCCCCATGTTGATCCTATAGCGCTGGCATGTACCTACGTGGCAAATGGGGCAGATGCTATTTCTGTACTCACCGAGCCTCACTTCTTCCTGGGTTCATTTGAATACCTCGCGGCTATTAAACAGGCAGTCAGCATTCCAGTATTGTGCAAAGATTTCATCATTGATGAATACCAGGTCTATGAGGCACGAGCTTGGGGAGCAGATGCCATCCTACTTATTTGTGCAATCCTGGATCAGATCCAACTACAGCTCTTGCTCAAAGTCGCCCATGACCTGCGTATGCGTTGCCTGGTTGAAGTGCATTCCGTCGAAGAGGTACAGCGAGCAATCGAGGTAGGGGCGATTATAATCGGTATCAATAGTCGCGATCTCAAGACCTTTAAGGTGAATCCCAATCTTACCAGAGAATTACGTCCGCTGATTCCTGAAGATCATGTTGTTGTAGCCGAAAGTGGTATACACACCAGTAGAGACGCACGCCGCCTTGCTCGCTACAATGTACAGGCCATGCTGGTAGGTGAATCACTCGTCACATCTCAGGACATACCTGGACAGATTCGTACACTTCTCCAGGGAGCCAATGAAAGTGTGCAGGTGAAAATCTGCGGCATACGTACCAAAGATCAACTTCTCACAGCCAGAGATGCAGGCGCAGACCTGCTAGGTTTTATGTTTTACGAACCAAGTTCGCGCTACATTCAGCCACGAGGTGCTAGAGAGTTGCTAAAAACTTTCGAAGAAGACCAAAATACTCCCGAATTCGTTGGAATTTTCGTTAACAAGGAAGCTGAGTTTATTAACGACATCGTTGAACAAGTTGGTCTGCATGTTGTACAGCTACATGGAGATGAGTCGCCTGAGTTCTGCAAGCGCATCAAACGCCCGGTCATCAAAGGGCTTCGTATGAACAGTTTAGCTGCTCTTAGTATGGTAGAAGAATATGATGAAGCGACGTGGCGAATCTTACTTGATACCCCAACAGTAAAATGGGGCGGTACCGGTGAGACACATGATTGGAACTTAGCTCGATTAGTAGCACAACAAACGCCTATATTCCTGGCTGGCGGCTTGACTCCTGAAAACGTCGCGCAAGCGATACAGCGAGTTCGTCCCTGGGGAGTCGATGTAAGTAGTGGTGTTGAGATCAACAGCTATAAGGACCCTGCTAAGATACGAGCTTTCATCCAAAATGCACATAATTGAAGATACTGGGGAAATTTTAAATGCAAACACACAACATAACACAAGCATACCGGCACAATCTCTATCCTGATGAACGTGGGCGCTACGGAACCTTTGGCGGAAAATTCGTTCCTGAAAGCCTGATGATGGCTCTTGCGGAGTTAGAGGCGGCCTATGAACAGTCACGAAACGATTCCGAGTTTCAAGCTGCACTGCGAGAGCAGCTTTCTAACTTCGTCGGACGCCCAACAACCCTCCACTACATTCCGCGCTTTTCACAATTGATAGCACCCGGCGCTAAAGTCTACCTCAAGCGTGAAGACTTGGCCCATACTGGCGCGCATAAGATCAATAACGCTCTGGGCCAGGGCTTGCTGGCAAAGCGTATGGGGAAACGGCGTATCATTGCCGAAACAGGCGCGGGTCAGCATGGTGTCGCAACTGCGACTGTCTGTGCAATGCTCGGCCTTGAATGTATCGTTTACATGGGTGAAGACGATATCCAACGCCAGTCACTCAACGTTTTTCGCATGAAGCTGTTGGGAGCCGAAGTACGTCCCGTCGCCAGTGGGAGTCGCACTTTAAAAGATGCTATCAATGAGGCTATTCGGGACTGGGTGACGAACGTTGAGACGACTTTTTACTTAATCGGCTCGGCAGTTGGGCCTCATCCCTTTCCGCTTATCGTGCGCGATTTCCAATCTGTTATTGGCAAAGAGGCACGCGAGCAGATACTCTCACAGGAAGGGCGATTACCCGATATGGTTGTCGCCTGTGTCGGGGGTGGAAGCAACGCCATAGGAATCTTCTATCCTTTCGCTGACGCCCCAGGTGTACAGCTCATCGGCGTCGAAGCCGGCGGCTCAAGTCTCGATCCAGGTCATCATGCGGCAACCCTCGTGGCTGGTAGGCCAGGTGTGTTACATGGTGCATTCAGCTATCTTCTTCAGAACGAAGATGGACAGGTACTAAATACACACAGCATCTCGGCAGGACTTGACTATCCTGGAATAGGCCCGGAACACAGTTACCTGAAAGAGACTGGTCGCGCGAACTACACCTCAGTAAATGATGCAAGCGCATTGCGAGGTTTGCAAATCTTGAGCCAGAGTGAGGGTATAATCCCTGCATTGGAACCAGCGCACGCATTGGGCTATTTACTAGAGCAAGGCGAACAGGACAACATACCGATAGGTTCACTGATTATTTTGAACCTATCGGGGCGTGGTGATAAAGATATGCTCACCGTCGCAAAGGAGTTGAATGTCACGCTGTAGGAGTGTAGAATGACAGTTTTCCAATACGATACCCAAATTTTGACACGTTATCCCACTGTCGTTGGTGGTGTAATTCTGGCACGAGGCATGACAAATGGTCCGACTCCAAAAGATTTACAAGCAGCTTTTCTAGCTGAACAACAAGCTACCTTGCAACGCATTGGAGATACACCTTTGAGTCAGATTAAATCACTAGCGGCATGGCGCAATGTTTTCCGCAGTTTTGGCGTGGACCCAACCCAGTACCGCAGTGCCGGTGAAGCTCTGCTACGCCGTTTAACCAAAAAAGGGGATATTCCAGGCATTAATATGCTGGTTGATCTAGGCAATCTGGTTAGTATTCGCTATGCATTGCCAGTCGCAGTGTTCGATACTCGTACTTTGCATGGAGCGGTTACAGTACATTTCTCCGACGGATCAGAACGCTATACTACGCTAGGAGAGGACGAAATGCAGCATCCAGAACCGGGCGAAGTAGTTTTTTCTGACGGAACTAAGCTGGTAATTGCAAGGCGCTGGTGTTGGCGCCAGAGTGACCAGAGTGCAGCACAGCAAAATACCACACAGGCTATTATTACGGTTGAAGCTCACCATGCCAAAGGCAAGGAAGACGTCGACGCTGCTCTAAATGACTTACTGACATTATTACGTACATATGCTGGTGGAAACTTAGTTTCGGGAAGGCTTGATGCTACGAAACCTGTCATATCAGACTGAAAAGAACATTAATTGGGAGATACTATGCAATCTGACTCTACAACTCCAACGCCTGCTACACGGATTACTCAGGCCTTTGAACAAGCGCGACGAGAGAGCCGAGGTGTACTCATCCCCTACTTCATGTGTGGCTACCCCTCGGCAGCTCAAAGTATAAAACTCACGCTGGCAGCGATCCAAGTGGGAGCGGATCTTATCGAACTGGGCATGCCTTTCAGTGATCCACTCGCGGACGGAGCCACCATCCAGCAGGCTGGGCAGGCCGCACTCGAGGGTGGCATGACCATCCAAAGCTGTTTAGAGATTGCCTGTCAGATCTCAGCCAGGAGTGACGCTCCCCTCATTCTCATGGGTTACTACAACCCAATACTGGTTTATGGTATCGAGCAATTTTGCCAGAGGGCAGTTGCTAGCGGCGTTTGTGGCTTAATAATCCCCGACCTGCCGCCCGAAGAAGCAGAACCATTGCAACAAGCTACACTACGGCACGGACTATCGCTCATCTTCCTCATACCACCCACAACACCTGACGAGCGCATTACCCACATTGCTAAGATGGCAACCAGTGGCCACGGCAGTTTCATGTATTGTGTTGCGCTGAACGGCGTTACTGGAGCACGCACAACACTTCCATCGTACTTACGTGATTTTATCCAGCGAGTCTATGACTATACGAAAAGTTTTCACCTTCCCCTCGCTGTCGGCTTTGGTATTTCAACGCCCGAACATGTCGCTGAGTTGACAAGCTATGTAGATGGTCTAGTGGTAGGCAGTGCGCTGATTAAGCTCATCGATGATCATGGAGAGGAAGAGCAAGTTGAAGTTGTGAAACGCTACATTTTGAGCTTGCACCAGGCATGCTCTAGGAAGGAGAGAAAAGAAGCAAGCTAGCAGCAAGCTAGCTACCACTCTTACAATATTACATATCTGGCTAATCTCTTCTGAGTAACCAGGTCGATTACCTGAATGAGGGCTCGACATAGCTTTGGAACCGCCAATCATGACAAAGTGGTCACGATGAGCCAAAGTACTGGCAAGGGGGACCAGTCACAGCCATCAGGTTGACACACAAAAAGGAGTAATAATCATGATTGTCGTAATGAAGCAGCATTGTAGTGAGGAATCTATTGAACACGTTATGACCTACTTGAAAGATCATGGATTAAGCGGTCACCTCTCGCAAGGAGTAGAACGCACCATCATTGGTGTCCTCGGCGCGGTTGGCGTTGCCGGCACACGCACTACTGCGGGTGGCATTTATCCAGAAATTAGTGATGCTTTGGAGGGCCTTCCATGCGTTGAGACGGTATTGCCCGTCTCCAAACCCTACAAACTTGCAAGTCGTGAATTCCACCCCACCGATACTATTGTCGAGATTCCTGTTGCCTGTCTTACCGAAGGTATCGTTCGTATTGGCGATACTCCAGTTGTGATGATGGCAGGCCCATGCACAGTCGAGAACGAAAAGCAGCTTATGACCACTGCCGAAGCTGTTCGAAAGGAAGGAGCAGTTATCCTGCGCGGTGGCGCCTTTAAGCCATCTACCTCACCTTATGGCTTCCGAGGTCTTGGTGAAGTGGGGCTTAAATTGCTTGCCAAAGCTCGCGACGAGTTTGGCTTAGCAGTAATCACCGAGGTCATGACCCCAACAGACGTCGCAATGGTCTGTGAATACGCCGATATCCTGCAAATTGGCACTCGTAACATGCAAAACTATATGCTGCTCGATGAGGTAGGTCGCACAGATAAACCTGTGCTACTCAAGCGCGGCATGTCAGCCACTATTGAAGAATGGTTACTCGCTGCAGAATACATACTTTCACAGGGCAATTCCAATGTCATTCTGTGCGAACGCGGCATTCGTACCTTTGAGAAGATGACGCGCAATACGATGGATATCAGCGCTATTCCTGTTATTAAACGAGTCTCGCATCTGCCAATTATCTCCGACCCTAGCCAGGGCACAGGACATCGTGATCTCGTTGCTGCCATGTCATTAGCTTCAATCGCAGCAGGCACTGACGGGTTACTCATCGAGGTACACCCCAATCCTGACGAAGCATTGAAAGATGGTGCTCAATCGCTGACACTCGAACAGTTCAAAAGTTTAATGCCACGAGTAGAGTCGGTTGCTATGGCAGTTGGTCGCGGTGTCGTGACAGGCTAGCAGCAAGAGAGATATCAAAGGCATGACCTGGTATCTACTGCACCGGTACGTTGGTGCGGGTATAGTCTATGTCAGCGCTCTAGATTTCTGCAGATTTACAGCACAGGCTTAGTAGGCAAAGATGTGCTATACTTTAGTAGTGCTAGCAGGGGCCGTTCCTGCGTAGATTGAATAAGGAGATAAGAATGACAACCGTTGCAGAAATCTTCGATGCAATGCCCAAAAATTTCAATTCCGCTGCCGCAGCAGGTATGACTAAATCGTTCCAATGGAACATTACTGGAGAGCAGGCCGGAGTCTGGGCTTTCAAAGTCGTCAACGGGGTTGGCGAACTTGTACCACATGCTGTAGAGAAGCCCGACGTCACCTTCACCATCATCGATAAAGACTGGATTGCATTGATAGAAGGAAAACTTGATGCACAGAGCGCCTTTTTCAGTGGCCAGCTTAAAATAGCTGGCGATATGGGACTTGCACTCAGGGTACCTCAGCTCTTCCCTACAACGAGAAGCTAACGAAGTAGAGCCTGGCACTCTTCGCCGGTGCCAGGCCAGAGCCACGAGGCTCATTTGCTCAGCTTTTCAATTTTCAAATCTTGCCATTCCTTATGTTCTGTGGTATACTCACGATGTCTAAGAATGTCTTTGCCCGCCACTTCTAAAGTACGGCAACCCCGTAGAAAGGCGTCCGACATGGCCCTTAGGAGCGATGAACTACACCATAACCTTCAGCACCTCAATGGTATGTTGACCACTCACGAAGCAGCAAAACACCTCGATCTCAGCTACTGGCATTTTATGCATCTCGTGGAAAAAGGACTGATACCAGGCGTGCGCGTTGTTGATCGCTGGCTCTTCTCCCCCAATGATTTGAATGAATATCGCCGTCGAAAGTACGGCCAACTGGAAGATTTGGCAAAGACGGCTCTGGAGCATCCGTCAGTTGAACTGACTGAAAAGCAGGAGACGATCTGCCAGTATCTGGTTAACAGTGAGCGCCCATCGGAAATTGCCCGCAAACTCAAACAATCCCGGCAGGCAGTTCACTCCCAAATTTCCCTCATCAGAGAAAAAGTCTCCCGCATCCAGCCCAAAAAAGCATCCTCACACATACCCGAAACACCTCAAAATACATCGGCGAGAACCACTCGTGTAAGTAAAAGCCCCATTCCACTTCGACCACCTAAAAAATAAACTCTACCAGATAAAGTAAGACCTGTAAGTCTTGCGAGGCTTACAGGCCTTTTCTTAAGACAAGCTAACACAGGAGTCTTCAGTTCTTTAGCAGCGACGCTTCAATCAACGGTGCCATAGCTGGTTCATGATTGGCAAGCGCACGCAACAAGCCAAAACATCCCGCCAACATCATATCACCATGCGGAGTAGCCTCGTAAGGGCGAAGCGATGAACCTCGCAGCATCTCACGCTTTGGGCCGGTCACAGCCAGGAAAGGAAACAATTCCCTACCATTACCCCTATTAACATCATTGAGAATCAACGCCCCATGGCCGCTCGTGTTAAACACCTCTTCGTTCGTTAACGTCCCGTCCGCCAACTTCACAAGCATTTGCTCAAGTTCGGGGCGACCAATCTCTCCCGTATGGTGTTCAAAGATACCTACAATACGGCCTTGCACAAGATGAAACGCCAGTGTATGAAAATTACCAACGTTGCACAGCAGGCTATTATGTTGACCTCTGACGAACGGGTCTTCCAACGCCCCAAGCACTGCTGCCGAGCCAGTATCCATTAACAGTAGCGGAGAGTGCGGGACTGAGCCACTCATTGCCTGGTAACGCGCAGCGCTAGCTGAGATAGATCGCAAACGTGTCAGATCAGCAGGAGTATCTTGTGCAGAGTAAGCAAAAGCGCTCGGTACCGGATTCTTCTGTACCGTTTGCGCAATAAAGTCAAAGCGAAAACGACGATCACTCACCCCCGGAGGAGCTGCTCCATGGTCAAAGGCCGCAATAGCCAATGCATCAACAGAGGGATCAACATCAAAAGCCCGCAAGGCGCTGCTAATAGCTCGAGCATCGAAATCCTGTAATTCGATATGTACCACACCTGAATGTTCTTTTCGTCGCTCAGCTTCAGACTCATCTATGATCTCAAAACCCATCTGTTCCACCATCGTGAGATCATCATCAAAAGTCCGTCCTGCCCCCGCTGTAACAGCGACAGCAAAACCAGCCAGCGCATGGTCACGGGCCGCCCAATGACATGGCCCACCACCCATTGTCACACCTGTCAAGAGTATCGGCTGACCACGTTCAGTCGCTCGCTTGATGCGTTCGGCGACAATAACCGTTGGCGATGGCATTACCATTTTGAAGCAGTTCTCTATCGTCTTCCCACTCTCGAAGAGCAGGATATCCTGCGTGCCCGTGCCAACATCAACGGCAAGGATTCGAATTGATTTGGACATAAGTGTACTCCTGAGTTAATAAGAGGTGTCATGATATGAGTATATCACCTTGATTTACAAGGAAGTATTGCGTCTTCTTTTTCAAATTACGAACTTGACGTACTCCCTTAGAAGGAATACAATGTAGATGGAAGTTATCGGTAAAAAGTCAACATATTGACCGGGCGACTCTAGCCGTCCGGTTTTCTTATGTCTTCGGGGAGTTATTCACCAAATTTATGCAGGTTCTAAATGCAATGACTCAGACAAAAAACTTAGTAAAACGAGACGATATTCGCAACGTTGCCATCATTGCCCACGTTGATCATGGAAAAACCACGTTGGTGGACGGCTTGCTCAAACAAAGCCACATCTTTCGCGAGAACCAGCATGTGGGTGAGCTCATCATGGACAATAATGATCAAGAACGCGAGCGCGGAATCACTATCCTGGCAAAAAACACAGCTATCACCTATCGCGGAACTAAAATCAATATCATTGATACTCCCGGACATGCTGACTTTGGTGGAGAGGTTGAGCGTGTACTAAACATGGCCGATGGCTGTATTCTACTTATCGATGCAGTGGAAGGGCCGATGCCGCAAACGCGCTTCGTCCTGCAAAAGGCGTTAGAACTCAATCTTCAACCCATCGTCGTAATTAATAAAATTGACCGCCGTGATGCACGTATTGACCAAGTACTCGATTGGACTCAAGATCTATTCCTGGAACTGGCAACAACCGATGCGCACCTCGATTTCCCCATCCTATATGCTATTGGACGTGACGGTGTTGCAATGTATCATCCTGATGACAATCGCCGTGATCTTGAGCCATTGTTCGAATCTATCCTCAATACCGTTCCTGCACCCATTGTGGATCCCGAAGCGCCTCTGCAAATGCTAGTCGCAGCCCTCGACTACGACGATTACAAAGGTAAATACGCTATAGGCCGCATTGTACGAGGGCGTATCTCTCCCAATTCGTTTGTAGCACATATCAATCGTGATGGTGTAGTATCCCGTCAGAAAATCAATCTCGTGCTGGCGTATCAGGGACTACAACGAGTCGAAGTCACAGAAGCGGTTGCCGGTGATATTGTTGCCCTTACGGGTATAGCGAACGCAAACATCGGTGACACCGTAGCCGATGTGAATACTCCCGAAGCTTTACCGACCATTGCTATCACCGATCCTACATTAAAGATGACCTTCAGCGTCAATACCAGCCCTTTTGCTGGACGTGAAGGAAAATATCCAACTTCACGACAACTGCGAGCGCGCCTCTATCGTGAACTCGAGACAAATGTCAGCCTACGGGTGGAAGAAGGCAATTCACCCGACGAGTTTATCGTTTCGGGACGCGGTGAATTGCACCTCTCGGTTTTAATTGAGACAATGCGCCGCGAAGGATACGAGTTCCAGGTATCACGCCCGGAGGTCATCACTCGCGAGGGAGAGATTGGACAACTCGTTGAGCCGATCGAACACCTTGTCATCGATACGAGGGATACCTATATCGGTGTGTTAACTGAGACACTGGCCGCTCGCAAGGCGCAGCTAACCAACATGACCAATGATGGCTCGGGCAATGTACGCCTTGAGTATCACATTCCGACACGTGGCCTGATCGGTTTCCGTAATGCATTTCTCACCCTGACACAGGGTAATGGAGCAATGAGCAGCATGCTAATCGGCTATGAACCCTGGTTAGGCAAAATCGGCACTACACGCATGGGCGCATTGATGGCCTCTGAGAACGGCGTGGCAATGACCTACGGGTTGAATAATGCTCAGCAGCGTGGAGACACCTTCATCGAGCCTGGCACCCCCGTATATGAAGGTATGATTGTTGGTTTGAATGCCCGGCCTATGGATATGGTCGTTAACGTGTGCAAAGAGAAGCAGAAGACCAACATTCGTTCTTCTACCGCCGATATCGCGGTACGCCTGACACCGCCGCTCATCATGAGCCTTGAACAATCACTCGATTTCATCAACAACGATGAACTCGTCGAGGTGACGCCACAAAACATCAGGCTACGCAAGCGTTACCTGACCCAGCACGAACGAGCACGCGCCAGGGAGTAACCTCCGACCCTGTTCGCTCACAACATGCTGAGCAAATGCCCCTGAGTGTGTAACCAGGGGAGGAAGCGCCACCGCCGCTTTTCGTCCTCCCTGGTGATTACCCACGAGTGGGAGAAGCAGAGAAGCCTGGGTCAACAAGACCCCCTGTGCCTGTGGTCCTGCTGATGGTTGCTCCTCCTTCCCTCGCGCTGCTTTCACCTAACTCGTCGGTAATCACCAATTAGCATGATAGGCCCACGGGTTGCGCAACGAGGTGGCTCTTTGGCGTGAATCGGCTCCACAACGACTGTCATTCACCCTACGCGAAAAAGCGGTGGTGGGTCGTGGCTTTCCTGCGTGATGCCTTGCTCGAGAAGGACGACCCCACTTGATCTTCACTGCCTGAGCATTTCTCGCTAGTCGATATGAGGACTTCTTCTCACCGCTTTTTGTGGTAGTCTGTGAGAAACGAAGCAGAAAGGAGATACGACCCATGGCTGAAGACAACTTCACGCTCACGACGTTTTACACCTCCTGGAAAGAGTACCAGGATCATATCAAAGGGGCGCTCGCGCCGCTGGCCGCCGAGCAGCTTGAGCTGCGCGCCGCACCTCACCTGCGCTCCATCGGCGAGAATGCCCTGCACATCATCGGCTGCCGTGCCTTCTGGTTCACCGAGTTCCTCGGCGAGGACGGCGGCGAGGAGATGAAGGTGTATGTGGGTTGGAACGAGGTTGCGCTGGCGCTGGGGGCACCCGTCCCAACCGCTGCCGAGCTGGCCCAGGGCCTTGACCGCACGTGGCAATTCATGACGGATTGCCTGGCCCGTTGGAGTCCCGACGACGTGCACCAGACCTTCCCCGACGACTGGGATGGCAAACAAGTTGACTTATCACGCGCCTGGGTTGTCTGGCATGTGATGGAGCATGACCTGCACCACGGTGGCGAGCTCTCGCTCACCCTCGGCTTGCACGGGCTCCCGGCGGATTTCCCCGGCTAGAGCCTGTTAAAGACTCGCCTCTGAAGAGGTCAGGATACTCACCAATTCATCGGCGAGAGTGTTCAAGTGTGCCTCGCTTTCAGGAAAGTTTTTGTTCTTCCTCATCAAAGAGGCACATTTTTATCCCTGCTCGCTACAAGTTACCTCTCGTTGCGCATCTCGTGGGTAGGAGACGATCACGGTACCGTCACTGTCGCTACAGGATTCCAGCCAGGAGTGTTCACGGGTACGCCGGGCGGATTAACCCCAACCTGGTAGATCGTGATGACCTTGTTGGTGGTGTCCCCATTCGCATCGAAGGATTGTTGTCCCAGCACCCCGGTAAAGGAAATACTCTCGATCGCGGCAATCACCGCGGTTCGGAACGCTACAGCCCCTGCAGAATCACTCGAATTCTGCGGCGCATGTGCCCCATTGGCCAACGCCGTTTTGATTGCCTGGATCAGGATGTTCATGGCGTCATAGGACGCCGCGCTGTAGGCGCCAAAGTTGCTCGCCCCGTAGGTAGCATCGTATTGCTGGATGAACGACGATGCCCCTGGCGCTTTCGCCACGTCTTCGGTCGCAACGGTGCCGTAGGCCGGGCCACCTGTGCCTGTTGGAACCGCGTTGGCAAAGTCACTGGTGACAACACCATCACCCCCAGCCAGTGGGGTAGCTTGTAGCCCAGGCACTTGCAGCATCTGCTGTCGGATCAAGTCGCCCCCAGCAGAGTTCAGACCGCCAAAATAGATTACATCCGGACTCATGGTCGCAATCTGCGTGAGCAGCGAGACATAGGAGGTAGTCGTTCCTGGCTCGCTAAATGCTTCCAGGTAAAGCATGCGGAGATATGATACAATGAGGGGGAGAAATGTGGAAGATTGAAGAAAGGAAGAAAGAAATGACAGCTCCCATAACTCTCCGACCATTGGACGAACAAACCCTGACCGACCTCTACAGTCGCTACGATGGCACCTCCGATACCGAAACGCGCACGCGCTATCAGATGCTCTTGCTCGAAGCCTAGGGGCAGACCTCGACCCAGATTGCCCAGATCGTGCTGCGGAGCCAGGACACGGTGGTACGTGTCCTCAAACGGTTCTTCACAGGCGGGTTGGATGCTGTCCCCCGACGAACTGCACCAAGCCGAGAGCGAACGGTCACGGCAGCCTGGGAGGCTGAGTTGGTGCGAGTCATCGAGTTGGACCCCCATGAAGTAGGACAGGACACAGCGAACTGGACCACTGAGAGGCTCGCAGAATACTTATACCAGCAAACGGGTGTTC
>JBKPAZ010000030.1:0-13618 GCA_046726655.1 Chloroflexota bacterium
TTAAAATAGCCAGGGAGCCTCTTGTTTCCTTCTCTCTTCATAAGCGGCGATTTCATCGCCATGACTCAACGTCCAGCCTATGTTATCCAAACCTTGGAGCAGAGCATTTTTGCGAAACTGGTCGATCTCAAAATGCAACACTCGCCCGGTTGGAGTCGTCACTGTTTGCGTAGCCAGGTCAACATGCAGGGTGTATCCCTCTGCTGCTTCGACTTCTGCGAAGAGTTCCCGGATAGTGGCTTTGTCAAACGTTATCGGTAGGATACTGTTGTTAAAGCAGTTGTTATAGAAGATATCAGCAAAACTGGGTGCGATGAGGCAACGGAAGCCATAATTGAGAATTGCCCAGGGGGCCATTTCGCGTGATGAGCCACAGCCAAAGTTGTCTTCCGTAAGTAAAATGGTCGCGCCCTGATAACGAGGCTGATTGAGCACAAAATCAGGGTTGGGAGTCTGACCGTTGGGATCAAGGTAGCGCCAGTTCGCAAAAAGGGCTTTGTCAAAGCCGGTGCGCCTGGTCGTTTTGAGAAAACGAGCAGGCGTGATTTCATCGGTGTTGACGTTCAATCGATCCAATGGGGCAACAAGCCCCGTAAGCGTCGTAAAAGGTTCCATAAAAATTACATCTCCCTGATATCTACAAAATGTCCTGCGATAGCAGCAGCAGCGGCCATCGCGGGGCTGACGAGATGGGTGCGTCCTCCACGTCCCTGCCGTCCCTCAAAATTGCGGTTGCTCGTCGAGGCACACCGCTCCCCCTCGGAGAGCTGATCGCCGTTCATGGCAATACACATGCTGCACCCTGCCTCGCGCCACTGGAAACCCGCCTCGCGGAAGATATCGGCCAGTCCCTCCTCTTCCGCCATGCGACGCACCTGCGTCGATCCTGGGACGACCATCGCTCGTACATGCTGTGAAACGTGCTTGCCTTTGACATACCGCGCGGCCATGCGCAGGTCTTCCAGCCGCGAGTTAGTGCAGGAGCCAATGAACACCGTATCCAGTGGAATCTCGGTGATCTTCTGCCCCGGCTTGAGATCCATATACGCCAGGGCACGTTCGTACGCTTTGCGCTGCTCGGGGTCGGACTGCTCGGAAGGATCAGGCACCACGCCGCTGATATCGGCCACCATGCCAGGATTGATGCCCCAGGTGACCTGTGGCCCCAGTCCCTCAATGTTGACCTCGTACACTGCATCAAAGTGTGCATCAGAGTCGCTGGCAAGCTGTCGCCAGGCGGCTACCGCCTGCTCAAACGCCTCGCCTTTGGGCGCGTACGGCCGTCCCTTGATGTAGGCAAAGGTGGTCGCGTCGGGGGCCACCATGCCAGCACGCGCTCCCGCCTCAATCGCCATGTTACAGAGCGTCATGCGCCCCTCCATCGACAGGCCGCGGATAGTTGAACCGCTGAACTCGATGACGTGACCAGTTCCTACTCCTGTGCCCAGTTGGCCGATGATGGCTAATGCCAGATCTTTCGCTGTCACGCCGGGAGCCAGGGTGCCCTCCACCCGGATGTTCATGCTTTTGGGCTGCTTTTGCAGCAGGCACTGGGTGGCCAGCACCTGTTCGACCTCGCTGGTGCCGATGCCAAAGGCCAGAGCGCCGAGCGCGCCATGGGTTGAGGTATGCGAGTCCCCGCAGACAATCGTCATGCCTGGCAGCGTCAATCCCTGCTCTGGCCCGATAATATGCACAATCCCCTGGCGGGCATCGGCCATACCATAAAGGGTGAGGCCAAATTCTTGGGCGTTCCGTTCCATCGTGGTCAGGCACTCCAGGCTCCCTTCATCTACCACATCCAACATACGCCGTCCAGGAACGGTTGGAATATTATGGTCAAGCACGGCTATAGTGGCATCGTGCCGGCGTATTTTGCGACCAGCAAGACGTAAACTAGCAAAGGCCTGTGGGGAAGTCATCTCGTGCACGAGGTGTCGATCGATATACAGAATGGTAGACTCTCCAGGCACCTCACGTACAACGTGGGCATCCCAGATCTTCTCAAACATTGTTTTTGGTGTAGCTTGCTTTCGTTCCATTTTGGGTAT
This sequence comes from Chloroflexota bacterium, assembly GCA_046726655.1. Classification (GTDB taxonomy): domain Bacteria; phylum Chloroflexota; class Ktedonobacteria; order Ktedonobacterales; family Ktedonobacteraceae; genus DATMNR01. The sequence goes on from JBKPAZ010000030.1 coordinate 2,052, forward strand.
CCTTCTATGGGTCTGTGAGACTCTTCATCGAGCTACTTTGTTCTTTATTATCTCACATTACCCCAAACCTGGCGCAAGCGCATTCGTGCAACCAGCACAGGTGGAAGATCTTTTAAGTTTGCCCAGCTTAACGAGCGGGGGCTAGAATCTTCTGGCCGAAATGTGGGTTCTTCCATGCACCTTGCGTTTCCTTGTTTAGAGCTTCAAGATCCACAAGAATTCTCCTTTAGTTAGACGTAATAATGAACTTTTCCAAATTATTGGGGTTTACGGTATGAACTGACACAATGAAGTGCTATGGGTCTTCTTCCCGATTTGAATTTCATTTAGGAGTCAAGTTGTGCAAGTTCCGGTAAATATGATTGCAGGCGCGTATAAAGCTCGCGATACAAGGCGAAGCCTTTGCGATATCGTGGGGCAAAAGCACTCTGCGGATGATAGACAGGCCCTTGCGAAATGAAACGTGTGATATCGCCCCAGTCGGCAAACATACCCGCGCCCATGGCTGCAACGTAGGCGGCCCCCAGCGCAGACGCAGCTTCACCTGCAACAACCTGCACTGGCAGATCCACTACATCAGCAGCTATTTGCATCCAAAGCGCGCTACGGCTCCCTCCATCGGCTGCTACAACACGGCGCACCTGGCGGCCAGCCTCGCGTAATAGTTTCAGATGATGTGCGAAACCGTAACACACGGCTTCTAAAATTGCGCGATAGAGATGCGCCCGCGTATGATGCAGCATCACCCCGGCGAAAACGCCCCTAGCAGCGGGATCGAAAATCGGCGTCTTCTCGCCTAGAAAGTAAGGAAGCACGATGATGCCGTCTGCTCCTGGATCTATGGCTTGTGCTTCGTCATCCAGAGCTTGAGGCGGCATGCCACCAGCCAGCGTGTTGGAAAACCACTTGACTAGCGAACCGCTAGAGGCCATACAGCCGTTGATAAGCGTCAGACCAGGAATATCGTGATAATCAAAATAGAAATGTGGGTCGGGATCGGAACGAGCATCACAGTATAAAATATCGCCAGCGCCGCCAAATTTCAGCAAAATATCACCGCTCTGTGTTAATCCGGACGCCAGCGCAGCCGCCACGTGATCGGCGCTGCCGGCTACCACCGGCGTGCCCGCCAGCAAGCCTGTTAAGGCTGCTGCTTCATCGCTCACCCCAGCCACGATTTCGATTGGTTGATGCACTGCCGGTAATAGAGCAGTTTCGATACCAGCATGCTCCAGGTAGGGCAGGTGCCAGCTATGCTGCACTATATCATAAAAACCACTTTCTGCCGCCCAGTTCTCCTCAAGAGAGTACTGACCTGTCAGACAGTAAACGATGTAGTCATAGGAACCGCAGAGATGCGCTGCGCGTTCGAGTACCCCTGGTTCATGTCGTTGAAGCCAGCGCCACTTGGTATCGATATTTTGTTGGTTTGGTGTGCCGCCGGTAATGCTGAGAAACTCCTTCAGGTCAACCGCTGCACGTAACTCTTCTACTTCAGTGATAGCGCGCGCATCATTTTGCTGGATGCTTGGGCGTAGCGGCTTGCCTGATGCATCTAGAATGACCATAGCAGGTACCATACCAGAGACACCAATAGCTTCAATTGACTCAGCAGGAATGACCGTGAGCAATTCACGTATCGCTTCAACGGTGGTTGCCCACCAGTGTTCAGGGTGCTCTTCTGCCCAGCCAGGATGAGGAGAGAATAACTCATGGGATAGTTCAGTCTGTGCTACAATGCCTTGTTCGCGCTCTAAAGCGACAGTTTTCAAAGCAGTCGTACCAACGTCGATACCAAGCACAAAGCGAGAAGTCATAGGTGAGCCTCACTTAACGCACGCGCGGCACGTACTTCATCCATAAATCTGCTGACACGCTCGGCATCAACGGGGTTCCAGGTATAGCCGTCATGTTTCAGTCCTGTTCCAACAATGACACCATCAGCTACAGCAAGCGTCTCGCGCACGGTTTCAATCCTCACACCTGTATTCGCCAGCACGGGAGTGTTGGGTACGGCAGCCTTCGCCTCACGTATATGATCGAGGTTGGCTTCCGCACCTGCCATCGCCCCCGAAATAAGGATGACATCGGCTAACGAGGAAACGACTACACTGTGAGCCAGCGTTCCAATAGGACGAGGCGAGACGGGTCGCGCAAACTCTGGCTCAATATTATAGAACAAGCGCACATTCTCTGCACCAATATGACGACGATAATCCAGAGTAGCAGCTGCATCAGGCTGCCATAAGCCCATATCGCTATCGTAGACGCCCGTGAAGACCTCGCGCACGAAGCTGGCACGTACAGCCTGCGCTACCGCCAGAGCAGCCATGGGATCCCAGAGTAGATCAACTCCATAGGGGAGACGTAAATGCGGTCGCAGTTCGCCAATCACCGCTGCCATAGCCGCGACGGGTGCGCGATCAATACGAAGCGAGTAAGGGCGATCTCCTTCGTTACAAAACAGCAAGCCATCCACACCGCCGTCTTGCAAGATATCCAGATCGCGGCGCAAAGCATCCACTATGGCTGCCATGCCTCCCTTGCTATCATAGAGCGCCCGTCCTGGCAGTGGCAGCAGGTGCATCATTGCAATCACCGGTTTTGACCGCCCAAAGAGTGTTTCGAGCAACGAATGATTCGAATGATCTCGGGGATCATTTCCATCGGCGTTGGACATACTTATCCTCCCCGATATGTGAAACCCAAAGGGCGACCATAAGGATCACCTTTGAAAATCATCGCCATGATGAGTAAGGTTCGCGCTTTACTCTGGCGGCAATTCTTTGTATATCAGATCCAGGTTGATGCCCTGCCTGGCTCGCACGAAGCGTGCTACGAAGAAAATCACCAGTCCAATAATAATCAACGCTCCCATAAAAATGAAGCCGGGCAAAGGACCTAACTGTGGAGTAGCAATGCCAAGCTGCTGATAAGAAAGTACCAGGTATGCCAGGCCGATCATCACGGCAATGGATAGTACTGCCACGACTGGCAAGAGAGGGATGCCTACAATTCTCACATTCGCGGGCGAGTTCCTGTACAGGTCTGGGCGGCGGTAAGGGAAGGCGATAGCTGACACACTCACACAGATAATAGTGACGACACCGGCCAGTACACCCATAGAGAGCAACGTGGCGAAAGAGCTGGAGAGCACCGACCATGTAAGGATGCCTGCTACGATGATCGAAGCAACAATGATCGCCGGGATCGGAGCATGTGTACGCTCGCTCACATCGGAAAGCCTGCTGGGGAGAATGCGGTCAAAGGACCAGGAGAAAATGGCGCGCACGGGCATAAACGTATTTGGAAACATGGCAGGCAGATTCCAGAAGAGGAAACTCACCGCGATGAGCAGAGTAAAGATCGAATTGTTAGCAGCTATGCTTGCCATAAGGTTGTAGAACGGTGCCACTGGTAGCAAATAGCCGGGAGTCCCAGCAAGTGCATTGATGCTTGCGATAAACTTCTCCCCTGCGCTTTGATAGAGGAGCAGCACGCCGATAATCATGAAGAGCGAGTCCCACACGAGGGCGCCGATCATAATTAAGAGCTGACGGCGTAGATTACCAGCCGATTTGAGTTCTCCAGGCAAAATTACCACAAACGTTCATGACGACCTGGCGCGCCGCGCGAACGGCTGTACAATCTCTAAAAGGTGCTTCCAACGACTTCGATGTGGCTGGATAACATCCAGCCGGGCGTAAATCCTACCTCTGCCGCTGATGGTCCCTGACAAGTCTTTGCGCATAAGTTGCTCTACTTTCAGGCGTAGTTCTCGGACAAGCTCACTCTCACGATATTGTACCCAAGCTCCCCAAAGCATAGCGGCGGCGTTCAAAACAGCAACAGGCACAGCGAGAAGCGGGAATATGACGGCAACTATGGCGGTAACTATAGTCCCCAGGCCTATAGCGATTGTAATGAGGAATGTTTTTGAGTGAAAAAATCGACTCATCGCTTCTTCCGCCATTTTTAACCTAAGAGAAGCGGGTTATCTATCTGTTTCTCTTTTTGAAATAAAATCATCAAGATCAGAAGGACGAATACGATATTCAGGACGTAGACGACCTATATTTATAGCCCTTAATGCACCTGCCTGAATCCACCTACGCACAGTAGCCTCATCAACACTCATGCGTCGAGCAACCTGTTTGACGTTGAGCATTGGCTCCTCTTGCGATTGCGACATAAGTATATACACTCCTTAACACGTTTGCAACCATTATAGTACCCTCATGTTACTTGGTCAACACTGGCCTTATTCTGCTATGTTCTGCTATGAACTATATTGAATAATCATATCAAGTATGATATAGCTTGCAAAATATCAATCTGTTACGTATAATTAACATGGTGAGGGTTAGAAAATCAGGAAAGATCATGAAAGGGGGTGATACCGTACTAGCCTGTCGTTTCCGCCGACAGGCTAGCGAGTGAGAACGCTTCTAACCGTTGTTGGCGTAGTTTTGTTCTCGTAGCAAGTATACCATGTACGCGACACACCCACCAACCAAAAAGAGGAGCATACGACATGGCGACAACCCTACGTATTAGCAAGAAGCTGCATGTTACCCCGCTATGTGACATCCGACACAAGGAAGTCGCAAACGCCTACATTGAAGGGCTGTACGACTACCTGTACAACCGCCGCGAACTTGTCATCGTCTCCCACTTTGTAGAGTGCCTGCAACGTAGCATCATCTGTCCATCTTCGACGGGCAGCATCAGACTACTGCCCGTGATTTTATCGGCTATCACATTGGCGCGATGCACGGGACAATTCTTACCGACACCGGCAGTGTGCGCCACGATGACACAACCCTGGCCGCGCTTGATACCAAAGATGCACGGCGCGGCTACCGTGCTGGTCGTCACTACGTTTTCTATGAGGCTACGCCTCAGGAACGGCGCTTAACCGATGACTACCTGATCGAGCGACTGCATGAGATTGCCGCCGAATGCACGGCATGGCACGATGCTGATTCGGTCTGGCGGTATGCCATTGCAACCATTCTTGGGGAATGAAGCGGGCAAGTCTTCCCCGTCACGCAAGAGGAAAAAGCCTATTGGGAAGCACAGGAGCGAGCGGCACGCGCAGAACTGGCACGACAGGATGCCCGCCACGATACAGAACCGTTAGACCTACTATACGGGTAGAAGGGCAGTAAAGGAGTCAATACATGCCTAGAAGTACAAACGGACAAGGTACAAACCAGAGAGGTGTTTCTACTCATTTAGCGGTAGCGCAGCGCCTTGTGGAAAAAGGGCATGAGGTATTGCAGCCCTTTGACCCGTCGTTAGCGTATGATTTAGCCTTTGTGGCAGAAACAAGCAATGGTTGGTTTCGTAGTGCTAAACCCGTTCTATACCGTGTTCAGTGTAAAACGGCGCACCTCTCAACAGATGGGGGATGCATAGTAATCAACGCGTACAGTAGCGGGGGGAGATTGCCTGGAAACCGGCAAGGTTATTGGGGAAGGGCCGACTATATCGGGGCATATAGCCATGATACGGGAAAGGTGTATTTAATTCCTGTGATGGAGTATCCTGATGGAAGAGAAATCAGGTTACGCCTCAAAAGGGCAAAAAACGGGCAGGAACAGGGCATACATTGGGCCAAAGACTATGAACTGTAGTATACCATAGTGGGGAGAGGACTGAATCATGACCTTCATGATGATGGCTACAACCGGCAGCGTCGAGGAGAACTGATGGCCTCCGGTGAAAGTGAAGCCGATCTTCGTCGCCGCGGTCTGGACGCTCTGAAACGAATTAGCGCTGTGTGTGAATGGTTGCGCGAAAGCATTGAAATTGGCGATGAAGCTCGGATTCGAGCTTATCAGCAGCGCAAAAAACGCCAGGAATGTGCCCAGGGTAGCGATAATCCAACAGACGTTTTGCACGCGAAACGAAGTTTTCGTCCCGGCCGACATAGCAATAGCGAGGATGACAATCAACAATAGCCCCAGGCCAAATGTCCACCACTGGCCTGTTGTATCGCTGCCGCTTACAGCATTGCCTGCGTTGATGAGCCCGCTGTTTTGTGTAACTGCCCCCAGTACCGCAAGTGCTGGGCCAAGTGCCAGGATCGCGAAAGAACGCGCCCAGAAGGCCGCTCCGATCAAGGCTGATATAGCAGCAGCGAAATTGCTGAATACAGCCACAGAAGGATGCAGGATTCGACTGATCCATACATAGTCACCGCCCGTCCGGGGCATAGCTGATGCCATCATCGACATCATGATGACTACAGGAATGTTCACCACAAAAGCGATCAGCAGCGCCTGGACCAGGTCTGCGCCTGGAAAAGATCCCAGGGCGTAGAAAATACCAAAGGCCAGGGTAGCGCCAACAGGGGCAGAGAAGACTGCGTTAAAGATGATAGCATCTATTACCGATGCTTCGCGAACAAGTCCCGATGATTGCCGAACATAGAGGGATGAAGATGGAGAAGATCCAGATTGCATGCCGAACTCCTTCGCCTGTTGCCAGGCAAAATATAGTATGCTAGCCGAACCACGAGGAGAGAGATAAATCTTGACATACAACGATTTATTAGCTAGAGTATACAGCAAAGAACAAGTTCTGTCAATAAAATCGCATAATAATTTGTTTTATTTTGTCTGGGCAGTTTTGTAGAAGAGAGATTCCTATGTTGGCGAGCGAGCGGAGAAGGCTCATTCTCGAACGTGTGGCTGAGCATCAATCGATTGAGGGCCAGGCGCTGGCTGATGAGCTAGGGGTTTCAGTCATGACAATCCGGCGCGATATCAAGCGCCTGGAACACGATGGTTTCTTACGCCAGACATATGGAGGCGCAACGGTTCATATCACGAAAAGCCTGGAACTGGGTTTTAACAGCCGGGCTTTACAATATTCTGCTCAGAAACGTTTGATTGGCGCTCGTGCCGCTCAGATGATCGAGCCTGGGCAAACACTTTTTCTGGGAGAAGGTACAACAACTTCACAGTTTGCGCAGTTTTTACCTCCACATCCCCACCTGCAGGTTATTACTGCATCACTATCGCACGCCAGCTTGCTCTGCTCACGCAACATTCGCATCATTGTCCTTGGGGGCAAACTGCATGCTGATGAATTGATTATGACCGGTCCAATTGCTGAAGCAACTCTCAATCGCTTTTACGCGGATGTTTGTATACTTGGTGCAGCGGGAGTTGACCCTCAAGTGGGCATAACTGAATTAGATTATGAAGTTGCCTCGCTGCATCGCTTGATGATGGAGAGATCGCGTCACGTCATCGTGCTGGCAGACCATAGCAAGCTTGGATTTCGCGCCCCTGCTATTGTAGCTCCAGTTGCCATGGTAACGACCATAGTTACAGACAACGACGCCGGACAAGAGATGCTTGATCAACTTCAGGTCTGTGGAATACAGGTGACGCTCGCCGGAAAGCATACATCCGAGACAGAAATGGTGAAATAATGGCAACCACAATCTATTATGCCAGCGATGTGCATGGCTCCAACCGTTGCTTTCGTAAGTTTTTGAACGCTGCGAAGTTTTACAAAGCCCAGATACTGGTCATGGGTGGTGATATACTGGGAAAAGCTATCGTCTTCCTTGAAGAAACACGACCAGGAGTCTATATCACCAAAGAGCGTGGTCAGCGTCTTGAACTGGCATCAGAAGGCGAAGTCCAGGAGTTCGAAAAGGTCGCAGCCGATAAAGGATTGTACACCTATCGTTGTCGTGAGGGAGAGCGAGAGGCGCTTTATGCTTCAGGTGAGGTTGAGTCAGTCTTTGAACGTTTAATGAAAGAGCGCCTGGCTGCGTGGGTCGCGCTGGGAGACGAACGTTTAGCCGGAATGGGAGTATGCTGTTATATTATGGGAGGCAACGATGACCCGCCAGCAGTTTTAGAAGTGTTGGACACGGGTCATATTGTACACAATCCCGAAGGCGCGCCCGTAACGTTAGATGATACGAGCGAAATGATCAGCCTTGGTTGGTCGAACCCAACCCCATGGAACACACCTCGTGAATGCAGTGAAGATGAACTGGCACAGCGAATCGATGCGCTCATGAAGCAGGTGAAGCGCCCTGACGCCCTTGTAATGAACCTGCACGTCCCTCCTTATGGGAGCGGATTAGATGATGCACCAGAACTGGACTCCGAATTGAAGGTCCAAAGCAGTCTCGGCCAGACGCGCTTCAAAGCTGTTGGTTCTACCGCTGTGAGGGCTGCTATCGAGCGCTATCAGCCATTGTTGGGATTGCACGGACACATTCATGAAGCTCACGCCTCATGCAAAATTGGGCGTACGGTTTGCATCAATCCTGGTAGCGATTATAGCGAGGGCGTACTGCATGGTGTGCTAGCTACGCTTCATAAAGGCAAGCTAAGGGGTTACCAGATGGTCAGCGGTTAGTAACATATGAGAATAGGATGCAGTTTATAGCGTCCACCAATCGGGAGGTATGCCTTATGCCACGCCTGCATCTCGGTATTAATGTCTGCTTCGCGGTCAAACGTTGGCCAGAACCAGAGCAGTGGGTGCGAATAGTGAAAGATGAACTGAGGCTTGATTGCTGCCAGTTTAGTCTGGACCTGGTTGACCCTTTGCTAGATGAAAGCGTGACAATGACCTATGCTGATGCCGTCCGTGAGCTTGCTGTGGCTCACGACCTCTTCATACACAGCACTTTTACCGGGTTAGCCGCCTATTCCTGGAGCCAATTACTACACCCACATTTGTCTATGCGTGAAGCAGCGACACGCTGGTATGAGCGAGCCATCGACTTTACTGCTCGGCTGGGAGTAAAAGGGATAGGCGGTCACATTGGTGCCTTCAGCGTTCAGGATGCCATGAACCAGGAACGCAAAAAAATCCTCTTGCGTGAATTACAGGAACGTCTGACAGCGCTTTCTCACTATGCAGCACGCCAGGGTTTGTCTCACTTGCTGTTTGAGAACATGGCTGTAACACGTGAGTGGGGATACAGCATTGAGGAAGCAGAGTTGATCACTAGCCTGGATACGGGTGGCGGGGTACCACTTGTTTTATGTCTCGATGTAGGGCATCCCTGCGCCTTGCATACGGGAACCGCCAGTGATGATTACCTCGCGTGGTTTGCGAGGCCCTGGAAGCACCTTCCAATCGTCCATTTACAACAGACAGACCGCACAGGTGATCATCATTGGCCTTTCACACTGGATTATAACGCGCAGGGCATCATACGAGCAGAGTCAATAATACAGGCAATTGAACCGTGGTTAATGGTTGGAGATGTGTTCCTTTTCCTTGAGCCAATCCATCCTTTCGAGGCCGATGATAGATTGGTATTGGATGAATTGCGTGAGAGTGCGGAATACTGGCGTGCTGCTTTAGCCAAACGGTGATACCGGAAAGCTTGCCCATTTACATATTCACACAGTAGGTATAAATTCTGAACGAATATCGATAATTTTAAATAGACAGGCGATTACAGTAATGTTATAATTGAACCCTCTTAAAGAGCTAGCATCATTGTGTGCTGGTATCTGAATGAATCATCATGAATTCGTGCTCAGAGTAAAGGAGAACTTTCATGGCTTGGGATCCAACTCAAGGTCAGGGACAAGGGCAACCCGGCAATGGAGGGCAAGGGCAGCCTGGCAGCGGCGGACCAGAACCTCATCCAGGGCCTGGCGCTCCACAGAACCCGTATCAGGGACAGGGACAACCCGGCAGTGGCGGACCAGAGCCTTATTCGGGGTATGGTACTCCACAGAATCCCTATGGCGCTCCGCCCCCGCAGAATCCTTATGGCGCTCCACCGCCACAATATGGTACTCCACCTTACCAGCAGGGTGGCTACGGCTATGGCTATGCACCGCCTCAGCAAGCACCACGCCCAATAGGGCAAGCCATCCAGGAACTGCCTAATCAGTATATTAAAGTACTCACCAAACCGTCAGCGCAGACATTTGCCGAAGAGATGGGCAAAGCAGACTGGGCTATGGTGTGGATACAGCTTCTCGCCATCGCCATTGCCGGCACCATCTTCGGGTTAATAGGGAATGCAATAGGTGCAGCAAGTAGTTCCTTTGCAACCTCAACCGGGTTCAATCCTGGTGCAGTTCTGGCGCTTACAGTTAGTGGTTCTACCTTTTCGTTTATAGCCGTACCGGTGTCTTTCTTCATCCTTGTAGGCATTCAATACCTGCTTGCAAAAGCTTTTCAAGGACAGGGAAACTTTCTAACGCAAAGCTATACTACTCTGCTGTATCAGACACCAATTTACATCGCCAGCTATGTGCTTGGCATCATCCCTATTGTTGGTGGTATCGCAGGAGCCGCATTGTACATTTATGGCATCGTGCTGAATGTCTACACGATTATGGCAGTACACCGCCTGAGCGGAGGCAAGGCGACAGGGGTCGTCCTTATCCCGATAGCGGTGCTATTCTTGCTTGTCTTCCTTTGCGTTGTTGCCATAGCTGCGATCTTCTTTGCCACTTATAGATCAACGACTCCGTATCCGTAAGCTGGCATTGAAATCGTCGACAGCAGGACAGCGCTGTCCTGCTGAGCCCATTCGCTTCGCTCAGGGTAAACTCCGCGAAGCATCTCTACGCCGATCGAGACAGACCCTTCGCTTCGCTCAGGGCGACAGCCAGGCAAGCCTCAACCTATCTAAAGGCCAGGAGATTAGTAATTACCCGTCGTGTCTTTCTCGCTATTGATATAGGTTGAGTGAGAAAGGGAGTTAGTACTTCTTACCTGTCACGTTGAGCTAATTAAAGCAAACAGGCTATAATACAACTCTATAAAGCGTTTACGCTTTCGACACGACGAATCGCTCGTCTGTGCGAGCGATTGCATTTCATCACATACCAAAACCGCCTTGTATATATGGGTAAAGTGGATTCTATGGCATGTGAGAAAAATACATAGTAAAAGAGGTTTAAAGCACAAATGGATGTTTCAGGTAGCCAGAAGGTGAAAGCACCCCGACAACAAGTATTCAATGCATTGTTAGATCCTGAGGTTCTCAAGAAGAGCGTTCCCGGCTGCGATGGCGCTGAATTTGTGGACTTTCCGACGGGCCGCCAGCTTAAGCTGACGGTTTCACCAGGCATCCCCGGATTGAAAGGGCCATACAATGTTTTTTTGCAGACGGGCGAGGTTGTTGCGCCTGCGCGTGTTGTGTTGATTGCCGAGCCAACAAGCTCGATTGGTTCAATCAAAGCCACCTGCACAATTGATTTGGCCGATGATGCAGCAGGTACCAACCTTAATTATAACGCCAGGGCTGAGATGGATGGGAAAATTTCAGCTACTCCCGATATGATCGTCAAAGGTGCGGTGAAGGTCGCTCTCGATCAGTTCTTCAAGAACTTTGAGAGGCAGGTGAGCACGGTTACGGCGTAGGCAGGGAAACTGTCAAAGAGAACATACTGGCACGCATGCTTTATAACAAGCATGCGTGTTTGACTTTTGGGGAATTTTGTTTAGTTCGGAACCTTTTGCCCTCCTTTCGGTGTACTATTGCTATAGAAGGAGGAAATGAGTGGCTACCTGCGAGGCTGAACTCATCGAAAGCGCGGCTCACGGAGACC
>JBKPAZ010000031.1:0-11835 GCA_046726655.1 Chloroflexota bacterium
GTGTCTCGAAGAGTCCCACGCAATGAGGCGCGTGGGTGCGTTTTGCCGGGGTAAACGCGACAGGAAGGCCTCCAGAAAATCGCTAATGATACCGTTATGGTCGCGGACCCGACGGGAGATCTCCTGCGACGCAAACTCTCAATCATTTTCGATAGCGCCCTCGTCGATGTCTCTCTGCTGGTGCAAGCCGCTGCGATGTGAGTAGATTTGAGCAGCGTCCTGAACGATATCAATGCCGCGACACCGCATTACCGCTTCACCTATATACTACAAAAAGCCATGGAACTCTGTAATAATGTCAAAGCTTTGGGAGCATCCCTTCTTGCCGCCCTTGAAAAGAAGGATGCAGAGGCTCTCGCTATTTTGCGAGCTACTCAAGAGACTGGTATACTCAAAGCAATTCGCCTCGTGAAGGAACATCAACTTGAAGAGGCTAAGACTAACTTGGATGCGTTGCAGAAAACCCTTGATGATTCAAACCCCTTCGCTACTGGCAGGGTGGATGAAATGGTCAAAGCTCATCCAGAGGCTTTTGGTAGGACGGTAGAACAATAAAGGAAAGAGGAAAGGGAGGGTGCAACCCAACACAATCAGCACTGTCAGTGAAACACTCTGGCTTGCAGCCAGCGGAACGGCGATCACAGCAATCAGCAATTCGCTGACGACCAGGTTTACGGCCATTGCGCCAGTATAATATCCCGGCTCGCGCTCGTAAGCAAAGTTACAAACAGGACACCGTTCGTATGTTTTAATCCAGCCTTTGAAAATTTTTCCCCTACCACAAACAGGACAGCGTTGGCGTAGACCACGCCTCAAAAGTAGTAATGCATATTGTTTATTTGTCATGGAAAGATGTACCTCACTATACATAATTATACAATGCGATGATATCACTCCCCAAACTCATCTCTACTCATTATTCGTTTCACGCCCGACTAAAGTCGCTTCCCAGGGAAGCGACTTTTCGAGGACCCGCTGATTCATCCCCCGGAAGTGTGTTACCGAGCTATGGCAAAGGGCAATTGAGTCTTTGAACACGCTTTGATGATTTTTAAATTGCCCTGGAATATCAGAAAAACTACCTTGACAATCAATATAATTATGTGTAAAGTATCTTATGTATTGATCAAAGTTTTTGGGAATACTAAGAGGAGGAATGCGTATGGCAATGGATCACCTGGTCGATGATATATTGGCCCTCTATCATCTCATTCGCCGCACCTCGCACCCCGTTCACCGGGCGGAGATTACGCCGGAACAGTACTGGTTACTGCGACTCCTGCGCCGGAAAGGCGCACTGAGTGTTGGCGAACTGGCCGAAGCGCTGGGTGTCACGGGCAGTTCCGTGACTACTGCTTGCAAACGCCTGGAAAAGGCCGGGCTCGTGACACGCGAGCGCCAGAGCGACGATGAGCGTATGGTGCGCGTGATGCTTACCACTCAGGGGCACGAACATGTGGAGGCCTGGCACCAGCGGCGCCGGGAGATCGTAGCACAATGGCTCGCAGCTCTTGAGTCCGATGAGCAAGAGATGCTGCAACACTTACTTGAGCGTCTCCTGGAGAGTGCCGGTGAGCCTCTTCTCACTGCGACTACATAAATTTGATGATGTAAGGAGAAGTGTGATGGATCAATCGTCACCGATGATCGAGGTTGTTGACCTTGTGAAACGCTTTGGCGACCTTACCGCCGTTGACCGGGTCAGCTTTTCCGTGAATCAGGGGGAAGTCTTCGGTTTGCTTGGTCCCAATGGAGCAGGCAAAAGCACGATCATCAAGATTCTGACTACCCTTTTGCCGCTAACAAGTGGTCGAGCATTAGTCGTCGGCTATGATGTCACAAAGCAGGCCGTATCTGTGCGGCGGCGCATTGGTTATGTGCCGCAGGCGCTCTCAGCAGATGGCACACTCACTGGCTACGAGAATTTGATGGTCTTCGCGAGATTGTACGATTTACCTCGTTCGACACGGGACTCCAAAGTCCGCAAGGTGCTGTCATTGATGGGGTTGGAGGACGCGGCGGACAAAATGGTACGCACATATTCCGGGGGGATGATCCGCCGCCTGGAAGTCGGCCAGGCCATGCTGCACCAGCCTGAGGTGCTTTTCCTGGATGAGCCGACTATTGGGCTTGACCCGGTCGCCCGCAAAGCTGTGTGGGATCACCTTGACCAGTTACGTAAACAGACAGGCATGACCATCTGTTTGACAACCCATTATATGGAAGAGGCGGACAGCCTGTGTGACCGCATCGCTATTCTCCACCTGGGTCATATCATGGCACTCGGCTCGCCCACCGAACTCAAGGAAGCTAGTGGTCTCACAGGCGCTACGTTGGATGAAGTGTTCGCTTATTATACAGGCAATACCCTGGAAGCAGGAGGAAGTTACCGTGACACAGCACGCACCCGTCGCACAGCACGACGACTGGGTTAGTATCACTACTACCGGCAAAGGTAAACAGTTACCACAAGAGCATGAGAGTTTTTTAAGATCTATCAAAAGCTTTGTTGAGAAAACGTTCACCATTGTAGGGCTGGAAGCACGTAAACTGAGGCACGATCCAACCGATATATTCACGCGAGCTGTCCAACCTGCCTTGTGGTTACTGGTTTTTGGCGAGGTCTTAAGTCGCGTCCGGGCCATTCCCACGGGCGGAAGGCCCTACCTGGATTTTTTGGCTCCCGGCATCCTCGCCCAGAGCGTGCTCTTTATAGCCATCTTTTCGGGCATCGCTATTATCTGGGAGCGCGACCTGGGAATAATTCACAAGTTCCTGGCCAGTCCGACCCCTCGAGCTGCACTTGTTCTCGGCAAGGCTCTTGCGGCGGGGGTGCGCGGATTGACGCAGGCGACGATCGTGTATCTGCTGGCGTGGATCCTGGGCGTTAATGTGAACTGGAACCCATTAAACTTACTGGGCGTGTTCGTCATAGTCATCCTGGGAGCTGCCTGCTTTTCCACGTTCTCACTCATCATTGCTTGCCTGGTAAAAACGCGTGAGCGCTTTATGGGCATCGGGCAGGTGTTGACGCTGCCGCTTTTCTTCGCCAGCAATGCAATCTACCCGATCTTGCTCATGCCTGCCTGGTTGCAGGCCATCGCGCGGTGCAACCCATTGACCTATGAAGTAGACGCCCTGCGCGATCTGATGCTGGTCAATGGAATCAGTGTATTCGGCCTGGGCACGGATTTTCTCGTTTTGTTTGTGGTCACGAGCATGCTGGTAATCATCGGCGCAAAACTTTACCCCCGCGTGGCATACTAATACTTCCTTGCATTCAGATGAGAAAGATGCGGCCGGACTTGGAAGACGTTCTGTCAACGCTGCTGCGCATCTACCTACGGTCAGACAGAACGCAAGGAGGCCTCTTTCTCATCTGAATGCTTATGGATATAATACCGGGTGTGATACAGAAACTCAACTCCTTTCCTGCCGACGGCGATGCCCTGCTCTGCGGGAGATGTATACACCTCCATAAGCGAGCAGCCCGACGCAGAGCCAGCCGAGACCGCCCAGTATTCCCGTCCATCCACTGGTCACGAGCAACAGCAGACATCCTCCGCATGCGAGCGGGAGCACCACCTGCGGAGCAGGAGTGCGAAACGCTGGCGATGGCCCACCTCGACGACGGAGGATCACCAATGCCATTAGCGGGAACAGGAAGTGCAATACGTACAAAAAACCACCCACAGCTGCTACCAACATCAGCGAGCCAGTGAGGGCGATAAGGGCCAGCAAGATCCCGTTGAGCACCACTGCTCCCCAGGGCACATCCGTCGTAGGACGGACTCGGGCGACCAAACCGGGGAGTAATCCATCACGCGCCATCGCAAAGGCAACTCGCGACGTGACAATGAGCACTGCGTTGCCTGTTGCAGCTGTCGTCAACAACGCAGCTACTGCTGTGAGCTGCCGACCTGTTGAACCGAGGAACTGGCTTGCTGCTGCGGCCAGAGGAGCGGGTGATCTTCCTAGTACGTTCCACGGAAGCGTCCCAAGAGCCACGAAGGTCACCAGCAGATAGAGGCCCAGGACGACGAACAGTGTCAAAAGAATCGCCCTGGGTAGGTTGCGCTCAGGAGAGGCGATCTCCTCTCCAGCAGCTGCCACCATATCGAAGCCACCGAAGGCCAGAAAGGCCAACAGCGTCGCCACAGCAACACCGCCTATTCCATAGGGAAGAAAAGGGGTGAACTGTGCAACGTGAACATGCGGCAACCCTAATACGCCGAAAGCAAGCAGTGCAACGATTGCTACTCCAATTACCAGGCTCTGCACCAGACCGGAGAGCCGGACGCCAACAAGATTGATTCCAGTGCTGATCCCAATTAGAGCGAGCGCACCTGAGATAGGAGGTAAGCCCGTCAATGCATGGAGGTATCCCCCAAACCCCAGGGTCACGTATCCACTGATAAAGATATACGCTCCCCAGTACCCCCATCCCATCAGGAAGCCCCAGTGGGGGCCAAGCAGTGCCTGAGCAAAGGCGTATCCACCACCAGCCAGGGGATAGCGGCAGGCAAGTTCGGCATAGGGCAATGCGATCAGCAAGGATATGCCAAAAGCGAGAAGGAAGGACAGGAGAGCTCCTGGCCCGGCCCGGCCCGCTGCTGCCCCGACCAGCACGAAGATCCCGCCTCCAATCGTGCCACCCACACCCAGTGCGACCGCTTCACGCAGCGTAAGCACGCGGCGAAGTTGACGCGACCCCTGCTCAGGAGGAACGCCCGGGCTCTTTTGTTTCACGTCGTGCATTCTTCCAGTCCCTCCGATCTGCGCTTGTCCAGGTCGTTTGTCGTTCTGCCTCGTCCACGCGCTTGCCCAAGGAGGAGAAAATTCGTAAAGTCTGCCGCTCTGCCTATGAAGTTGCCCGAGTGAGAGATTCCCGCATCTTCAACCAGCAGCGTTTTCATCTGAAGGGCTGACACATGCCTCTGCAGTTTCCTAAGATCGGTTCCATAATGCAGGTCACCAAAGGCTTCAGGTGTCCAATGATGCTTGTGTGCATGTGCATCGATGATAACTACATAGCCATCCGGGCGTACTACGCGGCGAAATTCAGCCAGGATGGTGCGAGGACTGACCACGTGATGCAGAAGCATATGGCACATCACGACATCGACGGAACCCGTTGCAAGGGGAAGTTGTTCGGCCATCCCCTCTCGAAAAGAGACATGTTGATATCCTGCCTGAGCCATCTTCTCCCCAGCGCGTGTGAGCATGGCAGGTGCACAATCCACGCCGATCACTTCTCCCACAAGTGGAGCGATCATGCCTGCAAGGTATCCTGTGCCTGTTCCCACGTCGAGCACCGTCATGTTCTGATGCCAGGGGAGGAGCCTGGTGAGCCGCTCCTGAAGTTCAACCTCGTAGGCACTCGCGACATAGGCGTCCCAGGTAGGTGCGATCTGCTCAAAATAGTCCCGTTCGTGCATTTCAATACGTCTCAACTGCTCCTCTGGCGAGGCTGTCAGATTGAACCGAATCAAGGCATCGAGATGCTCAAAAATTTCTTCGTCGGAGGGAAGCAGATCCTTGAACCGCCGTCGCTGGTACTCCTTTTGGAGGAGCTTGCGCGCCCGCCATAACTCGGTGGAAAGGACAGGTTCCGTTGTTCCAGTACGTAGAGCGATCTCCTGGAGAGGCAAGCGCTCGATTTCACGCCAGAAAATCAGGCGTTGATACTTCTCTGGCAAGGCGCGAAAGGTCTCCACAATAACTTGCACCATATCATTGTGTTCAATCAGTGTCTTGAACGTTGTGGCATCGCTGGCAAACATCTCCAGCTCAAGTGAATCGAATGGGAGATTCACCTGCGCTGTCGCTTGTTGATGACGGTATGTATCAATCAACAGGTTCTTGGCAACGCGCATTAACCAGCGCTGGGGATGTTGAAGCTGTGTGCCTGATGCGAGTGCAATGAGCAGACGCACAAACACTTCATGGCAGAGATCCCAGGAAGTGTCTCGATCGGCAAGATGCTCCGCAAAGAATCGCACGATATCCCTATGGTACAGAGTATAGAGTTCTTCGACAACACTGGTGCGAGTATCCATCATCCAGTTCACCTCCTTTATTGCTACGTAGTATAAGACGTTTCTCCCTCGTGCATCTCAACATCAAATCAAGCTGTTGATTCTTATCCCTTGACTTTTCCCTTCATTTCGTTTAACATATAATTACCTAATTGCTTAATTACCTAATTATGAAAGGAGATGAGGACTATGGAAGATAATCAGGAAAGCCTTGAGAGCGAAAGCACGCTTTCGCCGGAAGAGATGAAGTTACTCGTCGTGATGGGTCGCGCATTGGCAGACCCAACGCGCATACGCATCCTGGGTTTGCTGGCCGAGCGACCGATGTATGGTCAGGAACTGGCGAAGGTGTTGGATGTGAAGCCTCCGACGGTTTCACACCATATCGCCCCATTGGTAATGGCTGGACTTGTGCGAGTGAGACGAGAGAACAACTACCATTATTACGAGCTGGATAGTGAGGGTATACAGCACCTTGCTGAGAGCACACAGCACATCGCCAAATTGCTCTTCGCAAGTAATCCATTGCCGCCTAAAAGCGATGAGCGAGCTCGCGTCGTAGCAACCTTCATAAAGGAAGGTCGTCTGGTGAGCATTCCGGCCCAGTATAAGAAACGGCGCTATGTGATGGAAGAATTGGCGCGCGCTTTTGAATGGGGTCGTCTTTATGATGAAAAAGAGGTCAATGCCATTCTCAAGACGTTTCATGATGACTTCGCCAGTTTGCGTCGAGAGTTGATCGATCAACGGATTATGATGCGAGAAAACGGACGCTATTGGCTCGTCCGTCCACATGAGTAGTAAAGTCAAGAGTATCGCAGCAGGCTTATGGGGGGTCGCCCATGAGCCTGCTGCGATACTCTTGAGATGATGTTCTAAAACACTGGGAGATATCGCTCAAGTTCCCAGGCATGTACCTGTTTGCGATACTCTATCCATTCTATACTTTTAGCCTCGATGAACCCTTCATATATTGAGTCGCCGAGTGTCTCGCGTATGAGGCTATCTTCTCGCAACCCTTCCAATGCTTCACCGAGCGTCGCCGGGAGCAATTTGGTACGATGGCGCTGACGCTCGCCTTCGTCGCGTAGGAACAGACTTTCATCCATCGCTGGTGGTAGTGGCAATTTACGCTGAATGCCATCAAGGCCGGCTCGCAGCATAACCGCCAGAGCCAGGTAGGGATTACTGCTGGGGTCAGGGCAGCGCAATTCGATACGCGCTGTTAACTGGCGATCGGTTCCCGGTCGAGGAACGCGGATCAACGCCTCACGGTTCACACGCCCCCATTTGATAAACACAGGCGCTTCGTAGCCTGGCACCAGGCGCTTATAGGAGTTAACTAAAGGAGCAAGTATCGCGCACATGGCATGCGCATGCGCCAATTGCCCTGCAATAAAGTAATGGCCGATATCAGAAAGCCCGTATTCACCGTGTTCATCAACAAAAACATTTTGCCCTGTTGCAGAGCTAATTAATTGCTGGTGAGTGTGCATGCCTGAGCCATTTACTCCGTAGAATGGCTTGGGTAAAAAGGTAGCATAGAGATCATGCTGGGCCGCGATTGCCTTGAGGACGTACTTTGCTGTCATCAATCCATCGGCGATGTGCAAGGCAGCTGCTGTTTCGAAATCAAGCTCGTGCTGACCCGCAGCGACTTCGTGGTGACTGGCTTCAATCCTGATGCCCATCTGTTGAAGCGCATGCACCATCTGACGGCGTACTGTGGCAGCCAAATCGGTTGAGAGATCAAAGTAACTTCCACGATCATGCGGGAGTGGCGTGGGAGTCTTATCTTCGAGGTGCAAGAGAAAAAACTCCAGTTCGGGAGCTACCAGAAAATTGTAACCCATGGAGTTCGCGACTTCTAATGCGTTTAAGAGCGTGGCACGGGGATCACCATCAAAACGTTCGCCACCGGGAGTACACACATCACAAATGACACGAGCGACGACATCAGCTTCGAGATACTGGTCACTCGATTCAGCGAGTGTTGCAGGTGTTGTCGCCTGCGGACGCACTTTGCCCGGCAGAATGGCAAACGTAGCCAGGTCGGGAAACAGGTACATATCACTCTCAGCAACACGTGCAAATCCCTCTATTGCGGACCCATCAAACCATTTCCCATGGATGAGACAATCGGGAAACTGTTCGACGGGTATAGTGACACATTTTGCCATGCCGACGACGTCGGTAAACTCCAGGTTGACGAAGCGTACACCTTCGGCTTGAATGGTTGCCAGAATTTGTTCACGTTTGGCTTGATCCTGCTGCTCTGCCATGGTTACATCTCCTGCTTCGTATCATCAATAGGTAAGGAACATTATAACAGATTGAGCATATTTCTGTTTGGATCGTTTACAATCACTTAACGAGGGTACATTACTGGCTAATGTCTATCCGCGAACGCGCAAATCTCGCGCACGCCACGCATAATCTCTTCGTCTGAGGCTGCCAGCGAGACACGTACATAATTTTCTGCTACCGAGCCAAAGGTGCTGCCAGGTGCAGCAGCTACATTGCGTTCGCGCAGCAGGTCAAGGGCGAATTGTCGTCCTCGACGCCCTATACCACCGGGACCTGTAACATCGATCAACAGGTAGAAAGCCCCGTGCGGGGTGTAGACATAGCGACCGAGATCTTTCAGCAAGCTCACCGCGAGATCACGGCGTCGCTGATAGGTCTGTCGCATTTCGGTGACGCATGTTTGAGGACCAGTTAAAGCAGCGGCGGCTGCACGCTGTATTATCGTACTGATATTCGTGTAACCGGCGTCAAGTACATACGTGATCGTCTTGAGAAGTTGGGTTCCCGTCACAACGTAACCTATGCGCCAACCAGTCATCGCATAGGTTTTGGAGAACGTATATACGCATATGACTTGACCCTGATTAAACTCATCATGTGTAAGCAACGCTCCAGGACTGACATGTATCCCCTCAAAAAGAATTTCATCATAGCATTCATCTGAGAGCAGGTAGAGATCGTGGCGTAGAGCAAAGTCGAGCAGGTCTTCCACGAGCTGAGCTGGATATACAGCGCCTGTAGGATTCCCAGGGCTGTTGATCAGCAATAAGCGCGTACGCGGGGTCACCAGCCGTTCCAGGTGTGCTATATCCGGCAACCATTCGTTCTGTGGATCGAGTGGATAGGGAATGGGAGTTGCGCCACAACAGGCCAGTTGCATCGTGTAATGCGGCCAATGAGGATCGGGGATGAGCACTTCGTCACCAGTGCCAACTGTTGCAATCAGAGCTGATTGGATCGCTCCTGTGCCACCCATGGCAATGGCAACTTGCTGCGGTCCAACGTGATAACCATTGACGCGCTCGATTTTCTCAGCTATGAGTTCTCGCAACCAGGGCCAGCCGGCGGCGGGTCCATACGTCAGCGGCTCACCATGTAAGGCGTCGATTGCTGCAAGTCGGATATGTTCTGGAGTGCGAAAGCTCGGCTCACCGATATGCAAGCGCGCCGCGGGTGGTAAAACCTCTCCACGCGCCTCAGCTTCTTGCTGCAATTCATAAGCAAATGCGCCCAGTGTGGTGACGTCATTGATAGGCAAATTATGAATCTGCGGTTTGCCCGACTTCATCCCTCATTAACTCCTTAGCTCTCTGCAATTGCTGCTTGTCGTGTTCCCAATCCTCTTTATCATGTTCATCCGTTTTGATAGGCGTCTCCAATAAAACCGCAACGTGATCAAGCCGTGGATCGCAGAGTAAGGCTCGCAGGCCCGCATCACCGATAATGCCCTCACCGAGGCGAGCATGAACATCACGATGGCTGCCCAACGCCATCTCTGTATCATTGAGGTGGATGATTTTCAATCGCTTCAACCCAATTATGTCGTCGAAATGCTGGAGTATCTGCTGTACGGAAGCTGCATTGGAGATATCGTGTCCTGCCCCCCACAGATGCGCTGTATCGAGACAGACGCCCAGGCGGTCTTCGTACTGAGGCAATACGTTGAGCACCATACCAATTTGCTCAAAGCTATGCCCTAGCGAGTTACCCGCTCCAACATCGTTCTCCAACAGCAGCATTACCTCTGGAGGAGTTTCCGGAAGAATGAGCGCAATCGCCTCGGCAATTCGAGCAAGACCAGCATCGACACCGGAACCGCGATGACTGCCTATGTGGAAGACGACATAGGCAGCGCCTAAAAGAGCGCCGCGCTGTAATGTCCAACGCAACAGCGAAATAGATTTCTCCCAGATCATTTCATCGGGTGAAGCCAGGTTAATTAGATAGGGTGCATGAATAACGACGGGATCGAGCCCGTAGTCGCGAGCTGCCCGAGCAAAGGCGACACTGCTTGCCGAATCACCTGACGGTGGTCGCCAGCCGGTAGGATTGCTGGCAAAAATTTGAATAGAGGTGCAGCCAAGCTGACTGGCTATCTCCGCTGCTTTTACAGCATTTGAATGCGTAGGCATATGACGACCAAGGCGCATTAGATTATTCTCCCCTGGTCTCAGTTAATGGGGTTCCAACATCGCCTCGCGGCAATTGCTCCAGGCTGGTCAGGCCAAATTGCTGTAAAAACTCGGGGGTTGTGGCAAAAAGCGCAGGGCGTCCAACAGTTTGCGCCCGGCCAATTTCAGCCACCAGGCCATGCTGGATGAGGCTAGTCAGGACACGGTCGCTATTGACACCGCGCACTGCTTCAATCTGAGCACGAGTAATGGGCTGGCGATAGGAGATGACTGCCAGCGTTTCCATGGCTGCTGTTGTAAGCCTGGCCGTCATAGGTAGCCCAAGGAGAGCCGCGATATAGCGAGAATTTTCGGGCGCAGTTACGAGTTGCACCTGCTCGCCGAGATGCTGTAAACGAATACCGCGTCCCTGGCTCTCAAGATGATGGGCAAGTGTTTGCAAACCGCTTGCTAAACTAGTGTCGTCGATATCAAGCAGTTTGCGTAACTCTGCATACTCCAACGGACGGCCTGAAACAAAGAGCAGGCTCTCAATAGCCGCTGCAATCTGTGTTGTTTCTTGTATTTCCTGTAATTGTTGCGTCATGTATTTTTAATAAAGAGTAGAGTTCATTTTTGTATGCCGACTTCCATGAGCGCTTGTTTGGCTTCATCAGCAGTCTGCACACCGAACAACTTGACGATCAGATTATGCAGCACGTCCGGGTCGTTGATAGTAGCAGTTTGTTGCTTTGCCAAAGTGACAAGTTCTGGAAAACGTATTTGCACAAAACTCAGGAGAGTCTGATGCTGCTCTTGGATCCTCTGCTGACGTTCTTCCTCACGACCCTTCTCCAACCCTTTCTGCATCCCTTCTTGACAATTTCCTGATAGGTCCATGACTCTTCAAGAATATCTTCAAGCATAGCAAAGCTCCTTTTGAACCATTCATCGTAGGCTTCGTTTCCTGATACTAAGCCTCCAAATGTATACGCAAGCGCCAGTAGCTCTATTTCACGAGCATCTACTAAAGTCGAAACTGCCTCCTGCATCACCTCTGGCTGGGTACCACCTTCCGTCAGTGGCAAAAGTGGCAACAATCCAAGTAGACCTCTTTGCAGTAGCTGCTTAGCAGAAATCTTCGCAACTTCGATTACCTGATAGTAAAAGCGATGAACTTCTTCACCACTCGGAAGCCTCCGAATGAGCGGAGATTTCGGTACCTCGCCATCTTTACGCAAATAGATTACATACGTATAAACAGGAAGCCAGCTATTTTCGCTAGAGGCAAGCACACTATACTCTAGCAAACGCTCAGCCATCAATCCATCTTTGCCTGTTTGAAATTCAGTGTGCAACAACGCTGGCAGTTCATTCAC
>JBKPAZ010000032.1:0-7033 GCA_046726655.1 Chloroflexota bacterium
CCGCTGGAATACATGCGCACGTATGGCTCCTTTGAAATCCCCCAGGACCAGGCGCCCGTCTTCACCCTCAATGAGCGCGAGTTGCAACCCGCTGACCTGGAAGGCGCGCAGGTCGACAAACAGAGCGGCACGATCACGCGCCATGGCGCTCCCATTGGGGTGATGATTGAGGGGAAGGCCTACGAGGGCTTTCCGACGCTTTCCCGCAAACTGGAGTTCTATTCGGCGACCATGAAGGAATGGGGCTGGCCGGAATACGCCATCCCCGGCTATACCCACAGCCATGTCCATCGCGACGTGCTGAACCATGAGAGGGGAGAGTACCTGCTTATGCCGACATTCCGCCTGCCCACACTCATCCATACACGTTCAGGCAATGCCAAATGGCTCTACGAGATCTCGAATGCCAATCCGGTGTGGATCCACCCGACCGACGCGGCACGCATCGGGGTGCAGACAGGTGAGCAGGTGCGTGTCACGACCGAGATCGGCTACTTCGTCAATCGTGTCTGGGTGACCGAGGGCATTCGTCCTGGCATTGTGGCCTGCTCGCACCACCTGGGACGCTGGCGGCTCGAGACCGGCCAGGGAACCGACCGCTGGGCCTCCGCGTTGGTAGAGCTTGCAAAAGTCAACGACGGCATCTGGCGCATGCGGCAACTCCAGGGCATCCAACCCTTTGAGAGCGCCGATCCAGACTCAGCACGCATCTTCTGGCGTGAGGGCGGGGTGCATCAAAATTTAACCTTCCCTGTCCATCCTGATCCGGTGAGTGGCATGCATTGCTGGCACCAGAAGGTCACAGTTGAAGCGGCTCACCCTGGTGATGCCTATGGGGATGTGTACGTCGAGACGCAGAAAGCCCATAAGGTCTACCAGGACTGGCTGGCTCTGACCCGTCCACAAACGCAGCGGCCCGATGGTCTGCGCCGCCCCTTGTGGATGATCCGTCCCTATCGCCCGGCGGCCAGTGCATTTAAACGCGACCGTTGAGAAAAACAGAACGATCACATACGGCTGCCGAAAAGCCACAGCTTCTTACAAAGCAATCCCAAAAGTCCCTCCAAAAGTGCCCTGAGTTTCGTTGCTCACTAATGAATCGTCAAAAAAAATGCAGATACTTCTGATGTATTTCACCTTGCCATTTCCTTGACAAATAGAATATACGTTCTTATTCTTTATTTAGAACATTTTGAATATGGAGGGGTCATCATGACAGCCGACTTTGCGCACCTGCACGTCCATACAGAGTACTCGTTGCTCGATGGATTTAGCCGCACGAAGAAACTGGTCCAGCAAGCGAAGGCGCTGGGGATGCAGCACCTGGCGATCACCGATCATGGCGCGATGTATGGCGCCATCGAGTTTTACAAGGCGTGTAAAGCGGGCGGGATTAACCCTATCATCGGGATCGAAGCCTATTTGACCGAAGATATGCACGACCACTCCAAACGCTTCAGCGATGACTATCATCACCTGCTGCTGCTGGCGAAAAATAATACTGGCTATTACAACCTCTTGAAATTAACCACCATTGCCAACACCGAAGGCTGGCACCTGCGACCGCGCATCGATAAAAAAGTCCTGGAGCAATATGCCGGGGGGCTGATTGTCACCTCTTCTTGCCTTTCGGGTGAGATTCCCAAAACGCTGCTCAAAGAAAAGCAAGATGAAGCGTATAAAATGGCGCGCTGGTACCAGGATGTCTTCGGGCCGGAAAACTTCTACCTGGAGATTCAAGAGCATCACGGTATCTTCGACGATGGGCAGCCCTCACCACAGGGGCAACTTAACCAATTGCTCTATCGCATGCATAAAGATTTGCAGGTTGAGATGGTGGCGACCAACGATCTGCACTATGTTGATGCACATGATGCCGCCTCGCATGATGTGTTGCTGTGCGTGCAGACGGGCAAGCAGCTTGAGACGCCCAAACGCATGAAATTCGATAGCCAGGAGTACTATCTTAAAAGCCCGCAAGAGATGGCACGTCTTTTCCCCGAATTACCTGAGGCATTGATGAACAGCGTGCGTATTGCAGAGCAGTGCAGCGTCGATCCACTGGCCTACAAAGCGCAACTGCCCAACTATACTATCCCCCAGGAGTACAACTCGCAGAAAGACTTCCTGCGCGACCTGTGTTTTGAGGGTGCTAAAGAACACTTTGGCGAGATGACCGGGTCCATTCAGAAGCAACTTGAATACGAGATCGACCTGATCGCTCAAAAAGGCTTCATGCCCTATTTCCTGGTCGAATGGGACTTTGTGAACTACGCGCGTTCGAGGGGCATCCGCTGTTCCGCCCGTGGTTCGGCGGCTGGAAGCCTGATGGCCTACACACTGGGGATCACCAACGTGGACCCCTTACGCTACCAGTTACCCTTTGAACGCTTCTTCAATCCAGAGCGCGCGGACATGCCCGATATTGACATGGACTTCCCGGATGACCGGCGTGAAGAAGTCATTGCATATGTCACTCACAAGTATGGCGAGGAGTGCGTGGCGCAGATGGTCACGTTCAACACCATGGCGGCCAAAGCATCGGTCAAAGACGTGGCGCGTGTGATGGGCGAACAGGAAGTAGGAGATCGCATTACGCGCCTCATTCCAATGGGTCCGAAAGTCACGCTGCAAGGTTCACTTGATAGCGTCAAAGAGCTGAATGACCTGTACAAGGAGAGCCGGGTTGCGCAGCAGATCATTGACCAGGCCTTAAAGCTGGAAGGCGTGGTGCGCACCACGGGCGTACACGCGGCTGGCGTGATTATTGCCAACGAACCACTGGAACACTTTGTACCACTGCAATTACGCGATCCCAGGGATGCCAGCAAGGGTCGTATCACGCAGTACGAGCAGGAGCACCTGGAAGAACTTGGACTAATCAAATTTGACTTCCTGGGCCTTTCCAATCTGACCATTCTTGATAATGCACTCAAATATATCCAGCAATCGCTCGGTGAGGAAATAGTGCTTGAGAAAATCCCACTCGATCCGGTGCCGGGCGATGATGAGCAGAATGCCAGGCGTCAAAAAGCCTTCGACCTGCTGGCGAGCGGCGAGACAACCGGAATCTTCCAGCTTGAAGGTCCAAAGATGACCGAGTATATTAAACAACTCAAACCGACCCGTATTGAAGATATCATGGCGATGATTGCACTCTACCGGCCCGGCCCGATGGATAGCATCCCCGAGTTCATTGACGCCAAGCATGGACGCAAGAAAGTGACCTATCTCGACCCACGCCTGGAGGAATGGTTGAATGAGTCCTACGGCGTAATTGTGTATCAAGACCAGGTGCTGTTCATCGCCGTCGGCCTGGCAGGCTTCTCCTGGGGTAAAGCCAATAAATTCCGCAAAGTGCTCAGTAAGAAGATAGTACATGAGGTTCAAGGTTACAGAGCGGATTTTGTGCAGGGATGTATCAAAAATGGGGTCAAGCAAGAAGTAGCCGAAGAACTCTTTACGCTCATCGAACCGTTCGGCGGGTATGGCTTCAACAAAGCCCACGCGGCTAGTTATGCCGTAGTAGCTTATCATACCGCCTACCTCAAGGCCAACTACACCGCCGAATTCATGGCCGCTACCATGACTACTGAGGCCTCCGATGCCAGGAAAATCGCCAACGCGATTGCAGAGTGCAAACGCATGGGCGTTGAGGTGCTTGGGCCTGATGTAAACAAGAGTAACAGAGGCTTTACGGTAGAAAATGGGGGTGTGCGCTTTGGACTGCTCGCCATCAAGGGTATCGGAGAGGGGCCTATCGGAGAAATTGCGCGTGCACGCAATGAAGAGGGTCTATTCAAGTCGCTGGCGGACTTCTGTACGCGTGTCGATCCCAAATTTGTGGGCAAGGGAGCTATTGAAACCCTGATTAAAGCGGGAGCAATGGATTCACTCGCAGAGGGCAAACGACACCAATTGCTCGATGCCGTGGAACGCGCGATGCAATTTGGCAAGAGCGAGCGTGTTGCCAGGGAACGTGGCATGGTCAGCCTTTTTGGGGATATGGAAGAGGTGGCCAACGCATTCGAATTTACCCTCAATCAGCATGCTGGAGAGATCTCACGCAACCAGTTGTTGGCATGGGAAAAAGAACTTATTGGCGTTTACATCTCAAAGCATCCGTTAACCTATGTTAACGACCTCCTCAAGGAGCGAGTGACACATCATACTACTCAAATAACTGAAGAGCTGGACAGGCAAAAGGTCGTGGTGGGCGGCACGATTACTGAGGCGCGCCGCATCACTACCAAGAAAGGCGATACCATGTGCGTCGTTCAGCTTGAAGATATGTACGGATCTATCGGTGTGACAGTGTTTCCGAGGACCTACGACGTGACGGCTGAATTGTGGGCTGAGGATACGGTGGTCATTGTGAGTGGAGAGGTACAGGTACGTCGAGATGAGCCAGGTATACTCTGCAACAGCGTCGAACAAGTGAATGCAATTGAAGAAGAGATGAACCGCAAACAATACCAGGTCTGGATTACGCTGCAGCTCAGCGGCTCCGATGAAAAGTCCATATCTGACGATAAGATGCGCGTACTGGACATTTACAATTGTATCCGAGACCAACCGGGCCGCGACCATTACGAGATACTAGTTGCGAATGGCGAATGGCAGGCATTGCTGAGTCCAGGCGATAACACCATGAACTATTCTGAGAAGCTACATCAAAAACTGGAAGAGGTATTGCAAGGTCAAGGGACAGTCGAGGTAATACAGGTAGAACGCTGATAACCCTTCCTACCCCAGGGCGACCGCAAGGGTCGCCCCTACATGTCCCAGCACGCTGCTCCTACATGAAATGTAGGGGCGACCCTCGCGGTCGCCCGGTTCATCCGGTTCATCTTGCCCTTCCCAAATCCGGGAATCTGCTGTATGCTGTCAAAGACATCGATTGTCTATAGCAACTTTTAGCAAAGGCACAATCAGCGTGAGTTCAGGTAATCAAGGGCCAGCGCCTGACCCTGATGGGCCAAAACGCCAGCCAACATCTGAATTATGGGGACCCTGGGGACCGGGCAGCGAGAGCGGGCAAGCCCCCGGGGTTGTTTCGGGCACACAATTCAAAAGGCCGGTGGGGTTTAATACTCCCACCGAGCCGATTAGTCGCCCTGCCAACCAGGCTACGCCTCCAGTCTACAACTCGGGTGGGATACAAGGAGTGCGCTTCGCTCAGGCAGGACGAGCGGAGGTTCCCCCAGAAATAAATGTTGATCCCCAATTTGCCTACCGCGAGCATGTGTCTGGCTCATTGGCCTCGCATCCATCTGAGGCGCCACTATTTCGCCCAGCATACCCACCCTATCCTCAATATCCCGGGTATCAGCCCCAGGGACAGAACTATCCACCGCTGGCACCGGGATATCCGCCTTTTGTGGGCTACCCTCCACAAGGGCCGGGTAACCAATCCTATCCTGGTTATCCTTCATACCAGGGATATGTGTCCCCGCCGCCTTACGCGCCGGGGACTCCTCCCTATCCCAGTTACAATGGCTATTCTGCATATGCCTATCCCTGGCAGCCACCCCAGCCAAAGCGCGATGGCTATCTCTTAGCCGTGGGTATAAGCTCCCTGGTCGGATCGAGCCTGGTATTGCTGGCGGGACTTGGCGCATCAGGACTACTCGCGCTGATTGCTGTCCTACCTCATGCAAATATGAGCAACGGCGAATATTTTGCCGGTATCATGCTGTTCATCGGCCTTGCCTGCGCGGGTATTGTGGGAGGAAGTTTCGGGTTGTATCACAGTATTCGCTCAGTGTTCCTAAGGAAACCTTCAGCCGATTTTGCTCTGCCACAGTTCTGGATCTTTATCCTGCTGTACCTGATTGTTGTTGGTGTCGCTTACTGGCTCCAGACACGTGGGCTTGCAGTTACTTATCCACCTTTGACAGTCATATTAATAGCACTTGCTGCTATCTTTCCTGCGCTTGCGGTGCTGGCTCTCGGTGACCGGCGCCTGCGCTTTCCCAGAAAATCTCGCTGGCCCACAAGTTGGCGGCGTTTTACCCTGGCAATTGTAAGCGGAGCTACCCTGGGCGTTGGCCTTGCTGCTGTGCTTGAATTTGTACTTGAGTTCTTAGTTGTGCGCAGTCAAGCTGTGAATCCTTTGCTGTGTGTTAACCGACCCGATGCCCCGAACTGCCAAAACCCCGGTGTGTACAATATCATTTTGATAGTAGTGGCTGTGATGGCTCCACTGATCGAAGAGTTCGTCAAGCCTTTAGCGGTTATCATATTAATCGGGCGAATACGCAGCGCGGCAGAGGCGTTTGTGCTCGGCCTGGCAGCCGGCATTGGATTCGACCTCATCGAGACAACTGGCTACATTAGCTCTGGTTACCAGGACTGGTTGAGTATCGCGCTCATCCGTACCGGTGCTGGACTGCTACATGGCTTTGGCTCAGCGATGGTAGCGCTTGGCTGGTACTACCTCACTCACCCGGGAAAGCATCGCCTGTTGAAAGCCGCAGGGTGCTGGCTCTACGCTGTAGTGCAGCATGCATTATGGAACGGCTCATGGGGCCTGGTGCTACTTCCAGCACCGGTTGGCTCGTTCTTCGATACCACGAATGTGACAATCGGCTCGTTCTCATTGCCATCTTACTCAATCGTCAATATTGTCGAGGCGCTCTTCATGCTGGCCTTCTTTATTTATATGACGGGGAGCTTGAGAACGAAGCCGGCGCCGCCTTCATCGTTGGCGGCTGAAAAGGTAGATGGAAAATCTGTGGAACCTGTCGCACCATCATCACTATGACAACGGCATCGACGTGATGCAATGCTGCGAGCACCCGCTATAGAAGTCCCCCAGCCAACTCAATGAAGTTAACTTGTGATTCACACCGAACTTCTCCAAAGCACAATGGTGGAGAGAAGAAAGAACGATGCCATCTCGATTGTTGTGTAGCGATGCATTGTCTGCGGAAAGTCGTAAAAGGTCAAGGTTTTGTCTTCCTCTTCGGCTAAGCTTCGTACCGCTTCTGGGTAGAGTTGGCCATATTTGGCGAGTGCTCGCAGCTAGTTG
>JBKPAZ010000033.1:0-23464 GCA_046726655.1 Chloroflexota bacterium
AGCAGAATTGAGCGATACGATTGCGGCAATTGCGTGCCGCGCTGTCCATGCTTATCATGCCGAAGGGGCGGGTGGAGGGCCATATGATTTACTGGAAATTGTGTCGCAGCCAAATGTGATCCCCTCTTCGACTAACCCGACCATTCCTTACACTGCGGCTACCGCTGCCGAACACTTTGATATGATCATGGCCGTGCATGGGTTGAACCCGGCATTTCCTGAGGATGTGCTGGCGGCGCGACACCGCATACGCCCAACTACTATGGCAGCAGAGACGCCGCTGCATGATCTTGGAGCGATCAGCATTACGGCCTCTGACTCACTTGGAATGGGTCGCATAGGTGAGACGATCCAGCGTACATGGCAGATGGCGCATGCAATGGAGGCTCACGATATGCCGAAAACGGAACGGACTGATTCTAACAAGCGGGTGCTGCGTTTTCTTGCTAAATATACGATTAATCCGGCAATTGCGCACGGCCTGGTACAGCACGTAGGGACGTTGGAGCCAGGGAAGTTAGCGGATGTGGTGTTATGGCGACCCAGGTCTTTCGGTATCAAACCAAACATGGTTATCAAGGGTGGGATGCCTGCATGGGGTGCGCTCGGCGATGGCAACGCAGCGGTTGAGGGAGCAGAGCCACGTGTGTATGGACCGCTCTTCGGTGGTAGGGGTCGGAGCGCTGCATCTCTCTCAATCACATTCGTCTCGCAAGCCTCGCTCGATGCAGGACTACCAAAACGACTCAGCGGTCATCGACCGCTTCAACCTGTGAAGAACACACGCACTGTGGGCAAGAAGAATATGCTTTTTAACGATGCAATGCCGCCAGTGCGTGTCCACCCTGTTACGCACGAAGTGACGATTAACGGGGAAAAAATAGGTATAGAGCCGCTCAGCAGCGTCCCACTGAGCCGGCTCTATATCGTGTCGTAGTTTCTTGTTTAATCCGGGGGCAGCTCCTGGTAGATCATCTTGACGTTGATACCACGGCTGACGTTTACAGCCCTCATCACGAAGTAGATCACAATTCCAACCAAAATGAAAATGAGCGCCCAACCAACACCAGCAGAGTTGGATAACGATAAGTAGGAAGTGCCAGACGCTATCAGACCCTTATAAACAGGGTAACCGAAGGCCCCTACGTACACAGGTACAATAAAGATCAGCCAGATGATCCCAGACCAGACCAGGCGAGGCAGGCCCAGGAACTTACCAGTGTTGTTGGTAAGCTGGAAGAGATCAGGGCGGCGATAGGGTATCAAAATGGCATTCAACCCGGGCATAATCCAGGTGAGACCAGCTAGTAAGATGCCAAAGAAGGTTGTACCCGCCAGGGTAAGGTAAATGGTAGCGGACGGAAACCATTGATTGATGAACGTCAATACATAGAATACAGCTCCGAGCAGGACAGCGAGAATGATCACGCGTAGCGGCGCATTCGTGCGCTCATTTACGACACTGAACCACTCAGGTACCTGTCGATCGAGCGCCCAGGCCAGCACGATACGCGAGAGAAAGATCGCGTACACAGGGCAAAGTAGGACGTTCAACGTAATGTTACCCAGCGCCACAATCAACCACAGTGGCCAGAATCCAGGATGCACAGCGGCTAACATCACCGGAGTAAATGGTGGTTGACCATTTAAAGGGGCATTAGAGGTAAACCAGTAGAGGTATCCCCAGGCATTGACCATGTCAAAACCGTAGTGAAAGCCCTGAACATCCATGTAGACGGAGTTCATGAACACCGCGAAAACCAGTGCTCCGATTACGGCAAACATGACTGCGCGCCTGACATTGCCTTTCACTTCGCCGGCAATGTATGAGGAGAATTGAAACCCAATGTACTGGAAGAGTATAACGCTCGCCAGGCCTGCCAGGCCAACCAATCCCAGTAAAGAGAAGTTCGGACTGCCAAGCGCATAACCTGCTTTAGTAGCCGTATCTATAATCGTTTTGGACGAGGTGCCGAGAGCAGGCAAGGCATTACTCATAGAGACCGGGTCTACAGTGAAAGCTCCGATGAAATTGATGGCAACCGAGACGATAGCGAAGATAGTAAGACCCATCACAACCTTATGGAACGTGCGCGTCTTCAAGATAGCGATACCAGCAATCACCAGCAAGATGATGATTCCAACAATAAATTTGCTGGCGGTATCCTGGAGCCAGTTCGTGGCACCGCCAAAGACGCTTGTAGGAAAGGCAACGCCGAGCAGGATGGCTGTTAGTTGGATATTGTGTGTTGCAACGATGATTTCAAAGCCGATGATGGTAAGCGCTGACCCAACAAGCGTCCAGCTCTCAATCCAGCCCCAGAATGGGCTAATGATACGCGAGGTGAAAACATAGTCACCACCACTGCGAGGCATCGCGGTAGTGAGACTGGCGAAGATCATTCCCAGGAAGTAGCAGGCGACACCTGTGAGAACAGCCATGTAGGCATATGCCGAGATACCAAATGCTACCCATTCCGGGTAAAGGGCATAGAAGGCTATAGCCCAGCCTACTGCCGTTCCTACGAAGGCGGCGATGTTGAAGAAGAGCGCGTTCGTCATACTGACATCGCGCACTAACCCCGAAGCCTGCCTGACGAATAATCCGCTTGGAGTAGCAGATTTTGCCATGAGTGCGAACCCCTTTCATTTAAACGTTTGAGATAAGGGCGCAGTTCATTGTGCCAGTAATGAATAAAAAAAGACAGAATCAGGCGCAATGATTGATGCACCCACAACTACCCCTGGACACGGAAGGCCCGTTCCAGTTTGTCCTTACCAAGATCAAAAACAAAGCCGCGCAGGATGCCCTGGTTGGCCTCGCTTCCAGCATTGAAACAGGTAGTGCGACCGATTTTGCTCTGACCACCGGATTCGTGTACATGGCCATGCACACTGACCAGTGGTTGAAGCTCCTGCAGCGCACGCCGCACGCCTGTGCTTCCGACAGGAACCCGCAAGACATCGCCCATCGTCACTTTGGGCCGTAGCGTCTTATCGAGTTCTGGGGCCGTATCTAAACCACTATCATAGGGGGGAACGTGAATCATAAAGACGGCGTTAGTCACATTTTTGAGTGTGCTCGCACCTGTCTTGACACGCTCGTAGTACTCTTCTTCGCTCCACTCACGAGGTGTATGCCAGGGGGTCGGGTTGGCATACTCGAAGCTAATCATCTCGTGATGTTCGTTTAGTTGGATTGTTTTACCGACGGGGTTGACGACATAGCTAGATTGCGCAATCATGTCATCGACACCACGGTCATCGTCGTTACCAGGCATCATATAAAACTGCACGCCACTCTTGCCAATACGTTCCTCAGCTAAAGCCACCCATTCACCTACCCGCTCTATCATTTTCCGGCGGAACAATTCGTGCATCAGCTTCTCATCAAATCTGAGCGCATTGACTTCATCCTGGTCAGTTACATAGGGATAGTAACCAATATCGGAGATGCTATTCTCCAGATTCTGCCGTTCGGTCTCGGTTTCAATAATATGGTCTTGATCCAGAAAGGTTGCGGTATAGCGGCCGTCGCCCTGTAATATGATGGGGACAATTGCCTTGCCTGTCAGATCGCCAGCGATGAGGACAACATGGGCTTCATAGACATTCATTTTGATGGCATTGAGAAGCTTACGATACGTGCGATTTGCAGCATGCAGGTCGGAGCACATATAACAGCGAAGATGCTTTGCCATGTCCTCTCCTCTTGTAGGGGATGGTGTATCTAGAGTGCCTATCAAACACTGTTGAAGTTACAAGCAAGTATACAGTGGCTCAGGTAAAAAATCAATGCTTGAGCAGGACTACCATCCCATCATTTAATGGTCACTTTACACATAGAACCGGCATACCAAGGACAGGTGCGATTACCAGAATTATCGAGGTTCTTCTGGAAGTTCATACCAGCGTACACGTTCGCCAACCATCGCACGCGCTTTCCATGCCAATGTTTTGGGGTGGGCATCCATATGAGCGATCAACGTATCAATACGTTTAGTCACATCCCCGGGGAAATCACGTGCGGCAGCAAACGCTTTCGCCTTTTTCAGATTCAAGTCAAGCGTTTTATGTAGCCCCCAGTCATTCGACACTAATCTGGAGATGTACTGAGAATGAATACTCTGATCATCATCCTCAACATCATAGTCGATAAACAGCGCTACCACATCCAACAGATCTTTTTCGTTGACTTCAACAATCTGCATTTTTGTAAGCAGGAGGTCTGCCGGTGATAAGGTGCGCTCGTCTAAATACATGCGAGATCGGAAATCGATATTGTGGCACATTTGCATGCGATCGATGAAAATATCGACCTGCCGACTATGCTCATCATCGTAGAAAAGCAGGCGTTGATGTCCATGGAGCGAATTAAATGTTTTGTTTCCTGTATACCCAAGTTTTGCAAACAAAGCCCTGGTTTTTGCGCCAAATTTTGACAGGGTCGCGAAATCCAGGTCCTTGTAAGAACGTTTCAATTGCTCGTGCGTTCTGGCACTTTGGCTTTGAAGATAGATTGCAAGCCCGCCAAGTAAACGAAGGGGAATGCCTTCTGCGCTGGCCTCGTCTAGTATGCGAACAGCTTCCTCTGTGATTTCAGGATTTGGTCCTCTGGTATCACTCATGTTACTTTGTATACGCGACGTGGAGTCCTTGGCCAATGCACTCAGAAATGTGTGGAAAAGAAACGCCGCTTCTCCTTTCTCGTTGAACAGATTGTATCACGTTTCGAAGCTCTATGAAAAGAACAAACACGTTGAGCATTACTACCAATTTTACCTGGTTAGTAGTATAGTGTTAGCAGATAAAACTGACTGAAGTAAGCGGGGTGATTGCCCTGCCAATCTTATCGCTGCCTGAAAGGAGTGCACATGGTTTTCTGTGGTAAATGTGGCTTTCAATTAACATCTGGGAATATCACATGTCCTCGCTGCGGCACACCTACAGAAACTGAGTTGTTCCTGGAGGAATCACAACCAGACAGTCCAACCATTGCTTCGAGTACAATCTTTGAGGGAAATCAGCCCTATCCTGGCGCGCAGGGAGCTGTTAGTCCGGGTAGATCTGTGGAACAGCAACCGCTCATCCTGGGTTCTGATCGAAATAATTATGGCGCCGCTGAGCAGATGGCAAATGAAACTACAAACATGATGGATTCGCAAACTGCCGGTAGCCCAGGTCAAGCACCGGCCAGAACGGTATATCCCGGCTATGTGCCGCAGGGCGCTGCCAATTATCCACAGCAGGGAGCATCGTATCCTGGCTATGCCGCACAGGGAGGTACGGCCTACCAACCGTATGGAACGTTATCCACAGATGCAGCGAGAGCGAGCGCGAGAGGCCGTATTGTTGCGCTGCTACTCATCTTGCTTGGTCTGCTTTGTATACTTGGCGCGATGGTGCTGTTTATATTGACACGCAATGCTTCAACTCCGGCATCCTCATCTACCCAGCAAGCTCAGCTTATCTTTGCCCTACTGTGCCCTTTTACTTGTCTTTGAGGCTGATCAACCCACTACCCTCTGCATTCCCAAAACTAGCGCAGTTACTGAAAAACGTGCTACAATGCTCGGCATGAGTGAATTAAAAAATCAAATCGAACGCCTGCAAGGGCGCGTCCATGAAACTATGGTGCGTCTTTGACCTGGCGCGTAAGAAAACACAAATAAGCGATCTTGAAGCGGAAAGTATGGCCGAAGATTTTTGGGCTGACAACCGCAAGGCGCAGGCATACATGCAACAACTGAATGCCCTGCGCGAAGAAGTTAGCACCTGGGAAAGTATAGCTCAGAGATTGAATGACCTGCATGGATTAGCCGGATTGTTAGAGGAGGAACCGGATGAGGGAATGCAGGAAGAAGTCGCGCAGGAACTCGCAGCGATCGAGCAAGAGGTCGGGAAGCTGCAATTCGCGCTGATGTTGAACGGCGAACACGACGATCGCGATGCCATCGTGAGTGTTCATGCGGGTAGCGGCGGCGTCGACGCTCAGGACTGGGCAGAGATGCTGTTTCGGATGTATCTGCGCTGGGCCGAGCGCCACAATTTCCGCACCCAGGTATATGAGTATAATGAAGGTGAAGAGGCGGGCATCAAGAGCGCGACCATGGAAATCGGCGGGCGTTATGCCTATGGTTACCTTCGTTCAGAGATTGGCACTCACCGTTTAATCCGACTGTCACCTTTTGACGCTGCGCATCGCCGGCATACATCATTCGCCAAGGTCGAGGTAATGCCTGATATCGAGGATACGATTGAGATTACGATCCGACCTGAAGACATTGAGGTAGACACATATCGTTCAACAGGAGCAGGCGGGCAGCATGTCAATAAGACCGACTCGGCGGTACGTATGCGCCACATTCCAACAGGTATCGTGGTAACGTGTCAGAATGAACGCTCACAAATTCAGAACCGCGAGGTGGCGCTGAAAATACTCAAGGCTCGTTTGTATGAACGTGAGTTGAAGAAGCGAGAAGAGGAGACGGCCAGGCTCAAAGGTGAGCATGTACAGGCAGACTTCGGAACGCAAATTCGTACGGTGACGGTGCATCCTTATACCATTGTGAAGGATCACCGCACGAATCATGAGACAAGCGATACCGAAGGCTACTTGAACGGGGATGTCGATCCGTTCATCTACGCATACTTGCAAGCTAAGGCTGGAGGGGTTGCGACAGGGGTGTAATGGATGACGTTTCATATGAAACTTGACGTAAGTTGTATCACCTGTTATGCTTAGGCATAGAAGCAGACATACATTGCTACATACGTAAACGCAGGTACTTGTTCATAGAAATGAAAATTTCTTCACAAGTGTGCTGACACAAGCAGAATTTTGTGGTATGATAGCGGTGGCATAGGTCAATGTATGACTGCTGTGGGGATGCGGATGCAGTGGCGGAGGCTCCCCCTCGGCTAACTTCATCGCCAGGCCTCGCTTAGTTTAAGTGGTCAGGTAGGCGAATACTACCCTCTCGAGAGAAGGAAGGAGGCGATTTCGTGGAGAATGCATTTCCTCGCTGTCGCAAATGTAGTGAAGGTGATCTGGTTCCGCTTTCGGATTTTGGCAGCCAGGGAGCTTCCATCGAGTACAAAGCATGGGTCTGTACGAACCCAACTTGCCTGTACAATATCAAGATCCGTAATGGCGATATCATCATAAATGAACCCATCAGTGATGGGTCTCTTCATTCATATCGCAGCAGCCGCCAATAGGCACGTGATTGATTCCCTGGCGACTTCGCGCTCGCCAGGGAATGTCACAATCTTTGAAGCTTTAGAGCGGTTTGTGGTCAATTGAGTTGTAAGGGAAAGAAGGCAAAAGGCAAAAAAACCTTTTTCCTTTTGTCTTTTATTTTGTCCAAACCAAGAGGTACAGAAATAAGGAGTCAACGCTGACGTGCTCAATCGATTCTTTGGGCAGAAACCACAGACAGAGCCAAAACCAGATTCCGTTGTTACTCAAGAGCACGTAGAAGGTACTTCTGTGTCTGAAAAGAGCATGAATCCCTTTAAGAACAGCTTGAGCCGCACGCGCAAGCTGTTTGGCCGTTTGGGAGACTCTTTCAAGCAAGATATCATCACAGACGAACTGTGGGATGAACTAGAAGAAGTGCTTTTAAGCGCTGACGTTGGCCCAAGCACGACAACATGGCTCATGGAGCGTTTACACCAACGAGCAACTGCAGAACAGATGCGAACAGGCTCCCAGGTACAGCAGGCCTTGCGTGAAGAACTCGTTGCGCTGCTCGGAAAGCCATCCCCGTTGCGCTTTGCAAAACAGTCCCCCCTCACCGTCATACTGGTAATTGGTGTCAATGGTTCCGGAAAGACAACGAGTATCGCCAAATTGGCCCATCGTCTCAAAAAAGAGGGACATAGCGTTATCCTGGCTGCCGCCGACACCTTTCGCGCCGCTGCCATCGACCAGCTCAAAGTTTGGGGTGAGCGCGTAGGGGTACCTGTAATCAGCCAGAATCCCGGTTCTGATCCCGGCGCAGTGGTTTATGATGCAATCCAGGCGGCAGGTACACGAGGAAGCGATGTCCTGATCGTAGATACTGCGGGTCGTCTCCAGACCAAGTATAATCTGATGGAAGAGTTGAAGAAGATAAACAAGGTTATTCAGAAACTCCTTCCTGATGGTCCCCACGAGTTGTTGATGGTTATCGACGCAACCACAGGTCAGAATGCGCTCTTGCAAGCGCGCAAATTTGCAGAAGATGTTGGACTAACCGGAGTGGTCGTCACAAAACTGGATAGCACCGCCAGGGGTGGCTTTGCCTTTGCCGTCGCCGACGATTTAGGCATCCCTATCAAATTTATCGGTACAGGTGAAAAAGTCGAGGATTTAGCTCCTTTTGATCCACAAAGTTTTGTGGCTGCGCTCCTCGCGCAAGACTGACCAGGAGGTAATTCATGGCAAAAGAAGCTGCTGATCCGCCGACCTCAACATCCTCCAATACTCAGGCGAGGCCAGCTTTACCCTCAGGTAATCTGGTGGTCAAGTGCATAAGATGTAAAGAGATTCTGATTGCCCGCGAGTGGGAAAAGAATTTGAAGGTATGCTCGCGCTGTAACTATCACTTCAAACTTTCCGCCTATGAACGCATTGAATTGCTGGTAGACCCCGATAGTTTTGTAGAAATAGATGCCGATATTGTTTCGGTTGACCCCCTGCACTTTGTGAGTCGCACAAAAGACGAAGTTCAAGCATACGTCACCAAACTTAACGATGAAAGAAAAAACGTAGGCTTGAATGAGGCCGTGGTAATAGGCCATGCGACGATTGAGCAGTTACCACTCGCGCTCGCCATTATGGACTTCCGTTTCATTGGTGGCAGCATGGGTTCCGCTGTGGGCGAAAAAATTACGCGAGCAATCGAACTGGGTATCGAGAAACGCATTCCAGTGTTGATTTCCTCTGCGTCTGGTGGCGCCCGCATGCAAGAGGGTCTGTATTCACTGATGCAAATGGCGAAAACCTCTGCAGCTCTAGCAAAATTGGGTGAGGCTAAAATCCCATACTTTAGTCTCCTGACAGATCCTACTACGGGAGGTGTGACGGCAAGTTTCGCCATGCTGGGCGACGTCATTCTCGCGGAACCGGGAGCGCTCGTGTGCTTTACAGGCCCCCGTGTCATTGAACAGTTTATGCATGTGAAACCACCTGAGATCAATTCTGAGTTCGTGCTACAGCATGGTATGATCGACGCCGTTGTCCATCGACGCGACCTTCGGCAGTCTCTGGCGCGACTGATACGAATGTACTCGCCAGGCATTCTAGAAAAGAACTCACAAGAGTTTGTACAGCACATAGGGAAAAGCGATGGCCTACGACCTGGAATTTGAGAAGCCACTGGCCGAACTTGAAAAGAAGATCATCGCGCTGCAACGTAAGGGCGATCGCCTGAAACCTGATGAATATAAACAGTTGCAGGATACGGAGCGCGAGCTGCGTCGACGCACCGAAGAGATTTATAAGAATCTCTCGTCCTGGGAAACAGTTCAGGTAGCCCGGCACAAAGATCGTCCCTATTCAGAGGATTATATCCGCCTGATGTGTGAGGATTTCTTTGAATTGCATGGAGATCGATCCTTTAGCGACGATCATGCGATTGTGGCTGGTCCGGCCAAACTAGGAGATGAGCACGTAATGCTTGTTTGTCACCAAAAAGGCCGTGATATGAAGGAGAAACAAATTCGTAACCTGGGCATGCCGCATCCCGAAGGATACCGCAAAGCAGGTCGTTTAATGCAGCAGGCTGAGAAATTTGGCTTTCCTGTCATCTGCCTGATTGACACTCCTGGCGCATTTCTTGGCCTGGCAGATGAGGAGCGCGGTCAATCAGAGGCTATCGCAGCGAACCTGCATCTCATGGCTCGCCTGCAACTGCCGATTATTGCCGTTGTGATTGGAGAGGGGGGAAGTGGGGGCGCGTTAGCTATCGGTGTTGCCGATCGTATTTTGATGCTCGAATACAGCATCTATACTGTCGCGATGCCCGAAGCATCCGCTTCGATCCTGTGGCGTGACAAGGGATTCGCTCCGCAGGCAGCCGAAGCGATGCGTATTAGCGCAAAAGAGCTGAAGGCGATTGACCTGGTAGACGCATTGATTCCCGAGCCGTTGGGGGGAGCACACCACAATTATCGTCTCGCCGCTGATAATCTGAAGGTGGCGCTGCTTAAAAACCTGGCCGAGCTTAAAATGCTGCCTGTTGATGAACTGCTGGAGAGACGCTACCAGAAGTTCAGGAACATCGGGAAATTCGGCATAGCATCTGAATCTTTGACTGCGGCATATTGACTTCCCGTATGTGATACGCTATGATGCTACTCACAGGCCGGTGTGGCGGAACGGTATACGCGCTTGTCTCAAAAACAAGTCCCCGTGAGGGGTTGAGGGTTCGAATCTCTCCACCGGCATAACCCGTCCACTGATGTCCACCATCGTCTTCCACGCGCTCTACAGGCCGATCGGGATTCTAGCGGGGTCTATCGGAATCTCCTGTTGTCTACCGTGTCTGCTGTCAGTTTTGCTGTCAGGGCCGGGGTTGGAGAATGCAGGCGGAGAAGCCATTTGTAGCATTTGGCCTTGAAAGGATCACGCAGCGAGGAAGAAATAACTCGCTGCGTGATCCTATCTACACCAGGGTACTTTCCTGGAAATACCCTGCTGCACCGGGAAGCCCTGAACTCCTGGCAGTGCCACTACGGTAATTCATATCGCCTTGCCCGCCTCTTGCCGAGCGCTTTGAGCCTTCCCCGCTCTTCTAGCACCTCCAGATCCCTTCTTGCCGTTCTCTCCGAGACGCCCGTTAAGTTCCGATAGATCTTGTTGGTGATGGAGCCATGTTCATTAACATAGCCCACCGCCTTTACTAATCTCTCTTCCAGGTTGCCGGGCATACTCTCTGCGAGGAGAGGTGCGGGTGGCTCTTCTTCTTTCCACAATGTCCCGTGGTACTGCACTTGCCTCTGCTGAGGCTGTAGAGCGGGTGCCGCCCGGAATGTGACCACGAACTCGTTCATCTCGCGGAACTCAGGGGCGGGAAGACCCAGTCGCTTTGTCTCGTCAAGCATGAATCTGATACCACTCCCAATCTGCTCCATATAACCCGGAAGGTCTCTCAGCAGTCCCGCGAGCACAGGATTGCGCAGCTTTGATTGCACCACGCCCCGTTCCATCTGTTCCACGGTGATGCCCGGCAGCAACAACCCAGGACTATGAATCTCTACTCGATCAGCGTAGTAAAACACCCTCACGCTCTCACCCCGCTTACTATAATCGCGGTGTACCACGGCGTTGACAACCGCCTCGCGCAGCGCTCCAATGGCGTGCTCAGGGATATCAACACGCTTCCATCCCTCTATCCGCGCCCCCACAGCGATATATCTGTTCAGAAACGCCTCGGCCCCATCGATTAGCTCTTGAAGCGTGCCCGTCAAAATCTTACGATCGGCGTATCGACTGGCGCCCACCGCGTCACGAAACAACACGCACACGACCTCGTCCTGTATCACGTGCTGCTGAGGATAGCGGCCAAAAAAGAGGATACCAGCATTTGTAGGCACGACATCACCGCCACTCCTTACAAGAGCACACTTCATTCCAATGAGCGCCTGCTCTACATCCTCAAAGCGCTGAAACTGGCCGCCACTTTCCAAGCGCCTCTGTAAATGGGCCTCGACCTTCCCCGGATCAATATCAGCCATTGTCG
The DNA here is from genome assembly GCA_046726655.1 of Chloroflexota bacterium. Taxonomy (GTDB): domain Bacteria; phylum Chloroflexota; class Ktedonobacteria; order Ktedonobacterales; family Ktedonobacteraceae; genus DATMNR01. Next base: position 11,730 of record JBKPAZ010000033.1, read on the forward strand.
CGCCATGCGCAGGCAGTGTCTCCCAATCCAGCAACCCCCGGTCGTTGGCCAGTTCCAATGTCTCTGCCAAATTCATTGGGATCGTATGCGTGCCTCGTCTGATCCAAAAAATTCCCCCGGACTGGTACACTGGCCCGCGGCTCGGCCTCACGGTAGCAACAACGAGCTTCTTGCCGGCGATCGTATAAATCTCTGGCTCAGGAGGTTCCAGTACAAGCTCAGGCTTGACGATCTGTCGAGCAGCCCTCAATATCACATCTAAGGTTTCCCCCAGACGATTTTCTTGCACCCCCACAATTTCATGATTCGAATCTTTCACCCCAATAATCACAACGCCGCCCTGGGCGTTTGCCATGCCGCATAGCCTCTCCGCCATCTCAACGGGTCGAGGGGCAGCTAGCTTGAGTTCTACCGTTGTCGTCTCACCACCCCTGATGAGCCTCTTTAATTCTGCCTCGCTTAGGCTGACCATAATACTCTCCCTGTGCCGCTACAGAGTCTTCAGAGCCACAATTGTACCATAAATCACAGGTAAATGGCCGAATTATGGCCGAATTATGCTATGAATTACCTTCAAAAATATGAGGAACTCGTTTTGCATGGCCGAATTATGGCCGATATACTGGCAGGTGGCCGAATTGTGGCCGAATTATTAAAGCCAACCGGACAAAATGTGCTGGACAGGTCAAGGTGTTAGGATGGTGGATCGCCAAAGCACATCGAGCGCTTATCCAGCACATCTCAGAGTAAGCAGCGACCGCCATCAATTCCGAAGAAATGTCCGAAAGAACACAGAACCAGCCGTGCTTACCATCATGAACGACGATAGCGGGCAAGCCATTTCTATAACACAGACGGGGATCTCTTAGAGAGAATGGCGGATGGATAGAAAATTAGGATATATTTATAATATGGCGGAAAGGATGGCGGAAGAATGTCCGAAAGGATTGCGAATGTTGCCGAGTTTAAGGCCATGAAAGACGATGGCAAGCCATTTCTTGGAAATGGCGGAAGTGTAGGAAAACATGATACATATCCGCCATCCCCTCAAAAGTGGTCTTTGACACGGGAGAGGGAGAGATCTCCTCTTCGGCTGCGACTGCCTCTTACGATTTTGCCTGTGCTGATGAGGAGAAACTTCCGCCAGCAGAGCTTCTCTTGAGAAGAGAGAGGGCTTCAACCGTCACAAAGGGGTTCATCCGTTTCAGGCTCGTTCCTCCCCAGTCGACCAGTGAATAGCCGCTCAAGAGCGGATTCTTCACCTGGTAGTGCTTCTTCTCTGCCGGGAAGCCTCCATCCACAAGACGCTTGGACGTCAGCACCTCCAGCGCCTCATCACAGCGCGTATCCGCGAGAACACCAACCTCAGCCATCACCTTGAGTCCCCATAAGATGTCGTAATGCCAGTAGCAGGGATAGCGGAGCCGGAGAAAATCTTCTGCAATCACGGTCCCATCACTGAGGCGCTTGAACAGGCGGCGCTGGAGAAAGAGTTCCGCTGCATGGAGGCATGCGGTATGGGCCTGCGCATTCCCGGTCATCTGGCTATAGTGGGCCAGTGCTCGTAACGGGATCAGGGTCTCCATGAAGGAGGACACATGGGCTTCGGGCTTCTTGTCGCAGTTCCAGCCACCATCAGCCCATTGCCAGGCCATCAGGCGCTCCACCAGCAGACGGACCCGCTCATCAGCCAAACCCAGTTGAAGCAAAGCAAAGATCGCATTGCCCTCCATCGACGCACACATGCGTGTTCGCCCGGCTATCATATACCGTTCGATCGTCTGCAAACGCGCTTTGGAAAAGAGCCAGCCATACACCTGCTCGCGCAAGGGAAGCAGTTCTTTTTCTCCTGCTGGATACTTCAGTTCAGCCAGCATGACCAGAACCCAGTGGGCACCAGTCCACTTGGCATAGGGATGATGGGGAAGCGTTCCGTCAGGCTGCCGCTCAGATAAGAGTTGACGAACGCGAGCACACTGCTTGATCTCCTGTCGGAGTCGTTGGATGTCCGGCAGGGTCGGATCCTCGCCAAGCAGATCCACCCGCGTTTTGTAGCGGATCGCAGGTTCTGCTGAGTGAACCAGCTGTTCAATAATCGCATCCATGGTTGCCTCGCGTTCCCTTTCTGGCGTTCTTCGCGGCACTTTGTCTTTGGAAAAGGAAGACGGCGTCTCTTCCTTTCCACAGGATTACTTTGACGATATTGAACACACGTGCAAGCATAAAGCTGGACCATACATAAAGATTTACTCATCGAAAGAAGCTCGCTGCTCCAGCTTCTGGCCGCAGTTAAAACAGTAGTGATCGGTGCAACGGCAGCGCGCTCCACAGGAGGCGCAAAGAAGAAAGAGAGGAGATTCCGTACTGAAAAGCGTAATCGTTCCTTTCTCTTCAATAATTTCCCGGTAGAGATCAACACATTCGTTGCAAATAAACGTACCTCCGGGCCCTGCAATGAGCCGTTCTACCTGGTCTTGCTGTTTGCCGCAGAAAGAGCAACGATTGGTGAAAGCTGCTTCGTTCATGCACTCATTTCTCCTCTACGTGAACTCGCTCACTCGAAGGCGGACATGATTGATCGCGTGGTAGAGAGGGGGATAAAAGGCTTCAGCAGCCCCCACCATTGCTTCTTCGTCCGCTCCTACCTCATCAGCAATTGTGGTATCAACGCCCACAATCCGAAGCCATCCCCCCTCGGGATGGGAAAGAGGCTTTCCCTGCTCGTCGAGCACTATGGTACAGACAACATAGGGAAAGATAAAATAGTCTCGTGAAAAATACATCGCCATGTAGTATTCAAACATCCATGCTCCTCGCTGCGCATAGTCGAGGAGCTGCGCGGTACCCACTGCGTCCAGACCACTCATCTTCTCGACTCTGACGCGCAGCATGTCCCACTCAAATGGCCCATCGAGTGGCAACCACTCGACAAATGCGCCCCATCGGCTCGGATTGAACCCCCACTCCCACGGAAAAACGCGCCCGTCGATATATTGAATGGAGCGAGGCGCAGCAGTTTCCACCCAGATCTTCGTGTAAGCAGTGCCGCTGTAGGGTCGATCCACACGAGGGGGCGAAAGCGTTACCCCCGGTCCCGGTAGGGTAAGGGCATCGTCTTCGTCAGAATCCACCGGGCAGGCTGCCCAATAGGCATCTGTGATCTTTGTGCAGTTGTATCGAGGGGTGTTCTGTAATCGCCTCTTCAGGCTCTCATGCGTCTTTCTTGACCGCGCTACTGTTGTGTAGAGTGGACAGTGCTCCTCATCGTTTCTCCGTTTTCCCATCGTTCTTGCTCCCTCCTTATCGTTTCTCTGTAGAGCATACACAGATCATTGACCTTTCTTAACAAATGGCGCATATCCCCGATCTGACAAACTTTTTAAGAGGAGTTGCTCCCTGTTCAGGGGTTGGCTCTCGCGATGGGACACCCTTCAGCGAAGGCCCGCACGTGCTCGAAAGCCGAGGCAAAAAAGCTTTCGTACGTCCCCTTTTCGACGTACCCCAGGTGGGGGGTACACACCACTTTGTCCAGGTGTAGCAACGGATCGTCGGCGACCGGCTCGTGCTCATACACATCAACGGCTGCGTATCCCGGTCGTCCGGCACCGACTGCGGCTTCCAGCGCACCTGGTTCGATCAGCGCGGCCCGGCTGGTATTCACGAGCAGGGCCGACGGCTTCATCTGAGCCAGGTGCGCCGGGGTCACGACGCTGCGCGTCTCTTCCACCAGCTTGAGATGGAGACTCAGAACATCCGCCTGCTGGAACAAAGCGTCCTGGCTGGCTGCCAATTCAAAGCCATCGCTCCTGGCCTGCTCCAGCGAGCGCTCGCGTCCCCATACCAGCACCTTCATCCCAAATGCGCACCCGTAGTTCGCGATGACCCTCCCAATCCTTCCATAGCCGAATATACCCAACGTCTGACCGTACAAACCAAGCCCCAAAGTCGTTTGCCAGTGGCCCGTCTTCATCTGCGCCACCTCTTGCGGAATGTGGCGTCTGGCGGCCAGGATCAGGCCCCAGGTCAATTCCGCCGTCGCGTAGGGATTGCTCCCGCCTTCGCTAAACGCGACGACGATGCCGTGGCGGGTACAGGCGTCGAGATCAAGATGGGGAGCTTGCCGACCCGTCTGCACGATCAGCTTGAGTGCTGGGAGCCGCGCCAGAAGTGGCTCGGTGATAGGCGTGCGTTCCCGAATAAGGACCAGGGCATCAGCCTCCTGGAAGCGGGTCGCAAGCGTTTCAATATCCTCCGTGTGATCATGATACACGGTCACCTGGTGACTTGCGAGTGTCTCAAAACAGGTAAGGTGCCGCACGGCATCCTGGTAGTCGTCGGGAATAACTATTCTCACACCTTCTCTCCTCGCGTATTTAAATGCTTCTCAAGAGGTCAGCCGGCCAAATGTTTGTGAGCAGGCAGACGTACCCACCTGTAGTGTGTCATCCTGGCTCCGCTCCCCGATGATACTGTGCCGGATGAAAATCAGTGTCCTCCAGCACTCGCTCAACTGTGGCAATGGAGTATATGATAGCATTTCTTAGCGCACGGCCAGAAGCACTCGGTTGTCCAATTGCTGCCAGCACACGCCGACTTGGCGAAAGCCGGCATTGCGCAGCGCTGCCTCGTGCACATCGAGCGTTTGCCAGACCTCACCGTGGTCTCTCCAGTGAAGGCGCCGCTCACGCTCCGCAAATGCTTCGGCCAGGGCCGGTTCCTGAGCCAGTGCCTCCCACCACTGTGCCCACGTCTCACCTCCCTGCTGGATCAGCGCCTGTTCCTGGCGCCGGGAGACGTGTTCGGCCAGGACCTGGAGACTCGGCTGCTGGGGAGGAAAGCGCAGATGATCCCCATTGAGGAACAGCCCGCCTGGGCGGATCAAAGTAGCCAGTTGCTGGTACAAAGGGAGCAGGGCCTCTGGCCGTAACCAGTGGAGGGCAGTAGTCGTCAGCACCGCATCCACCTGGGTGACATCCAGCCGGCTCAGCCAGGCAGGATCACGAATATCCGCTTCGATCCAGAGCAAACGACCATCCATGTTCCCCAGTGCCTTGCGCCCAAGAGTCAGGAGAACCGGGTCCAGGTCGACGGCCAGACAACGCGCAGCAGGAAAGCGGGTGAGCGAGCGCTGGCTCAAGGAACCCGGGCCGCACGCAAGATCCAGCGCGAGGAAGGAGGCAGGCAGCAGGACGTCCAGTGCATCCAGCATCACCGCAAACCGTTCCTCCCGCGAGGGCAAATACCCCGCTTGCTGTCGATCCCACCGCTGAAGCCATGCGAGCCAGTCGATGTCATGGTCATTATGTGTTGCGTTCTCCACCTACAAACCTCGCTTTCTGTGGAAAATCGTCAGTTTTTGATGCCTGCCAGTTGTCTCTGCTTCTTTTTATATCACATCAGACCCAGGCGCCTTAGAAAATCCGAGCGCGAAAGCCCTGTCTTTTCAAGCGGGGATGAAGCGCCGTTCCTTCTGTGGTGGATGGTGCGGCGAAAGAGGCTTGTCCATTTGCCGGGTGCTCGTAAAGGAACATCTAGTGTTTCGCCAATACGATTATCAGGCACACCCACAATTTCATGAACAGCATCCTTGACACCAATAATAACAATCCCGCCCTGAGCATTCGCCATCCCATATCATCGTTCAGCCATCTCAGTTGCTCTCGGAGCAGCTACCTTTAACTCGACTGTATTCGTCTCTCCACCTCTAATAAGCTTCTTCAGTTCTATCTCACCAGTTTTGCCATAACCCCCTACACGCTATCATTATCTAAAGCATCCTAATTGTAGTATAAGCAGCAGGCTTCTCATAGAGGATGGCGGAAAGAGCGGTTCTAGTAGAGAGATGGGAAAAAGAGGAGGAGTACCGGAAAGCCATTGGATTGCTCCCCACAAGGTGATATCCACTGTCATGCGCTCCTCCGGTACGTCGACAATCGTGTATTCAGCGTTTCTGAAGCAGATAATCATCACCCCCGAGCATTCGCCATTCCTCACAGTCTTTCGGTCATCTCAACAGGTCGAATAGCGGCTACCATCAATGCCAAGGTAGTCGTCTCACGACTCTTCATTAGCGGTCTCAATGCCGACTCCTGAGTCTTCCTATAAGCCTTCCTTGTGATGCTCAAAACCGTCTATATGTACTGCTAATGCTGAGTAAGCGGCACATTTCCTGTAGAGCATGGCGAATATAAAGAGGAATTTGGCAGATGGCCTCACCAGCAAATCGATGCCATAATAGCTCGTTGCAAATTCTTTAGAAGAGGAGCTAGCGGTTTTTACATTCGCGACAGCCTGCTTGGAAGGCAGATCGTCACAAGATCGCCGCTTGCTTGTTTTCATCTGGCTTTAGAAGAGCCTTCACCAATCACATGGGCCATCTAAGCATCAATAAGGCAGATGGTCGCTCGCGTTGGGAGGCAGATAGTTATCTGCTTTCCCTCCCATCATACCCTCTTCTTTGCAAGAAAGCAAGGCCGATAGGAAATATGTTCCATATGGCAATGGTACCGATCTTGGCACAGAGTTCACGGTTGGGATGAGCATGTGAGAGAGGATGAAGAAACACTACCAGCGGCGCTACGCGCGCTTCGAGATGGTGCACACGCCATGCACACAGTAGCTCTCTGCGAGAGCGCCTGGGTCCAGGAGGCTTGGGCCAAAGGGATCACCGACCAGGCGAAGTCTGGCGCTACGCCCGCCGGAAAGAAATCAGCATCCATGGCGCATAAAAGAGGCGAGAAGAGTACTGATCTTTCTTAAAAAGTTTTTTTCGTGAGGCAATGCGGCATTCCTGCTAAGACTGGCGATTGATTCTGACCCCTCGGTCGTGCTTGCTCTTATCGGGCGGGATAGTGACCAATATTAATCAGCCCAAGCCGGTAGGTCACACGTTCAGCGTCATTGAGATGAAGAAGTGCGACAGTCGCACGACCACTTGAGGTAATGCCTTCGATACGACCCCCGTTGAGGCGAAAATGGCGATTCCACCTCTGCTCACGTGGATTGAAGAGGAAGACGACTTTATTCGATGTTGGGTCGACAGAAGCAAGGTCTGAACCCTTGAAACGGTTACAATAAAAGCAAGCCCACGCCAGATTCTCAAGTGATGTCGCTCCACCGTGTTTTTCAGCAATCACATGGTCTGCTTCGTGTGGATAGTACACATCTGATTCATGCATGAGGCAGTATTCACATCGACCCTGCGCACGCTCCTGCACCTGACGCCGTAAGCGTTCGGGGACGGAGGGTTTCCTGGTCATAACCTTAGGATGCCTGCGGTCTCAATTGTCGCTGGGCTTCAAGTTTGACCAGTTCCATCAGATACTCAATGACCATATAGCTCTCGAGTTCTTGGCGTTCCTCTTCGGTAAGCGAACCCTCACGCTCAGTCTGGATGAGTTCATATGCTCGTTCAGCGACCTCGGAAGAGGGGTGGAACGCTACGATTTGTTCAGGAGTGGGATGATGCGCGAGAAAGCGTGCAATTTCAGTAGCGGCCTGTGTTTTGAGAAGCACAATCACTTCCTCCTTCTACAGCAAAGGCTGTCACACTCAAACGCATTGCATGATTCGCTCCTTAAGATACATCAAGAGCATATCATAGAAGTGGCCTCGTAGCAAAAATACCGCGAGGACACATCGCGTTACTGGAAATCTGCTTCGCTGATTTTGTTGAACCGCTCTAGTCTGCGCACCACTGGGAAAGCCGGAATCCGAGACGGAGCATACCCACCATTGGGCCGCCTTTTGCGCGGCGGAATGTCTTTTGCGGCAACCTGCTCTATCAGAACAAGTATGACCTGCCACGCCTCACCCCCATTGCACGAAGAGGAGAAAGGAAGATTTTCATGAGGCAATGCGTTCTCGCTCATCGCCTTTCTATGATGCCACCCATACCTCCTGGTTACCGACCTACCCCCATATGCTCTTGAGATATTCACCAAACGTTATAAATTCATCCTGGTAAGCCTTGAGTGCCTCTTGATCTGAGAGCAAACCGACAATAGCCCCTTGATTTACTAAGGTGTAGCTCCCTAAACCATGTGATTGTATCACAAGGCGACAGGGCAAGGGCGTTTGCCTTTCCTCATAAAAGCCGGTGAGCAGGCCCAAAAGGCGTTGGCCTAATTCCGACATTGCATGAACAATCGTGTTCTTCACGGCAAGGGCCTCTTGTGATAAGGGCTGAGTTTCCATGATGCTCACGTATCGGGGAACCAAACCAGCCACTGCTCTTTGGGGTATGACCGTGATATAAGGGAAGGCCGCTAGACCGTCCAGGTGCCCCCTACAACTAAACAGTGTCCCTATCCCCATGATATTGAGCGCAAGCTCACAGTTGAACATATCACGATCGTAATGCTCTCGGCCTTGATCTTGATCTAAATCTCTAAAATGTTCCTCTGCTTGTGCCCATGAGTTGAGCTCAACGTGCAATCCCATGATGTCTTGCTCCTTTCCTTCCAAAGACTACGTGGTAAATGGTTCTAACTTCGGCGTGCATATTCCGCTGTCTCCCCGAAACGAAATGAGCACGAAGCGGTCAAAGGGCCTTTCAGCTGCCGTCGTCTGAGGCCGGCAGCGCGGCGTGCAGCAACTGCTCCAGCGCGGTGGCTCGCGCAGGCGAGAGGCCGAGGACTGTCGAAAGCTGGGCGGCGTCGGCGCTCAACAGGTCATGCAAGCTGCGAAACCGCGCGCATACAGCGCGCGCGGTGACAGGGCCGATCCCCGGCAGAGACAACACGATCTGCATCTGCTGCTCGGGCAGAGAAGCCCTGCGCCGCCCCGCCGCAGGACCGTGAGCCGTATGCCTGATCTGGCACTGTTTTGCTGCAGCATAGACCAGGTACGCGGAATCTGACGTCCCGCGGCTGGGTAGGATCGGCACACGCAGGATAGCTGTGATGTAGGCAAGCGCACCGCGGATGCTTTCAGGGCGCATCTGGGAGTGACTGACGCGCAGCGGGTCCCCCTCCAGCAGTAAGATGGGTTCAAAGCGGCTTTTCCGCAGCGCGGCCAGCTGCGCGAATAAGCGTCCCTGCGCCAGACTACAGAGGAAGTCGCTCCCGGTTTTGCGCTCGAACACCCGGCGTGGATCGCCTCCCACATCATAGTCGCCCATGCGTAGAGGGGCCACCTCAATGTGTGTCTGCGGCATGGCGACCAGCAGAGCGGGGATGCCAGAACGTTGTTCTTGCGTGTCGATGCGGATATGGATCGGAGCCGGCTCGTGTTTTGGCATGGCTGGTGTCTCATCTCTTGTTGGGTAACTCATCGCTTGAGCAAACCACTTCTGATAGATGCAGGGGAGCCTGAGTATATACGTCTTCCCCTCTTTTTGTTTTGCGCGCCGTAGCGCATGTGCCTTTCTCAAGCTATGATAGCAGGTGGGCCTCTTCCTCACCTCACGAACTTTCACGAGATACTCACGTACATCCTGCGCCCTCCGCCGTAACGCCAGCATGGCAGGAGCGTGAGGAGAGTGACATCATTTGCTGTGAGAAGTTGCGGCCTTTTCGTGAGGATCTCGTGAAATTGTGTGAGCCAGGATTGAGTTTGGTCTGCTATCATTATCGCAGAGGGTGGGGCGGGCGTTCCGTTTCCCTTTTTCACTCGTTGCCAGAGAATAGCGCTAAAGCAGATTGTTTTGGTCAATGACCTCCCCACAGAGTGGGGAGGCTTGTGAGGGGATCGCCCCGTGCAAGCCGGATTGACCAGACGACACCTCCGAGCCAGCCGCGCCGAGCAAGCGAGCGTCGTGGCTGGTGCTGAAGAGGTGAGCGATAGCACCGAGCGTTACGGTTCGCACCCAGGAATGCTGCCCCAGTTCCTGGCGCTGCAACCTCTGACTTAAAGAACTGCGGTCAGGGAACGGTGGTCAGAGGAAAGTACCGGGTGCTATCAGCGTCGAGGGGATCGCTTTTACTCCGAAAGGAGCCTTACCTGATGAAGGTGTTTGTGCTATCACAAGAAGGGAAGCCCTTGATGCCCACTACACCACGACGAGCGAGGGTGTGGCTCGAGGCAAAACGTGCCCGAGTCGTGCGCCGCGAGCCTTTCACCATTCGGTTGCGCTTCGCCACCAGGGAGCATATGCAACCGGCGAGGGTGGGCGTTGACACCGGCTCCAAAGAGGTGGGCATCGCTGCCATCGCCAACGGCGAGGTGGTCTTCCAGGCCGAGGTCTTGCTGCGTGATGACATCAGCGAGAAAATGACCCAACGACGCAGGTTTCGGCGCAACCGGCGTGCGCGCAAGACGCGCTATCGCCAGGCGCGCGCTGCCAATCGGGGCCGACCTGCTGGGTGGTTGCCCCCCTCGCTGCACTCCAAAGCGCAGGCGACCGTCAAGGCGGTGCGCTTCATCGCCTCGTTCTTGCCGGTTGGCCAGGTCACGGTCGAAGTCGGCAGATTTGACACCCAAAGGATACAAAACCCGGACATCGCTCACCTGGAATACCAACAAGGCGAGCTGCAAGGGTACTTGTTGCGCGAGTATGTCTTAGACAAGTGGCAGCGGAAATGCGCCTACTGTGATGCGCGCGAGGTCCCCTTGGAACTCGAGCATATTGTGCCCAGGTCAAGGGGAGGCAGCAATCGGGCCAGCAATCTCACCCTGGCTTGCCATGCCTGCAACCAGCGCAAAGGACAGCAAACAGCAGCGGAGTTTGGCTTCCCGGAGGTGCAGGCACAGGCTCGTACCCCGTTGCGGGGTGCAGCGCACGTGTCTTCCCTGAAAAGCAGGGTGGTCCATGACCTGCAAGCGATCTTCGGTGAGAGCCAGGTGCGCCTCACGTATGGGTATGAGACCAAGTATAAACGCAACCAGGTGCTTCACCTGCCCAAGTCCCACACGAACGACGCCGTGGCGGTCGCCTGTGAGATCGGCGAGGTGGTCAGTCAGTTGGAGATGGTCCATCATCTACGGTGTCTGGCGCGGGGCCAGTATCAGCGGTTCAACGGCCTGCATAGTGAGCACAAGTGCTGGGCCCCGCGCAAAGTGCGCGGGTTCAAGCTCTACGAACTGGTCAAGGCCAAAGGACGAGTGGGCTACATCGCGGGACGGCGGGAGAAGGGAGCGTTCGTCATCAAAGATGCTATCAGCGGGAAGAAACTGGTCGAGGTCACGCCACGCACATTGGTACGAGTAGCGCGTCCCACTCAGGGCTGGATGATTACGCGACAGCCGGCCCTGGAGGTCAGCAGAAAGGAGGGCGGCGCTTCCTCCCCCAGTTGAAACGTGGGGGTACCCGCGCCGCAGTTATCATGGACAGCATTCCCAAACGGAGGGAGCATGACATGCCGCACTTCACGGAAGACAGCCTGCAGCGGATCATCATCAATCCCTTCTACGCCATCACCGTTGCCCCGCAGCTGACCGAGGAGCACGAGCCACCCATGGGCGATGCCGAGTGGGTGCAGGCCAATGCCTCTCTGATGAGGGAGATGGGAAGCGCGCGGTGGCTCCGGCAACTGCTGGACGTGCTGGAAGGCGAGGCCGACGCTCCAGAGGGGCCGATCAACCCATCCCAGGCCGTCAACATCGACCCGCTGTTCGCCGTGGCTCATCCCCCGCTCATTGAACGGGAGATGTGGGTCGACGTCAACACGAAGCAAATACGCAACATGGGGGCAGAGGGCTGGCTCCGGCAATTGCTGGATGTGCTCGATGGCGACATCGTGACGGCGCAGGAGGTCGGCTTCGCACCGCCGGGCAGCACGTTCGGGTACGCTTCG
>JBKPAZ010000034.1:0-9292 GCA_046726655.1 Chloroflexota bacterium
TTGCTCCCACCGGCGCGCCAGTATCTCATACGCCCGGTTCTCTCAGGCCCGGCGATATTGTGGTGACAAACTTTGGCGCCAATCAAACCGGGACCACTCTCGTACGCTTCCCCGCTGGAAAAGGCCCCGGCCTGCTCTTCATCTGGGAGTTGCCCGGATCGATTCTGTCCGGGAGCGGTTCCTCCCTCCATTGCGTGGGATCGTCCTGCGCTTACACTCCCAATGTCCTGGCGCCCCTCGGCGGACTCTACACGCTGCTGCTTGGCTTGCTGACAGCGGCGATCTGGAGCCAGTATCTGGAGGGCGGCTTTGCATCCGCCTTTGATTTCCGGGCCATTTTTCGACGGGCTGGCCTGCAACCAGGGATGACCATCATAGTCTGGCTGATGGCCATCGTGGCCGGCATCATTGGGGGCCTCGGGGTGATCGTGGTCGGGATTGGGCTGCTTTTCACTCTTCCCTATGCCTTCGCGGTCATCGCCAACTTATACGGCCAGTTCAGTCAGCGGACTGAGCGCGCGGCCACGGCCGTCTAATTCCCTCGGTCCCTCACCATGCGCGCCGCAGACGGCGGTCCCGACCAGCCGCAGGCATCATCGCAGTGCCGGGCCAGACCGGAAAGGCTGGTGCTGTCGCAGCCAACTGCGTTTCCGGTCCGCGAACTCAGCCCTGGAAGGTTCGGCGCAAGACTCCTTTGGAAAGGCGAGAGAGGCAATACAGATACCAGCTACTGAAACGCACTTGCTATTGCTACTCCCTCTTGCTACAATAGCCTGGAGAGAAAAGCTTCACACGAAATTTGGAGAATTGCTATGGCGTCATCTGCGGCGGCACAGGGCCAGGTCTTTGTTAGCCCCGGCCTCAGTCCTTTCAAACGCATTGTAACGATAATCGGTGTGCTGGGCATAACCGCCCTGGTATTGTGGATCACTATTCACGAGGGAATTTCAGCAATAGGAAGTACGATAGCCGCTATTGTACTGATCACGGGCTTTGTGATCTATTTGCGCATTATCGCTCCTGTCCCATTTACTATTACGCTGGAGCCGGAAGCGCTGGTTAAGCGTAGCCGCAATGGGGAAGTCATCGAGGTACGCTGGGAAGATTTAACACGTATTAAAGAGGAATTTTTCCCCAATGGGAAGCGTATCAGCGTCACCGTTTATCGCAAACCAGCGACGCCTGAACAAAAAGCCAAGGCCTGGGCGGTTTATCGCGACGATGTAACCGATATCGATGGCCTGGCAGAGACGCTCAAGCAGACCATCCCTGAGACATGCCGGTGGGACAGCGAGACGGTACATGAGTGATACGTACACGAATGCGCCTGCTAGGCCAGCATGAGCTGGTCTATGTAGCACCAGCGCCAGTTCTCGCCGGGCTGAAATGACCGGACAATAGGATGGTTAGTCGCGTGGAAGTGTTTTGTAGCGTGCTTATTCTTCGAAGAATCGCAGCAGCCAACATGCCCGCACTCGAGGCAAAGGCGTAGGTGTACCCATGTATCTCCAGTTTTCAAACAATCTTCACAGCCATTCGCACTGGGCGTGACTTGTCGTATTTGGTCAAGATGTGTACATTGTTTAGCCATTGGTAGTTTCCTTTCTGTCAATTTGTTGCTTTTTGCCTTCTATTAACAACAGCGAACTGAGAGAACTCAAAACAGCCAATGCTGCGGCAATCAGCATGACGACGCGAAAACTTGCGATAAATGATTCTGAGATTGCCTGCTGAATTGCTGCATGCGTCGAATTGCTCAAGCCAGCGGGAATTTCGATTCCAACCAGTTTGTTCTGCTGCGAAATGATCGTGTTTTGGATGTCAGGAGGGATTTGCAACCCTGAGAGATAACTGACCAGACTGTTGCTAAATATTGCCAGGACAACGATGCCAAATACTGCGATTGCGATGAGCCCGGCCGTGCGAGAAACAGCATTGTTGACGCCGGAGGCAGTACCCACGTATTGCGGGTCTACCGCGCCCATTACTGCTGTTGTCAAAGGTGCGACGCTCACGGCCATGCCAATGCCTAAAACAACCATTGCCGGGAAATAGGTCGTCCAGTAGCTTCCACCGATACCTGGCAGAGCAAAAAGTGCGAAACCCAGAGCAGCAATTAATGGGCCAATGATAAGAGGACGTTTTGCTCCATAACGGGTAACCAGGCCACCAGACCAGCGGGAGAGAAAGAACAGGAGCAGAATCAGCGGCAAATTTGCTGCTCCAGCTTCCGTGGGAGAGTAGCCCTGTACACGAATCAAGTTGAAAGGTAGAAAGAACAAACTTGCGCCTAACGCCGCGTATAAAAGGAAGGTCAACACATTAGCGCCGCTAAACGTGCGCGAGCGAAACATGCTGAGTGGCAGCATCGGCGATTGGCTACGAGCCTCCACCAGGAGAAATACAATCAGCGTGGCTACACCAATACCCAGGGAAATAAGCACCAATCCATTGCTTAAACCAAGATTGTTCGATTCGATCAGTCCGAAGACAATACCTCCCAGCCCAAGAGTTGCCAGCAGCGCTCCCCACCAATCCAGCTTTGCATGTTCGCTCAATTCTTCGTTACGGCTTTCCGGGACACGTAAGAACAGGACGATGAGCACAATTACAGCCAGGGGGACATTGATGAAAAAGACCCAGCGCCATGAAGCATATTGAACCAAAAAGCCACCCAAGACCGGGCCAACTGCCGAAGTGATCGCGGTGAACCCGGACCATGTGCCAATGGCGCGGCCACGCTGCTTACTATCGAACGAAGCGCTGATGATAGCTAAGCTTCCTGGAACTAAGAGGGCTCCACCAATGCCTTGAAAGGCGCGTGCAAAAATAAGAAAATTGACATTTGGCGCAAGGCCACACAATACAGATGCCACGGTGAAGAGAAAAACACCTATAGCGAAGACACGCCTGCGCCCAAAGTGATCGCCCATCGAGCCACCTACAAGAATCAGGGCTGCCAGAAAGAGCGAGTATGCTTCGACGACCCACTGGACATCGGTCGCGGTGGCATTCAGTTCTGTCTGGAGCACAGGTAAGGCTACATTGACAACCGTGCCATCAATGAAAGCCATACTGGATCCGAGGATTGTTGCTACAAGAACCCACCCACCAGTGTGGTTCAGAGTTGCTCGTGTAGTCTGTTTTAATGCCTGTGTAGCCGGTTCGGGCGCCGCTTGAATCACGGCCTCGTCACACGGCGGTTTCAGAATGTGCGACATGTGCTGCTCCCTCACGTGTATGCTCTAGCCTCGGTGGCTTTAAACGTCGCATAAATCATTTTACCATCGTTTAATCCCATACGTCTTGCTGAAGCTTCAGTAATTTCAGCAGTCAGGGGTGGCGCTGAATCATCAACGAGAATACTAACACGGACACGCCCATCGTGCTCGCTGCTATTGCTAAAATTTGCTCCCAGATGCAATAATTGCACGATTGTACCGTGAAAGACATTGCGCGCAGAACTATCAGGGAGAGCTTGATACAACGTGATACTACGCGGATCAACTAGCACATAGGCCTCATCACCTGGAGCTGGCATCTTCTCTGCTTGCATCTGTTCTCCCAACGCTGCGCTTAGCTCGATTCCGGGCCGGCCATTATTTTGCAGTTGAATGGTGCAAAGCGCGCCTGTCTCACAACGGACAACACGCCCGCGAAAGAAATTCATCCCCACCAGTTCGGCTATATACGAAGAGCGAGGATATTGTAAGAGATCACGTTGACTTCCCTGTTGTATAATTTGGCCTTGCTCGAGGACCAGTATATGATACCCAAAGAGCAAGGCTTCTAAGTACTGATGGGTGACCATTACCGTGGTGATTGCTGCGGCAGAGAGGATATGGCGCAGTTCCTGGCGTACTTCACGACGTGTTTGCACGTCTAATGCTGCCAACGGCTCATCGAGGAGTAAGAGTTGAGGGTGCAGCGCCAATGCTCGCGCAATCGCCACCCGTTGCTGTTGTCCTCCCGATAATTGCGCAGGACGGCGTAAATCATAGCCGATCAAATGTACCTGTTCCAGCGCTTCACCGACGCACTGGCGCACAACCCGGCGCGGCAAATGTTGGGCGCGCAGACCAAAGGCGACATTCTCGAAGACGTTCAGATGAGGAAAGAGTAGATAGTCCTGAAAGACGTAGCCGAAAGGACGTTCTTGAGGAGGAATAGCAATGTGTCGCTCACTATCAAAATACGCGACTCCTTGCAGTGAAATATGGCCATGCTGCGGGTGAAGCAAACCCGCCAGGAGTCGCAACACGGTGCTTTTGCCCGCGCCGCTCTCACCGAGCAGAACGGTCGTTTTACCCGTTTCGGCTGAGAAACTGAGATCAAGGTGAAAGGTGTTGAGGTATGTGTCAAGAGCCGCTGTTAACATACACTCAGTATAAACAAGAGACCTATGCGCTTGCAAGGAATTCTGCAACGTATAGCAGTCAATACTTACTTTTTGATAGTATCGTTACTTGCGTTAGAAGGCAAAACATGGTATACTTTTATGTAAGGAATGGAGTAGAATCCTATTCTGGTCATCATTAGACCGGAAAGGCAAGGCGTGAAATGGCAACGAAGCCAACAGAGACAATTACCACAACTCAGGCTTACCAGATGTGTCCGCGTTATGAGCATGCTATTCAGTTGCTTGGAAAACGTTGGACAGGCCTCATATTGGATTCGCTTATGGACGGGCCCCGGCGCTTCTGCGAACTAACCGCGACAGTCGAAGGACTCTCAGATCGTGTTCTAAGTGATCGCCTGCGCGAACTAGAGGCCGAAAGTGTTATTGAGCGCGTTGTCTATCCACAGATCCCTGTGCGCGTTGAGTATCGTCTTACCGAGAAGGGCTACGACCTGAAGCCTGTAGTCCAGGCGATCCACACGTGGGCTGAGCAATGGATAGCTTTGCCACAAATCCTTGCAGAACATCCTGGCGAGGACAAAGAAGCATAGGAAATGCAGGGTTCTACACCCGGCCATACATGATAAGAAAAGGGGGCGCAATACATGCGTCCCCTTCATATTAACCCCTCACTATTAACGTTTCGTGTATTGTGGAGCCTTGCGAGCACGTTTCAAACCAGGCTTCTTGCGCTCCTTCATACGCGGGTCTCGGGTCAGGAAACCAGCTTTACGTAGAGTGGGCTTCCATTCGGGATTCACACGTACAAGAGCACGAGCCACAGCGTGACGAATAGCGCCTGCCTGGCCGCTGGTGCCACCACCAACGACACGCACCGTCATAGTATAATCATTGCCTAGATCGAGCAAGCGCAACGGGGCAGTCATGACAGACATAATGGCATCGCGCTGCCCAAAATACAGGCGGCTACTCTTGCCATTGACGGTGATACTGCCATCACCATTGGGGTAGAGGCGCACGCGGGCCACAGCCGTCTTGCGCCGTCCCATGCCATAGTAATACTCACCTTTGATGGTATCGGCCAAGGTAGGTACTCCTCTCCTTTAGTTACTCTGCCTGAGCAGCCTGCGTTGGCTGCTGCTTCAACAACGCCTCTGGCTCCGTCCAGGGGATCGGCTTCTGTGCCTGGTGTGGATGAGTGGGGCCAGCATAAATTTTGAGGTGGGACATAATCTGCGCGCCCAACCTATTATGCATCACCATGCCCTTTACAGCATGCTGCAAAGCGCGTTCAGGATACTTTCCCTCCAGCGTCTTCCGCAGTGTGGTCTTCTTCAGACCGCCCGGATACTGGCTATGGCGGTAATATACCTTCTGATCCAGGCGCTTGCCTGTCACAGCAATCTTGTCAGCATTGATCACAATCACAAAATCGCCACTCTGTAGATGGGGCGTGAATGTAGGTTTATGCTTACCCCGCAAAATCTGCGCGATTTGTGAAGCCAGGCGACCTAATACCTGACCCTCAGCATCAATTATATACCACTGCGGTTTCAGGTCGGCAGCTTTGGCGCTATACGTCTTCATCATTGTTCGTTCTGCCCTCTTTTGCTTGTCAAAAATCTTCAGGATACGTAACCCGTACCAGGCATAGCCCATGCGATGGAGCCGCCGAAGCGGGGTGCGTCTTATCAGCGCGTTGCACAATTGCGGCAAATTCACCGGGACTCAGTCGTCCCTGCCCTATGAGCAACAGTGTTCCAACAATTCTGCGAACCATCCCCGTGAGAAAGGCGTCCGCGGTAAAATCACAATAGATAAGTGCATCTTGACGCTTGCAACACGCCTCGAGTATCGTACGAATACAAGAATGCGGTCCCGGTTTCAACGGATTCGTCTCATCGGGACTGCGTCCAAAGGCTCCAAAATCCTTGCGCCCCAACAGTAGCTGGCACGCTTCATCCATCAAGTCCACAGCTAAAGGCCGCGTATGATGGTAGTGATACCTTGCTCGCAACGGCGATGGGGCAACATCGTTCCAGATCGTATAACGATAGGAGCGACTCCTTGCGCTATAACGCGCATGAAAGTTATCAGGGACATCCTTTGCCCACTGTACCGCCACCGACGCGGGTAGGACGGCATTCAAAGCTCGCATCCACACCTGCGGCGTCAGCGTTGCGTGCGTGCGAAAGTGGATCACCTGCCCACTTGCATGCACTCCCGCATCTGTACGCCCAGCGCCATGTACAACGGACATCTCGCCAGAGATACGGGCAATCGCCGCTTCTAGTGTTCCCTGTATCGTCGGCCCATGGTCACCTGGTTGACGCTGAAAGCCGTGATAGTCGGTGCCATCATACTCAATTCCACATGCGAGCTTCATGATGTTGCGGTGCCTGATTGATCGCACCCTCGTCCTCATAAAGGCCGTACAGCGAGAACGCGTGTAGCCTTCTCGCGCAGCCCTCTTTAGACCAGGGCAATTTGCGCCATCTCGGCAGCATCGCCCAAACGCCTGCCAAGTTTCGTGATACGAGTATAGCCGCCCGGGCGATCAGCATAGCGTGGCGCAAGTTCATCAAAAATTTTCTTGACGACCAGTTCATCCGGGAGCGATTTCAAGATACGGCGGCGCGCATGCAGCTCTATAACCATTGCCTCGTATGCAGTCTGCAACGCTTCCTCAGCCTCTTCCTCATCCGAAATGATACGAAGCAATTCCTCACGACGATCCTTGAGCTTTTTCTCCAAGAACTTGCGCCCTTTATCGGTCAAAGGTGGTTTGCCTTGATCAGCACGATCTTCATTCGAGTAGACCTGCTTATCGAGCGAGAAGCGACCCCGGCGGGCAAAGGCCAGGATCTGCTGAGCCTTCTCTTCATCAGATACAACTGAAGCCAGGTGTTCCTGGGCAGCAAGGTGTCCTTTGACAGCTATGGATATGAGCTTTTCAGTTTCACCACGAATGGCGCGGGCGCGTGCCTCTGTGGTCTTTATACGATCATAACGGATCAGTCCCGCCATCAAGTTCCGACGCGCAGAGCGCCGGCGTGGTTCTGGCATGCTCATTCGATTACCAGCAACTCGGTGCCTCAACTCAGTCCTCCATTTCGTGATCGCCGTCCAGGTCAGCCCCAACAGCGCTGGTACGCGGATTCGGCAGGAAATTGCGTATGAGCAATCGCTCGCGCAGCTCTTGCAAACTCTTCTCACCAAAGTTTCGCACGCCAAGCAAGTCTTCTTCATTCATTGATAGTACCTGGCCAACCTTCGTAATATTACTACGCTTGAGGCAGTTATAGGCACGCACCGAGAGATCAAGCTCCTCAATAGGAGTGTCATAAATCTTCTGCGGTATTGGTATACTGCTCAAAGGTGGCTTCTCTGGTTCAGCCAGCGTCGCCCGGTAGTTGGCGAGCTGCGTTAAGTGGCGCACCAGGATATCGGCACTCTGGCGCAAAGCCTCATCGGGCAAGATCGTACCATCAGTCCAGATATCAAGAACAATTTTATCGAAGTTTGTCATTTGTCCGACACGCGTATGCTCAACGGTGTAGTTCACCTTTTGCACTGGCGTGTAAATGGCATCTATTGGAATCACCCCAATGGGCTGATCTTCTTTTGAATCGGCGGGAACATAGCCCCTCCCGGTCTCAACAACCAGTTCTATCTCGAGGTGAGCATCCTCGTTATCAAGTGTCGCAATATAGAGATCAGGGTTGACAATCTCTACAGTACTCGGCGCCATAATGTCCGCTGCTGTGACTACCCGCTCCCCATTCACCTCCAGACGCATCGATACTGGATGATCCGAAAAGGAGCGTAGGCGCAGTTTCTTGACGTTGAGCACGATATCCGTAACATCCTCCATCACATGAGGAATATCCTGAAATTCGTGCTGCACCCCGTCAATACGAATAGAGGTCACTGCTGCGCCGGGTAGCGAAGAGAGTAACACACGCCGCAGCGCATTTCCCAGGGTCATCCCATATCCCGCCTCTAAAGGCTCAATATCATAGCTCGCATAGTTCCCCTGAGTTTTTGTATTTTTAATGCGAGGCAGAGTAATTTCTTCCAAGGTCAAACCTGCCTTTCCGCTGATCGAAGTATTATCGTTGATAATATTCAACCACCATTTGTTCTTCAAAGGGCAGTTCAAGCTCTGTTCGCGAGGGCAGCGACATGACTCGACCCGTCATCTCATCGATATCCAGGCGTAACCATGCGGGAACGCCCTTCTGGGCCAGCAGCAATGCGCGAGTCTTGAAGTACTCAAGCCCTTTGCTCCGCTCACGTACGCTAATCACGTCATTTGGTTTAGCAATAAACGAAGGAATATCAGTTTTACGACCATTAACAGCAAAATGACCATGAGAAACAAGCTGGCGAGCCTGGGCACGCGAGTCGGCGAACCCGAGACGATACACCAGATTATCCAGGCGCATCTCCAGGATTTGGAGTAGATTCTCGCCAGTCCTACCTGGACGGCGGGCTGCCGTGTCAAAGGTTTTGCGGAACTGGCGTTCTAATAAGCCATAGGTGCGGCGCACCTTCTGCTTCTCACGTAATTGCAACGCATAGCCAGAAGCTTTGCGTGGCCGACCCGTACCATGTTGTCCTGGCCGGGTGTTGCGGCGCTCAAGTGTACAGTTAGTCACGCACTTGTCGCCCTTTAGAAAAAGCTTTACCCCCTCACGCCTGCATAATCTGCAGACGGGGCCGGTATAACGGGCCATGTAGTTGACTCCTCCTCACACGCACTTCACGGGTTACACGCGACGCCGTTTGGGCGGTCGGCAGCCATTGTGCGGAATAGGTGTTACATCAGTGATCGAAGTGATATTCAGTCCAGCAGCTTGTAATGAGCGAATTGCCGCCTCACGGCCAGAGCCGGGCCCTTTGACGTACACTTCGATCTGTCGCAGACCA
>JBKPAZ010000035.1:0-8715 GCA_046726655.1 Chloroflexota bacterium
CCCCAGGACAAGCCAGGCGCCTGCGGGCACACTTCGAGGCAGCGCGCTGCCTCTACAACGCGCTCCTGGGTGAGGCGCTTCGGCGTCTACATCGCATGCGGGCTGACCCCGCATGGCAAGCGGCACGCGCCATTCCTAAGGAGCAGAAACGGGAACGGGCCGCTGCGTTTTCCCAACTGCGACAAAAGTACGGCTTCTCCGAGTACGCCCTGCACAACTTCGCGAAGCATGCTAATTGTACCTGGATTGCTGATCATATCGATTCGGTTACGGCCCAAACGCTGGCGACTCGCGCCTATCATGCCGTCAATCGGGTCTGCCTCGGCAAGTCCAAAAAGGTGCGCTTTCGGAGTAAGGGACGTGGTCTTGATAGTATCGAGGGCAAGCGCAACGATACGGGGCTACGCTTTGCGCTGCAACCTTCCGAGGAAGGCAACCAGGGATGGCTCGTATGGGGCAAGGTTCGCATCTTTACTATGATCGATTGGAGTGATCCTGTCGTGAAACACGGTCTTGACCATCGCCTCAAGTACGCACGACTCGTGCGGCGCAAGGTGTCCAGTCCACGTGCGAAAGGCGCAGACGTACAAGGCTACCGTTACTTTGTACAACTGGCCTTAGAGGGCATGCCCTACCAGAAGCCGAAGAACGAACCTGGACCCGATGTAATCGGGTTGGACCTCGGCCATTCGACACTTGCCATTGTCCCACATCAGGGTGAGGCCCGTCTTGTACCCTTATGCGAAGAACTCAAACCCAATGTACGGAAAAAGAGACGGTTAGAACGCAAGCTCGATCGTCAGCGTCGTGCCAACAACCCGCTGAATTATGACGAGAAAGGGCGCATCGAGAAGCGTGGCAAAAAACGTCTCACCTGGAAGAATAGCAAGGGCTATCTTGCCACAAGACGACGACTGGCACACCAGGAACGCAGGCTTGCCGCCCATCGCAAGAGCTTGCATGGACGACTTGTGCATGAAATAGTGCGCGTCGGCAACGATATCCGTATCGAGAAAATTTCCTACAAAGGCTGGCAGAAACGCTACGGTAAGAGTGTGGGACTCCGTGCCCCAGGGATGCTCATAGACCATTTGAGACGCACAGTTGCAAAGACTGGCGGCACCCTGACCGAGTTTCCCACACGCGCCACGAAGCTATCCCAGTACTGTCACGGCTGCAAGACATACGTCAAAAAACCCCTCTCACAACGTTGGCACCACTGCGCCTGCGGGGTTGGACCTATCCAACGTGACCTGTACTCCGCATTCCTTGCCGCCTATCTTGATCGACCAGACTACCTTCCCTCTAGTGCCCAGTACAATCTGTATTGGGAGAGTGCGGAACTGCGCTTGCGGGCAGCACTAGAGCGATTACGTCAACGTGCGAAAGAGGGGCAGGTCTTGCCCCGAAGCGTGGGAATAACCCGCGCCGGAGCGCGTCTGCCTCAAAGTCTTTGCCCCCTCCACCAAGGGCTAGTTTACCGACGAGGTAGGCTAGCAGCGTTGGAGTGGGGACAGGAACCTCCTGTTTTTTAAACGGGAGAGTCTCAGTTTTGCAGAAATTCGCGAATGGCGCCGCACCACTCAACGGGTTTTTCGAACATGGGCATATGACCGGTGCCTTCGAGTTTGACCAGCTCAGAATTGGCGATCAGTCGATGAAAAGTATCGCCGTAAATCGGAGGAATGAGACGGTCATGCTGCCCCCACACAATCAGCGTTGGACAGCTTATTCGCTCCAGGCGCCGCTCAAGTTTGGGGTCGTACGCTGGATTCCAGGCTAAGGAAGCCAGCGTGGTAAGCTGCCGGTACTGTGAGAGCAGGTAGTCAGTATTAAACTCGGCTGGCATCAGAGGCATAGCTGCTGCGAGATTATCAAAGCAGGCCATCAACACTTCCTGGGGATTCATAGCGAACAAATCGGCAATAGGTGTACCCTTTACCCGGATTCCAGCAGCATTGGATAGCACGAGTTTCTCTACCCGCTCCGGAAACCATACAGCGACTTCGACCGCCATCCAACCGCCCAGGGAGTGACCAACTACTATCGCTTTGTCCAGACCAAGCGTTTCGAGCAGATCCCGAAAATAGAGGACGTAATCGCTCATATCCCGCATCCAGTTTGGCCGTTCGGTTAAACCGAAACCAGGAATATCAGGCGCGATAACGTGAAAGTTTTGGGCAAGGGCAATATGATATCCCAGCCATAAATTACCCAGAAAGGTGTCATGAAGGTAGAGTAAAGGCGCCGCAACAGGTGATCCCGCTTCAAACATGTGAGTTTGGATGCCGCGCACATTGACTGTACGTTCCACTTTTTCAACCGGGGTCGCTACGCTAGAAGCTTCGTCTGACGTCATTGTTCATCCTTCTCGCTGGTACTGAGAGGTAATAACAACTAAAAACGGCCACTTCGCACCTACTCAGGTGGATATTGGCTTTGGGTAGCACACGCAGAGGGCGTAGATGTAGAGGCATCTGACACCGGTTCGATATCAGAGAGGTATCGTTCCCCAAAATGCCTGATCGCCTCGATGACGTCCACTAAGGCCATTCCTTTCTCTGTCAGGTGATACTCGACACGTGGTGGAATCTCGGCAAAGGCATGGCGCTCCACAAACCCCACCTCTTCAAGCATCTTAAGGCGTTGCGACACCGTCTTGGGGCTGACGTTGTCCAGCGCCTCAAGCAGTTCGCCAAACCGTTTAGGACCACTCAAGAGGGTGTAGACGATTATGAGCGTCCGCATATCGCCGATTAAGCGAATGGCGCGGCCCATAGGGTGCGTGGCACAGGTTTCGGACTGTTCGGTTATAAGCGAATCGTTAGTAATATACATAGCACAAGTATATCATAATCGGGAAGGCCCTCCATGGCAAATAAGCACACCGGGCACACAAGGTGACATAAACGTCCCTCTACACCTCACCTGTTCCAAAGCGGGTGAGGTGTAGTTTTAGTAAGCAAAACCATTAGCCAGTCGATAGGCACCAATAATGAGCGTGGAATACAGGATGCTGACAAATAGTTGCATACTCTCGCCGCCACTGACGCGTATGCGGGGCATTTGATAGGGGATTTGCGCATTCTGTATGGCCGAATCGAACGAAAAAGGGTCGAGCGTAGCCCCTACATAGCCATCGGCAAAGAGATCGGCCAGCACTATTTGCTGTTCATAGACAGGATCGTGATGAAATGGCTCGCCTGAGGGATAACAGAAGAATTGAATGGATTGCCCAAGCTGCGCCTCTAACGATTGTTTAGAAAGAAGAAGCTCATTCTGCGTAGAAGTCCACGCCGGAGGTTGCCCCACATTTACATGATGGATAGTATGCGAGGCTATCTGCATGCCGTCATGCGCAAGTGCGCGCACTTGCTCCCATGTCATGTAATTCCCACCAATCATACCCGTGATGATATAAAACACGCCTCGATAGTGATGAGCCAGCAGTGCTGGTAAAGCATCGGTGTAGACATCTTCGTAGCCATCATCAAATGTAAGTATCATGGGGTGCGCTGGCAACGCTTTGCCGTAATAGAGCGCGTCAAATAGCTCGGTCTGGGTGATACTATGATACCCCTGCTGTTGAAACCAGGTCAGTTGCGCATCAAAATTGGTCGTGGTCACAGTCAGTCCGTAATCCAGTAGATTTTGTGTAGGCAGGTTGGAGACGTGGTGATACATGAATATAGGCACCAGGAGCTTTGTCGCAGGTGGCGATGCAGGAACGAGAATGGGCGCATCGGGATCGGCAGGACCAGCAACCAGCACGCGCCAGTTGTCTTGAAAGTATACCAGGGCAAATAAGCTATTGTTGAAAAGGCCTTTACTCAGCGCAAGGTTTGACGGTGCGGAGAGTAGATCACGTGGTGCGGTAGCTTTAAGCGAGACTCGCATCGTTGCCACGTCAGAATAGACCTGGGTTGTATCAGGGTCGCGCCAGGTATACTGCATTTCAGCAGCGCTATCATTATATGCAGCGAATAGAAGTGAACCATATTTTGCCTGTTCAAAATGGATGAAATCTTTTTCTCCCCGCCACAACTGTTGGGCATCAGGGGAAAGCATGTTCCACATGCTAGCCCACTCTTTGCGCATCATGGCATCCATAAATTGCTTTGCCGTGGTATCCATTAATGATGATTGAGTCGGAGTAGGAAGTGGATGGGAAATGTGCGCTACAGGAGTAGGCGATTCGTTATACTCAAAAATATGAGAAAGCCAGCCTTCTATTGCAGAGCCACCTATGAGTACACTAATCAGCAACAAAATGAATATCAGCAAAGACACCCACCACAATCGCGCCCTATAAGAACGACGGTATTGCTTCTTCCCTCGTGGACGCAGCGACCGGTGCTCCGGATTCTTTTGCCCGACTGCCATTGACTGCGTAGGCTGTTGTTCCACGTCTTGCCGCTTTATAGCCATTGGCAGTGTTGCTTGCTGTTCCACGCTCACATCTTGCGTTGACTGTTGCTCGACTGCCATCGTCTGTGTAGGCTGTTGTTCCACGTCTTGACGCTCGACAATCATCGGTAATGTCGATTGATGCTCCAGGTTTATTTCTTGCGCCGGATGCTCATCTAACGAGGTCCCTTTTGATCCGCGCGTTTTCATAACACCACCATAACCCATCTTAGGATTTGAGTTGGAAAAAACCTGACAACCCTATTGCTGCTCTCTGTCCAAATAACGTTTTTGTTTCAGAAAATGGTAGAACTGTTCATAAAGGGCTACTGAATACAGGTTTCAAAGCCGGATAAAGGGCTCGATATTTTTCATAAGCCTGTGCATAGATGTTCTCCAACTCAAGACGTGGTTCAGTATGCTCCACAACGCGTACAGTTGATTCACAAGCCTGCTGTACTGAGGCGTACACACCACTGGCCACGCCTGCCAGCAGTGCTGCACCAAAGGCTGGCCCTTCTTCTGAGGTCGTAGTGACTAATTGCACGCCGAGCACATCTGCAAGAATTTGCCGCCAAAGCAAACTTTTTGCGCCGCCACCTGTAGCGCGCAGTTGCTCAAGCTCTAAACCTTGCTCTTGAATAATTGCAAAGCAATCTTTCAGGCTAAAGGCGACTCCTTCTAATACGGCGCGCACTAGATGGCGTCGATTATGGCTGGCAGTCAGGCCAATCCAACCGCCGCGTGCATAAGCATCAAGGTGTGGTGTGCGCTCACCCTGCAGATAAGGCAAAAATAACAGGCCATCGCTTCCAGGCGATACACCTTCAGCTTCTTTTGTCAGCAGTTCGTACGCATCGAGTCCGGTCC
Source organism: Chloroflexota bacterium (assembly GCA_046726655.1). Lineage (GTDB taxonomy): Bacteria > Chloroflexota > Ktedonobacteria > Ktedonobacterales > Ktedonobacteraceae > DATMNR01. The sequence goes on from JBKPAZ010000035.1 coordinate 5,278, forward strand.
AGTGTTCCAGGGCGCGTTCTGGCAATCCAATGTTATCTCGCACCCAGCGTAATGAGAGGCCAGCTCCCTGCGTCACGCCCATCAGGTACCATGCATGGGGAACTGCGTGATTGAAGGTATGCACTCTTGGGATCGGGCCTGAAACATCCACTTGAGGAGTAGCCGCATGGGCAAGGAGAACGCCACTTGTACCAATCGATACGAGAGCTAATCCGGGACGCACCACGCCGTTGCCTACAGCGCCACAGGCATTATCGGCTCCCCCGCCAGCGACAGGCGTTCCTGACGGCAAACCTGTAAGTTGTTCGACTTCAGCGGTAATTTCGCCGCATACAGCATCTGCGGCAACAACTGGCGGCAGCAGGGATGGATCAAAACCGATCGCTACCAATACTTCTGGTGACCATGAGCCATGTTTCACATCTAGCAAGCATGTTCCCGCCGCGTCCGAAATCTCCATCGCCAGTGTACCCGTCAAACGGAAGCGGATATAGTCTTTAGGCAGGATGATTGTGCGCGTTTGGGCAAAAATCTCTGGCTCATTGTCACGCACCCATAACGCTTTGGGAGCAGAAAAACCAGGCAATGCAGGATTGCTGACATATTCGATCAGGCGCGATGCGCCCACCTGCTCTGTCATCCAACGACACTGGGCATCGCTACGCTGATCGGCCCAGATGATGCATGGTCGTAATACCTTGTATTCCTCATCTAGCAAAACCACGCCATGCATTTGGCCTGAAAGCCCGACGCCACGTACATCGCCTGGCGCAACGCCATGGTGAACACCTCCAGCCAGACAGGAACGAATCGCCGAAATGGTTGCCTGCCACCACTCTTCTGGGTCCTGTTCCGCCCAACCTGGATGAGGATGAACCAGTGGGTAATCGACAAAAGCCCAGGATATTACATGCCCATCTTCGGCTGCAAATAGCGCAGCCTTGACGCCGGTCGTTCCGAGATCAATACCTAGCAATGCCTGCATACTCTTTGTCCTCTCTCATCGTTTACGTCTTGAAATAATATGCTCCGCATACGCCTTGTCCAGACCCATCGCCTCGTAAACGATTCTATAGCCCTCTACAGCATCTGCATGCGAACGAGCCTCTGCAAGAGCCTTGCGGTCGATCTTGCGCGCCAGGTCGTCAATAAATGCCCATTGGAGCACCGAACGTCGCACTGCCGCCACTTGATCTTCAGTGTATGGATACAGGTCGTAGCCAATACGCTGGCCCTGAGCGCCGTAGTCCACATCTTGCAGGGTCATCGCAAGCTCGAGGGTTTGCATGAAAAAGGCCGCACCTACCATGTTATCATCGTCAAAGGTTCCCCAGCCAGAGTTGGCATGCTGGTGCCCCAGTTTGCCCTCCGTATGCAGCAAGGCTGCGTACTCTGCCAGGTTCTCACCATTCATGATTAAATGCTGCCAGTCCATATTGACGAGGAGGCGCGAGGTATCAACACCCAGGCGGCGAACACGATCAATGGTGTAGAGGGTGGCAGCGATATTACGCATCAAGATGTTCATGGCCGGTTCACTATTCTTATGCTCCATGAAGACAGTTACGCCTTTGGTGGCAGCGTGCGCGACTACCTCACCCACGCCGCTTACGAACCAATCCCAGGTCTGGGCATAGTCACGTTGGAAGTTGTAATTATAGCCTTCAGCGCCTGGCCAGATGATGAAGTGTGCGCCAAGAGTAGCGGCAAGGTCTATTCCCCGCCTGAGCGTCTCGATGCCCCTGCGGCGTAGCGCCGGATCGGGATTGATGAACGCTCCCAGTTTATACGTAGCATCGGGATGCAGGCCAGCGGCGAGGCAGTAAATATCCATTGGCCCGAGGGCTGCCTTGATCGCTTCTACATTTTCTTCGTTGATTTCACCTGGGTAGTGATATTCTAGCCCATCCATCAGATCTGCTAATCCATCGACGACACGCCGTGTGCGCGTCACCATATCTTCGTTGATCGTCTCCGGATGATAACCGCCGGGCACGAAACGTGTGGCGTTGGGGCCAAATGCCCAGATACCCACGCTATTCTTTACTCGAGTGCCGTCCAAGTTTTGCTCCTTTGCTCATTAAAAATTACATAGCGACACTCTTTATTCTACAACCTACGCGCTGGATGTTGCTGGTAAATAAGTTATAACGTAGGTTTGCCAGGGCGCATCTACGCCAAATTCTGCCATGCGCGTTGTAGCAGTTTATGATGCCAGGAAGAGAGCTGTAACGTTCTCAGCTACAACGAGACTAGACAAAAAGATAGATGCCTGTGGTGGTACTTTGTTGGTCGCCCTACCAATGAAGAACTGCGACACGATCTGCGCACCATCATGCAAGCCCGCTCTGATTACCGCTACGAGGCGTACGACACCCCGGAGGTGCGTCAAATCCGCATTCCCCAGCAAGAATGGGCTGATGGGATACCGCCACTGGGAGCCAATGGCCTACCGGTAGCACAAGGGGTCGTGCGCTGGTTCGATCTCAACGCGGGCATTGGCATGATTGCAAGAGATGGATCAGGCGATGATGTGTTCTTTCACTTTACCGCTTTGCCCGGACAAGGCTATCGGACCATCAGGCCTGGTATCGCGGTGAAGTTTGAGATAGTTGAGAGCAGAACTGGCCCAACTGCTCGTAATGTTCAGGAGATCAGGGAACTCACATCATAATATCAAGATGCATTCTTCTTCCAATCACGAAAGTACTGAAGCAATTCCTGCTTCGTCGCCGGCAAGGCAGACACCTGCGCTAAGTGGTGCAGCATGCTGATGGTGAGTCGTACCTGTTCAACATAGGTTGTGCAGCCAGGACAGTCTTCGAGATGCGTCTCAAGTCGCTCCCGCATCTCTGGAAGTAGAGTATTCTCCAGATACTCGGTGACCAATTCCACCACCTCTTGGCAGGTAAGTTCATCGTCAATTGGCATGTCTGGCCTCCCTTCCCAACGAGCAGGGTCTACGCCTTCTTCCTGAGCATTCCATCAGCGGGCATACACGGTGCGCTAACGTTCTTGAAGACACTCCGATAGTGCGGGACATGAAACATTTTGCCCGTCAGTACATCGCGCTTCCCCATAGGAAAGAAACGAAAGGCTCCTACAGCTAGCAAAGCGCCAAGGGGAGGAGCAACCCAGTAGAGCCAGTGGTCATGCCAGGTCCAGGAGACCAGGGCAGGCCCAAAGCTTCTTGCTGGATTCAGGCTGGTACCGGAGATGGGCGCTTCAAGCCACACCATCACTGCCACCAGAATCCATACCATGAGCGGTGTCCAACGCATCAGACGATGGGTGCTCACAAAAAGAAAAATGGAGAATACGAGCAGAAAAGTCAAGCTCACCTCTGCCAGGAATACAATCCAGAGGGGATAAACTACTCCAGGCACTGTCGTTCCATACCCTACACTGGCGGCATATCCTCCCCAGACAAGCACCACC
>JBKPAZ010000036.1:0-6302 GCA_046726655.1 Chloroflexota bacterium
GCGCCTGGTCAAGGCCCTACAAGCGAGCGGAGAGCGTGTCGCGGTCACGGGGGACGGCATCAACGATGCTCCAGCCCTGGCGGCAGCCGATATCGGGGTCGCGATGGGCGAAAAGGGCACCGACGTGGCCCGCGAGGCTGCAGCCATGGTATTGGCCGACGGCAACTTTGCCACGATTGTCCACGCTATCGAAGAGGGACGTATCCTGTTCAAGAATCTGCAAAAAGGGGTACGCTACTATCTCGCATGCAAGGTGGCCCTTGTCGCGGTGACATTGCTACCCGTGCTGCTGCTCGTACCGGTACCTTTCTCGCCGGTGCAGATCATCCTGATGGAACTCTTCATGGATGTAGCTGCCTCTGCGGCCTTCGTCTCCGAACCCGCAGAGCCGAACTTGATGCGCCACCCACCGCGTGACCCGCGAGAACCCTTCATGAACCATGCGATGGTGCGCAGCATCTTCACCTCGGCGGCGGGACTCTTTGCCGCTGTGTCCGTGGTTTACCTGGTCACCTGGTATAGCGGCGTGGGGCTTGCGACGGCTCAAACAGCTGCGTTCGTTACCTGGTTGCTCGGCCATGTCTTGCTGGCGCTCAACCTGCGCTCCCAGCGCGAATCTATGTTCCGCCTGGGCCTCTTCTCGAATCGCCTCATGGTCTGGTGGGCGGCGGCAACCGTGCTGTTCGTCCTGGTGGTGACGCTCGTTCCCGGCGTACAGATGCTCTTCAAAACAACCTCGCTGAGCGCTGAGACATGGGCGCTCGCAATCGCGGCGGCGCTCATAGGCACGTTCTGGATAGAAGTCAGGAAGTGGATCACCTCTCGACGTGAAGGCTAAGGATCGTGCCACACTCTTCCCTTGATCCAAAGCTCCGAAGAGAGCAACTGTCTGCCTGTTGATTACTTGCCTGTTGTGTAAGCCCAGCAGTTGGAACCGAATGAAACGCTAGCGGCTCCAGTACTGCCATGCACCTGCTATCATCAGCGAGCGAGGTAGGGGATATTGCCCTTAGGCGTGGTTCCGTTGGGATCCCTGACTCGGACACCGTTTCTCGATCTGGCTCCTGTATCTCTCTTAACATCGTTATCTCCTGGTAGTAAGGATAGCATGCGCTACTATGCCCGTCAATCCTCTTTCTATTCGAGCCGTCACCTTAAGTACATCAATGATTACATATCTCCCTATTGTACCGAGAAGATCTCAATATGGAACCTTTCGTCCTCTCTCTCGTATCATATGGAAGATAGAACCTTCTTCTTCATCCTTTCGAGTTGTTTCGTGAGAAAGAGCAAAGGCGCGCGTCAGATGTTGCATGTGGCTACCACCGATCTTCAACATTTCCTGGCCACCTATGGCTACTGGGCGGTCTTTTTCTTTGTAGCTATAGAAAGTATTGGCATTCCTTTCCCGGGCGAAACGATGCTCCTGGTTGCTGCAATCGATGCCGGAAAGACACACCAGCTTTCGATTGCATTGATCATTGCCGCCGCTACCTGCGGCGCCATCATTGGTGACAATATCGGCTTCTGGATCGGGCGAGAAGGAGGGTACCGTGTACTGCGTCGCTATGGCCGCTACATTGGTTTCGATGAGCGCAAGTTGAAAGTGGGGATCTACCTGTTTCGCAAGCATGGCGGCAAAGTCGTGTTCTTTGGTCGTTTCGTCGCAGTATTGCGTGCCTGGGCTGCCTTTCTTGCAGGCGTAAATCGGATGCCATGGAGCCGCTTTTTAGTTTTCAACGCACTTGGGGGATTTGTCTGGGCTACGCTCTACGGATTGGGTGGCTACCTCCTCGGCGAGGAAATCCACCGGTTGACCGGGCCTGTAGGAACTATTACGGTTGTGCTGGCAGTTCTTTTCATCGTAGCATTTGTGGTCTTTCTATGGCGCAACGAGCGGCAATTAGAAGAGCGGGCAGTGAAGGCTCTACCTGGGCCAATTGAGCAGTACTAATGGACTATCAATCTTGTTTTGATGGGTGAATGGGAGCAGATGGAGCCCTGGTACCGTAGCTCAGTTTGACGCGATAGAGACCTGGCATCCACTGTTTGGGCGGTGCAACGAGTCTCACCATGAGGCTGTGCCCGGCGTCGAGCGAGTGCATCCTCGTCACAATCATCAGCTTGCACAGATTGATGGGTGCCCAGGATTCGTTCACATAGCACTACTTGACAGCCGCTTTGGCTTTAGATCTGGTAAGGAATGTACCGGCAATGCCTCCAAGAAGGCAAAGGAGGCCTGCTCCAAGAATGATGTAGGCACGTCCGTGATAGCCCAAAGTGGTCAGGAAGTAGCCACCTACGCCCAGAGCAATTACCCCAAGTGCCGTCACACCAGTGAACGCAGCAACTTTGGATCGGGCAACAAGTATGCCAGCGATGCCACCTAGAAGGCAAATGATACCAGACCCAAGAACAATGTAGGCACGTTCATGATACTCCAGGGTAGTTAAGAAATAGCTACCGACTCCGAGGGCAACGATCCCAAGTGCAATCGCACTGGAGGAAACGACTGCCTGGGTTTTGGGTCGAGTAACAAGTGTCCCCACAAGGCCACCAAGCAGGCAGAGGATGCTCGTTTCAACTGCGACGTGGCTACGTTCGTGATAGTTCAAGAAACTCAAGGAATAGGCACCGATGAGCAGAGCCATACACTCAAGTGCCATCACGACAAAGAACCGTGCAGAATGCCTCACAGGATGATATTCCTTCCTCTATTCAAAAATCTCTCCTGATCTCGTCTAGTAGTTTCAAGGTGTCAAACGTATCAGGCTTTTCAAGGTAACCAGGGAAGGTGAAGATGAGCCAATGAGATCACTCTCCTCCAGAATACTGCACATGTATCGCAGCACACGTTATTCATCTCCCTTTTCAGTCGTGGGTAATCACTTGACAGCAGTCCGGGTCCCCACATCCACACGTCTCTGTTGTCGCTTGAGCAGTCGAGGGGCCTTGTGGACTCATGGCAGGAGTAACCCCTGCTGCCATTGGAAGTTTCTGACGAAGCAACCGCGACGAATTGGCGAGAATACCGAGATCTGGCAGGGATTGCGCCGCCGCTGCCAGAATCGGCGGGAGGAAACCGAGCGCGGCAAGCGAAAGGCCCACCAGGTTGTAGAGAATAGTAAAAGAGAGGTTCATCTTGACGACCCGCATGGTACGCTTCGCAATGGTAAACAGGTCAGGCACCAGGTTCCAATCCTCGCGCATGAGCGCCACGTGAGCAGCCTCTAGAGCTATGTCTGATCCCATCACGCCCATTGCGATGCCCACATCAGCCTGTGCCAGAGCAGGCGCGTCGTTCACCCCATCGCCGATCATCACGACGGTATGACCCTGTGCCTGGTACGCTTTGACGATTCGGATTTTGTCTTCTGGCAGCAACTCTGCACGATAGGTGATGCGTAATGCTTTTGCCTGCGCTTGTGCCGTCCGTTCATTGTCGCCGGTGAGCAGTTCGATCTTGCTGATGCCAGGCGTTCGGAGACGCTCAATTGCAGCAGGCACTTCAGGGCGGATGGTATCGGCGGCAGCCAGAACTCCGATCAACTTGTCCGCTTGCTCAACCAGAAGCAAAGTCTTTCCCTGTAGTTCTAATGCCTGCGTGATGTTCGCTGGAGCAGATGATGCCATCATGCGTGCATTCCCAACAGCGATGGTGACCCCGTTCACCTCGGCTCGCACCCCAAGTCCTGGGACAGCCTCAAAATGCTCCGTTGCATCGAGTGAAAGCGCGTATTCAGCAGCAGCTTGTCGCACAGCTTCAGCCAGCGGATGTTCTGAGTCGCGCTCGACACTGGCTGCAAGAGCAAGCACTTCGTCCTGGGTGTGACCAGGTAGCGCGATCACATCAGTGATTTGGGGCTGCCCGGTGGTGATCGTGCCAGTCTTGTCGATGAGCAGTACGTCGGCATGCGAGAGCACCTCCAGGTATTTTCCTCCTTTGACCAGGATACCACGAGAGGCAGCTGCCCCAATAGAAGCGAGCATGGCTATCGGCGTGGCAAGCGCAAACGAGCAGGAACAGGCGACAACCAGCACCGACGCCACAGCCAGAGGGTTCCGGCTCACGAGGAAGGTGACCAGTGCAATGGTTGCTACGACTGGGAGAAAGTAGGCCGAGAAGCGATCCGCGATCCGTTGCACTGGCGCTCGATGTGCCTCGGCTTCCTCTACCATCGTGATAACCCGTCCGAAGGTGGTATCTGCTCCCACTTGCGTGACCTTGAGCCGAATGCTGCCAAGCGTGGCAATGGTTGCCGCATAGACGCGATTTCCACTGCTGACTTCGACTGGCATGGACTCCCCGGTAAGCGTCGCCTGGTTGACGGTCGCCTGCCCGCTAATGACCTCTCCATCGACCGGGATCGACTCGCCTGGACGGACAATGACCATCTCACCAACCTGCGCCTCTTCGATGGGAACGACCTGCTCTACCCCATCGCGCTCTACCCGCGCGGTTTGGGGAGCAAGCGCGGTTAAGCGTTTGACTGCCTGGCGTGAACGCTCGGTCGTAAAGTGTTCAACGTAATCGCCGATATGCATGAAGAACACGATTACGAGGGCTGTCGGCCATTGTCCGACAGCCAGCGCCGCTATGACCCCGATGCTCATGAGTGTGTGTGAAATGACCTGGCGGTGAAGCGCGGCTCGGATGACATTCCAGAAAATCGGAGCCCCTGCCAGCAGAACGAGGCCCCACCCGACGTACCACGGAACCCAGTCCGTCACCCGTTCAAAGAAACCGAGCCATTCTCCCACAATGACCACGAGCAGCACCACTCCAAAGACGACGCCAAAAAGAGTGAGAATCGGACGGGTGAACGTTGCGAGTGCTTTGGTGGCAGGCTGCGCTTCCATAGAGGAAGCATGTTCAGGAACCGTGTAGCCCGCTCCCTTAACTGCCTTGCGAATTGTGGCAAGATCGACCAGTGCAGGATCTATCTGGAGCACGGCCTTTTCAGAGGAAAGCAGCACATGGACATCATCAACACCGGGAAGAGCAGCCAGGGCATGCTGCACATGCATGCTGCATTCCGCACAATCCATCCCTTGTACGGGAATTTCAAGCGTTGTCCGAGCCATCTCAGTCCACTTCCTCTCCTGAAGTTGCAAGTGGCTCGTAGCGCGTGCATTCATAGACGCCTCGTGCCACGTCACTCAGTAATTCATCAGCGAGTGCAAGCAAATCGGCGACCCGCGTATCACTCAATTGGTAAAGCGTGTAGCGTCCCTGTGGAGTGGAGACAACAAGATCGCAATCCGTCAGACAGCGTAGATGGTTGGAGATGTTTGATTGGCTGAGGCCAGTTTTCTCCACGAGAGCGCTGACGGTAAGTGGCCCATCACGCAACGTTTCTAAGATCGCGAGTCGAGACATATCCGAAAAGCCGCGGAATAGTCTGGCTTTGATTGCTGTCGCCTGGGGTACGTGCGTGAGCATAACATGTTCTCCTTCATATTATCATATCAACAACTAATGATATGATAATATGAAGAGCGGAAGAATGTCAATGATTCGTCTGTTCGACCCCAGGGCTTTTTGGTTTACCCGAAAAACCCCGCTCACTAAAGAATTCGTTTTGCTGCCTGCGATAGATTTGTTGTAAAATGGGGAAAGAAAAGCAGCCCCGTTGAGAGAGTTAGTCGCCTCGTAGAAGAACAATGTATACTCGTCCCCGTACCGCGTGCTGTATTGGAAACCAGCTATCCCCTGGAAGCAGTCCTTTTGATGCATAAGTTTGTTGATTGTTTTGACACACAGAGCACGGAGAGAAACAGACAATGAAAGCAGCAGTCGTACATGAGTTCAAATCCCCGCTTCGTCTTGAGGAGGTCGCTAAGCCGGAGCCAGGCCCAGAGCAGGTTGTCGTCAAGATCGAAGCCTCAGGATTGTGCCATACGGACATCCATGCCGCTCATGGCGATTGGCCGGTCAAGCCTAAGCTCCCGTTCATCCCTGGCCATGAGGGTGTGGGGATGGTCGAGAGGGTTGGGCCAGGAGTGACTGAGGTCAAAGAGGGAGATCGGGTCGCCATCCCGTGGCTGGGTTATGCCTGTGGGACATGTGAGTACTGCGTCTCAGGCTGGGAGACGCTCTGCGAGAAGCAGCTCAACACCGGCTATTCCGTCGATGGGAGCTACGCTGAATATGCCAGGGCCTTTGCCAAATATGTCGGGAAGGTGCCTGCATACGTGAACCCCTTGGAGGCAGCTCCGCTGACCTGTGCGGGCGTCACGACCTATAAGGCGGTGAAGATGAGCGGGGCACGGCCCACGGACCTGGTAGCTATCTTCGGCAT
>JBKPAZ010000037.1:0-19802 GCA_046726655.1 Chloroflexota bacterium
GGCGTAGAGGGTGCCGTAGTTCACCCGCTGCGGATCGATCGCAAGAACTGATCTATAGGATGTTGTAGATCGGGAACTATAAGGCTATTACTGTTTGGCGTCAATTTGCCCTGACCCTTTACTTTGGGTATACTAAAAAAGACCTGAAATGAGGAAAAACGGTCGAACTGGCAGGTTTATCATCAATACGAGATACTCTCGTGCTTGCATTTTCTTTCTAGCGAAGGAGGAGAGTGTGTTCTACGTCGTGCTCCTGGTCATTGTGGTCATTGTGCTGGTAGGCGGGGCGCTTGTTATAGTGGTGATTGAGAATTTTTCTGCTTTCGTTACAGCAGCGCAACTGTCGTTCCTCATCTGGCAGACACCGCCATTACCGATGGGTTTGTGGTTACTGATCTCATGCCTATTTGGAGCATTGATTGTGTATGTGCTCTCCGTTCCGACAGCTCTGCAGGAACGCCGTGAAACGCGCATGTTGCGGAAGCGGGTGGCAGAACTCGAACATGCGCAGCAGAGGGCAGCAGGTGGTTCCTTGCAAGTCTATCCTCTACCCATTGTGCCAATGCCTGGGCTATCAACCGACCCGATACTACCACCTGGTTCGCCACAAGGCTGACGTTGTGAGCGACAGCTTTTCTTGGGTTAATGCTTATTGGGTGGCCGTTTCACCTTCCACGGATTTTCCTGATAAAACGCCTGATAAAGTTGGGCCGTTTTATCGTCGTGTTTTGTTGATCCTGTCCAAGTGCTTCTGGAATACTGGCGCGGGGGTGTGCCTCAATTTCCTCGCTAACAGAGGAGAGTATCTCAGGCGCTGCGTGCTCTTCGCTGTGTAAAAGTGCCTCAGGTGGGAACGATGAGGATTCCCCAGTCGCAGGAGAGAACTCGACTGATTCTTGGATTGGAGGGTGTTCACGATCGGGAATAGAACTGCTCTCTACGGAAAGAGGCTCTTCGGGTTGTTCTGAAGCATGATCAGCAGTGTCGCTCATCTCAACTGGAAGCACTTCCGCTGGTGTTTGCACAACCCCGGTATCTACATACTGCTGAATGGTATCTTCCTCAGCAGGAAGATCAGAAGTACAGAGGACATCTCCTGGAGGGGCATCTTTCGAGGTAGGTGTAGGTTCTTCAACAGGCGGAGCAGCTTCTACTGTGGCAGAAATATCTTCAGCCAGCGGGACAGGGTCTTCGGGATGAGCAATAATAATCGCTGGACGTTTGAGTGTCGTTTCCAGCAGTGGCGAAGCATCGTCGTATTCGTCGCTACTGAGTTTTTGCAGGAACATTTCTTCGGTGGCCTCGATCCGTTCCTCTTCCTCAGAAGGAGCTACTGGAGGTGACGATGAGGGACCTCCATCTAACATCGAGTCAATCCAATCGTAAGCCCCTTCTAATGCGTGTTGACACCACTGCGTATAGTCATCACTGATAAAGTCGTCTAATTGCTCAAAGTAATCAAGTCGCTGCATAGTGCGATCCAGCCACAATTCACCGCGCTCCAACATGCGATCGAGCAGGTCAACATCGCTTACGCCGTTTGACTGAAGTCGCGCCAGTATTGCGAGTTCAATAGCGGTTGGATGTAGTGCTTGCATGCGTTCCGAATTTTCGGCGATGTGCAGTTGCAGGTCGTCAAGCCGGGTTTGGAGCGCCGAGATATGTTGTCGCAGATACCAGCATTGGTAGCCGAGATGGAACTCCTCGATATCGCGCTCGTTCAACTGTGCGAAAACGACATCGACACTACTGGCATTGTGGTGGGGAGATGCATTACTCATGAGTACCTTCCTCCTTATGCTCCGTTAGTTTGAGCGAAGTGGAGGGTTCTCGCCCCCAACGCTCAATCCAGCGTTGTACGAGGCGGTTTGTACGTATACTATGCTGGTCAATAGGCCGGCTTCTCTGCTCGTCTTTAGAGGAAATAGTGATTTTGCGCAGCCACCAGGGTAGTTCAAGTTGGGGGTCGGTTTGCGTATGCCCATCAAAGAATGCCGTCATATCTTCAGGTAATAGCTCTATTTCAGGGTGGTTGGTAGGCGGTAGCGACTGGTCTACAGGGGGAAATGGTTCCTCGATGTCTTGGAGTCCGAAGTTTGGTAGCCCTCCCCAACTTAAGAGTGCAGGCGAGATCGAATCGCCAGGCTCTGATAACTGCACATCTGACAGTGAGGGGGGCGTTTGCGCATTCACATGTTGAGTAGTACTTTTGGGTGATACATGATAGGCAGGTAGATTGGCAAACAGCGCCTGCATGATTGGATTATCAATGAGGGGCGCTGCCTCTTGCTGCTGCTGCTCTAGTAAATCCAGACATTCCTGGAGTTGGGCTAACTCCGCCTCGAGTGTCTCTACTTGTGTGCGCAGACGCCTGTCGATTTCTTGATAGTGTAACCATTGCTGGTATTGACCCATGTGGTACGATCCTGATCTACGGAGATTACGACGTAACAGTCTATGGCTCTTAGTGCAAGGAGAAGTATAGCATGTGTTACGTGAAGAAACAAGCAGGCATACGTTGATACAGTGCTTCAAGCCAGCCCCTGTCGTTCCATGGCGGTATTATAGGAGATGCGCAGCAGGATGCCGATGATGATGAAGTTGGCGATGATCGAACTGCCACCGTAGCTCAGGAATGGCAAGGGTATACCAGTGAGTGGCAGAAACTTCATATTACCTGCGACAATAATGAACGTTTGAATGGCAAAGATCGATGTCAGGCCCGCCGCCAGTAACTGATTAAATTCGTCATTCGCCTCAATCGCAATGCGGAATCCGCGATAAATGATCAGCAAATAGATGCCAATGATTGCAAATAACCCCGCCAACCCGAATTCCTCGCCTAATGCTGTGAAGACCATATCGGACTGCGCCACCGGCACAAATGTGCCTGCGTGCCCAAGACCAAATCCCGCCCCAAGAATACCGCCGCTTGAAAGCGCGATCAGACCCTGTACGACCTGAAACGCTGCCCCTTTGGCGAACGCCTGCGTTGCCTGCGACCAGCTTTGCCAGTTCACGACGTCGATGGAGAGTACTGCGAAGCGTAACTGCACGTAGCCGAACAGCGTGTAGCCGATGAAGCCTAGCGCCGCAAACACGAGCAAACCGCCGATCACGTAGGAAAGTTTCCCGCTGCCGAGATAGATCATGCACAAGAAAATGCCGTAAATCAGTAGCGCCAGGCCAAGTTCGCGTATCACCAGAAACAACACCAGTGAAATCCCCAGCATCAGTATAATCGGTCCTAGCGTCCGTAATGGTGGCAGGCGTAATGGGCCGATACGGAGATTACCCTCGGTTAATATATCCCTGTTCTCACTCAGGTACGCGGCGAAGAATATCACGATGAAAATCTTCAACAGTTCCGAGGGCTGGAGGTTGAGTGGTCCAAAGTTCAACTGGTCATGTGTTGGGCTGTTGAGGTTCTTCACTCGCAATGCGTTTACGATTGTTAATGCTACCAGCAGGATTCCAAGCAAAGCCCAGGTATATTTATAACGTTTCAGCCAGTTCATGTTCCGCAAGCCAAAGACTGTTGCAATGCATATGACGAGACCCAGGAGCACCCACACGAGCTGGCGTGTACCTAATAATGGATCTCCTACCTGTGAGCCAAGCCGTAGCGCCATCAATACGCCGATTCCACTCATCAGACCCACAAGAGGAAAAAGCACCTGGTCGGCTTTCGGGAAAAAAGCGCTGAGTAGCACGTTGACTAAGATCAGCGCTGCGATCAGACCAAATACTGGTACGAGGTCGTGAATTGAGGGCAGGATTGCTGTGCTAAATGGGATGGATTGCTGGGTATTGGAATTGATCTTTGATTGGAAATATTGCGCAATGGGTAACTGGATCATCTCTAGCACCAGAATCATAAAAGGAAGCATGAGTAATCCCAGTTCCTTCCACCGGTAGCGCCGTAATATTCCAGAAGTCATACTTGCTTTCATGTGGCTTCTCTCTATGTCAAATGAAGGAGCGCGATCAATCGTGCCCCTACTGGGCTAACTTGAAGCGAATAAAGCCGACCTGAATGATATCGCCAAACCTGGCCGCTAGAGCCTCGCGAGCGGGCTGATTATTCACATACGTTCCATTCGTACTGCCCGCATCCTGCACATACCATAAACCGTTACGGAACCAGAGCCTGGTGTGTTCACCCGAGATGAAATTATCCACCAGTTGGATTGAGTTTGTCGGGCCTCGGCCAATCGTGGTCTGTGGGCTCAGGTCGAAGCGCGTCCCCGGCAGGATGGTACTGGGGCCACTGTCCACCACAATCAGGTGTCCGACCACTGGCGGGGCCTTATTCCCAAGGCTTTCACTTGCTACTGCCGTCTTGCGCAAATCGCGTGTAATAGCAATAACCACCTGCATTAAAAAGAGGTACAGTAAGACGATGAATAACAGTCGCAAGATGAGTAAAAAGACATCCAAAGTCATAATTCGCAGCCCTTACCTTCTCTCGAAGTAAAAATCATAACTGCCGATGGTGAAGCGGTCACCGCTGCGTAAGGTATGTTGGCGCAAATGAGGCGTGCCATTGATGGTAATGCCATTGGTACTGCCAAGATCAAAAATCATAAACTGGCCGTTGGGTTGATATTTTATTTGCGCGTGGTATCGTGAAACGCGCTTATCTTCAACAATAATATCATTGGTGAGTTGGCGCCCGATATTGACAACGGGTTTTTCTATGCGATAGACCTTTTGGGCCATTTGCGGTAAACGAATTGTCAGCCATGCCTGGGGCAGAGAGGGGATAGGCGCTCCTGCTGCATATCCTCCAGGGAGTATTGAAGATGAACTGGGATTATGTGGTGAACTGCCTGGTGGAATAGCGGCGTCAGGCAGACCCGGCAATTGTTGTCCCGGTGGCAGTTGCGCACGCAATAATGCCAACTGCTCGGCGCTCAGAGCCTGGGTTGCCATCGGTCCTGCTTCTGTACTGGTCCCGTCGTCTACGTTGGCATGCTGACGATCCTGCATCTGTGCTTCAATGCGAATAGCACCAGATCGCAACTCGCTGCTAGCATGCAAACGCAAAACAGGCATGACTCTCAGCGTATAGTGGCGCTGGCGTGCCACTTGAACGAGATGATCTTGCCACCCTTTTTTCAAGGTAGCTTCTACAGGAAGCAATTGTTGGTGATCTTTATAACTGAGGAAGATGTCAAAGGCATCGGGAGCAAGCCTGCGTCCTTCGCCCTGTAACAGTATGCTGTCTTCCATAGCGCGTTCCAATTTACGAGCGACCTCGGCTGGCTGGAGCTTAGATGGAAAGAGGAATGCAAAGGGACTTTCCACAATGCGCTGCATGAATGATTCAACTTTTGAAAGTGGATTCTGGCGAGCCTTCACGTTGCTCACGCTTCCTTTTGTAAGATCTGACGCGCTTGCTGCACATCAGAAGCAATCTGAGCCTTCAGGGCATCAATGCCTGCAAAGCGCTGCTCATCACGCAGGCGTGCGATGAAGTCTACCGTAATACGCTGCTCATAGAGATCAAGATCATCGACATCGAGCACATGCGCCTCCACCAGTCGTGTGTGACCACCAAAAGTGGGACGCACCCCGATATTCACTACACTGTTATAGACGGGATTATCATGTCCCCCGTCACGTTGTACCATCTTGCCAAGATGTACCTGTGCGGCATATACCCCATTGGCGGGCAGTAACTTGTGTGGCTCGGGCAGCAGGTTCGCAGTGGGGAATCCCAGAAGCCTGCCGCGTTGATCGCCTTTGATAACAATGCCACTGGCAACCACCGGATGTCCCAGTAATGTGTTTGCTTCCTGAATGTAGCCTTCGCTAACCAGCGTGCGAATACGTGTGCTGCTGATACGCGTCTGCTCTGCCGCCTCCAGTTGGATGGGTAGCACTTCTATCGTATGTGCTTGTCCATAATGCTGAAGGAAGGTAATATCTCCCATTCTGTTATGCCCGAGGCTGAAATCTGCACCAATTACCATCCCTCGAAGAATATAACGTTCTCGTAAGCTTTCCAGAAAATCGTTGGCGCTCATTTGTGCCACTTCTGGTGTAAAACTGATTACAATATGGTCAGGAATATGACCATATCTAGCGGTCAGCGCCAGTTTCTCTTCCAGCGTTGTCAGAAATTGTAGATCGATGTCAGGTCGCACAACCAACAAGGTATGCGGATCGAACGTGACCAAGACTGGCTTAGCATTCAATCTTTGCGCCATGATACGCAAATCATGCATGAGGCGCAGGTGTCCTTTATGTACACCATCAAAGTTGCCGATGGTGATTGCAATTGAGTCATTTGCCGTTACTGTTGTTAGGTAATCCATGTTGAGCTTGATTTGCTACCCTTGCTTTTCTCTGGCTAATAGTACCACAGCCATCATTTACAGGCAACAGGGGTCAGTTACCAACGTCCCCTAAAGAGGACGGGCTTGTGTCTAAGCTCCACCGCAACTCTGCATACCTGGAGAGACGTGCAGCTTTGGCTTCATCGCTCGACACATCAGGGCGTACTGACAAGACGCCCGTGCTCGTCCAGTCTTGCCGAACGAGCAGCGTTCTGAGTGCAACGTTACGTGCCCCGACTAAATCAGCATGGAGGGTATAACGACAACTCTGACACACAAACAGCGAGCCGTTGGTGGGACGGTTCATATCGCTAGTATAGCCGCACATCGGGCAAGCCTTGCTCGTGAAGTTGGCATCCACTTTTACGGCTATGCTGCCCGCCATGGTGGCTTTATAGGCAATGTAACCGTGCAATTCAGCAAAGGCCCACTTCGAGACATGCCGGTTTGCCCGTCTTTGCTTCGGGCTGGCTTTCTTGCCATGCTTGCGCCTAGTCCGATCACGGATGTGTGTCAAATCTTCCAGACCGATGACGCTGTGTGGGTGGCCGTCCACAATACGCCAACTGATCCAGTGGTTCCAAGCTTGTTTCAACCGTCTCTCTCGTCCGCTGATCACGACCAGTCGTCGTATAGCGGAACGAGTGCCTTTTCGCTGCAACCGCTTTCTCAGTCGCGCATAGTGATCGGTCTTGGCTCGTACAGCCTTACCAGAATAGAAAGATGCCTCATTGGCGGGAGTAGCCACGACTGCCAGGTAGCGTTGTCCCACATCCACCCCGACAACCTCTTTATGAGTCTCTGGCAGTGGATCAGCAATCTCCACCTCGAAGGAAACCAGCAGATAGAACTGCTTGCGCGGCTTATCGTACCAGAGCTTAGCAGCTCCGATAGATGCGCCATGGTGGAGCAGTGCCACCTGTTTATCATAGCCTGTGTAGGGAACAACCACGCGCCCCTCCAGGGTCAGAATGCTCACCTGGTTATCGGGCTTCAGGCTGTAGTCCCGATGGTAGTTATAGGTCAGGGTAGGAGAAACATACCTGGGTGGCTTATCCAGGCCCTTGTAGCGTTTCTTGGTGATGCCTGCTTTGCGAGCTGCATTGTTTTGCTTCACCTTCGTCCACAAGGTCTTATATGTAGCCCCGACCTGGCGAGGGACATTACAGGCCATCTGAGCAGGCAGTCCATACTGCAAGCGGATCGCATCATAGCACGCTTCTTGCAAGCGTCGCTGATTACTGATCTTGCCCTGCGCAAAACTGTACTGGCTTACGTAGTTCAGAGCATCACGATACCGCAGTTGTGTGGCTCGCAAGGCCTGGAACTGCGCGGGGTCAGTCTGCAATTTCAATTTGGCCGTCAGGATTTGTTTCATTGGAAGAGTATAGTCCATGTTCACCTGCATAGCAACTACTGAACATTGTGAAATGGTTCAGGACTTCTGACCACTGCTGTAAAATACTTTCTTTGGTTGCCAGGCCTTTTGCTCCTCGTTCCACCTGGCAATAGCCAGAAAATGGCCACCGGTGTCATAGACACGCACAAGGCCAGGGCTATCATCTACTGAGGTACTGAAAGCATTTCCGTGTTTTACCCTTTCAACGGCTTGTGCATCCAGCATGACAGTGGGATACTGTTCAAGTACCTTGTCTACCGGATAGAGATAGTGTTGTATCGAGTTTCGTTCAACTGCCTCAGCAAGTTGCTCTAGAGTGATACTTTCTGACAGTGTGAATGGGCCGCTGCATGTTCTGATAAGCGCGTCCAGATATGCATAGCAACCAAGTTGCAAACCGAGATCATGCGCCAGAGAGCGGATATATGTGCCTTTACTGCACTCGATGGCAAGTGTCAGGCGGGGTGGAACCCAAGCGACTACCTTGAGTGAATAGATGATGATCGGACGGTGCTCTAACGTGATCTCTTCTCCTGCTCGCGCTCGTTTATAGGCGGGTCGTCCCCGAAGCTTGATGGCGGAGTAACGTGGCGGAACCTGCATCTGAGGACCGAGAAAATGCGGGAGTGTCTCTTCAATCCTGGCCAGGGTCAGGTCTGTCGTGCTTGCTGTAGATGTGATAGCGCCTTCTGCATCGTAGGTATCTGTGTCAGCCCCGAAGACAACCTCTGCCTGATAAGCCTTGCCGCTCTCGCTCAGATATTCCGCGACGCGTGTTCCCTGGCCGATACAGATGGGCAGGACACCGCTTGCAGCGGGATCGAGTGTACCCGCGTGTCCGACGCGCTTCTGTTTCAGGAGCTTGCGTATTTTTGCCACGACATCATGCGAGGTCATGCCCGTGGCCTTGTTGATGTTGAATATGCCATCCATTCAGCATCTCATCTTTTTTTCCAATTCGGCTACCACCAAAGCGGTGGCTTCCTCAATCGGCAGATGAAGAGTGGCTCCAGCGGCGCGCTGGTGACCCCCTCCTAGCCCATTGCTGACGCGCTGGCAAATTTCAGCAGCGTTATAAGGAGCTGCGCAGCGCAGGCTGAGTCGTGTTATGCTCGGGTCGCCGTAGCTCTTGAAAAAGGCAGCTACCTGTACACCCTCGATATCGCGCATCATGCCAGAGGTGTTATCATCCATCTCTGGAGTCGCGCCTGCCGCTGCAAGTGTTGCGCCGGTAGCCTGCGACCAGATCAGCCGCCCGTCGCAGGAGGTCTGGGCATTTGCGAGAATCAGTGCCTGAAGTCGCGCTTGTGCCAGCGGACGTGTGCGGTAAATGGGTTGGACTACCGTTTCCGGTATAGCGCCAGCGCGTAACAACAGTGCAGCTACCTCAAGTGAGCGGGGAGTCGTATTGGTGAATTGAAACGAACTCGTATCGGTAATCACGCCTGTTAACAAACACAGAGCAGCGTCACGATCGAGTGGCAATCCTGTCTGCTGTTGAAATAGCACGATGATTTCAGCGGTAGCCGCCGCTTTCGGATCAATAATGTTCACCTGTCCGCAGCCGCTGCTACTAATATGGTGATCGATATTGAGAATCTGGACATTGTCCAGGAACGCGCGGTGTTCTTCATAGAGACGACCAAAACGTCTGAGTTCGCCTGCATCCAGGGCAATGACCAGGTCAAAGAACTCGTCATCGAGCGTTTGTTGCAGCGTCTCAATTCCAGGTAGGAACGAGAGATTTCGCGGCGCCGCATCTGCGCAGGCGGGCACACATTGCTTGCCCAGCAGGCGTAATATATGAGCCATGCCCAATGCCGAGCCAATGCAATCGCCATCGGGGGATTCATGAGCGAGTAAAGCGATGCGCTGAGCCGGTTGTATCAGCGCCATCGCCTGCTGGACAAGGGTGGGGTCGATCTGCGAATTGAGGGCACGCGCATTCTCACTCATTGGTTCCACTGCTGATTGTTTTTTCATTCTCGATCTCGCGAATACGTTCAAGGATGCGCGCACCCTGTTCAATCGACGTATCTAACTTCATAACCAACTCCGGCATGTAGCGTAGTGAAATGCGGCTCGCAAGTTCACTGCGCAAAAAACCTGTGGCATGCTTCAGTCCTTGAATAGTAGCTGCCTGCTCCTTCTCAGTTCCCATGACGCTTACAAAAACCTTGGCATGGCGCAGGTCACCACTTACCTCGACATGCGTAATGCTCGCGAATCCCACTCGCGGATCTTTCACACGGGTACGCAACAAATCGCTGAGTTCGATTGCAATCAATTCGCCAAGTTTCTCTTGTCGATGTGGATTTGGCATTTTTTACGCTCCAGGTTTAACTCGCTCTTGCGCATACGCTTCGATACTATCGCCCACCTCGAAATCGGTGAAATCATCGAGCACAATGCCACATTCATAGCCAGCGGTGACCTCGCGTACGTCGTCTCTGCCGCGTCGCAGCGAGGCAATTTTGCCATCGTACACCAGTTCTTTTTTGCGTAGGATACGGGCCTGTGAGGAACGCGTTATCTTGCCGTCCACGACGCGACAGCCAGCAATGACCATGTTTTTCCCTGCCTTGAAGGTCTGCTGTACTTCTGCGTGTCCCTCGATAACTTCGCGGTATGTTGGTTCCAGCATACCCGTAAGGGCGGCCTGGATATCATCAGTCAGCTTGTAGATGATATCGTAATAGCGGATTTCGACATTTTCCTTTTGCGCCAGGCGTTGAGCAGCCCCGTCAGCTTTGACATTGAAGCCAATAATGATAGCCCCAGAAGCGCCCGCCAGGTGTACATCGGTCTCGCTGATGTTGCCGATACCCTCGTGGATCAGGCGAACCTTAATGTTCTCTTCGCCGACTTTACTAAGGGCATTCTTGATGGCTTCGGCTGAACCTTGCACGTCGCTCTTGAGCACAACGTTCAACTCTTTGACTTTGCCTTCCTGCATTTGCATATAGAGGGTGTCGAGGCTGACCTGGCCTAGTGGCATAGTCTCACTGCGACGCTGCTCTGCGATTTTCGAGGCGACGTGCCTGGCAGTACGCTCGTCGGACACCACTTCGAGGCGGTCTCCGGCTAACGGCACTTCGGGCAATCCCAGGATACTGACAGGAGTGCTAGGAGGAGCTTTCTGGATACGCTTGCCACGATCGTTGAACATAGCGCGCACCTTGCCCGACATTGAACCAACCACGATATTGTCGCCCATTTTGAGTGTCCCCTGTTGGATGAGGACTGTCGCCGTGGGGCCTGTATTTTTCTCAAGTTTTGCCTCGATGATGACTCCAGTCGCTGGCCTGTTGGGATTGGCGCGGATATCCTGCACTTCAGCTACGAGCAAGATCATTTCCAGTAGATCATCAATGCCGGTTCCTTTGCGGGCTGAAACTGGTACGCAGATTACATCTCCACCAAACTCTTCAATCACCACTCCTATGTCATAGAGTTGTTGTTTGACGAAATCGGGGTTGGCATCGAGCTTATCCATTTTGTTGAGCGCGATGATAATGGGCACCTTAGCTGCCTGAGCGTGATCGATGGCTTCGCGTGTTTGCGGCATCACGCCGTCATCGGCTGCTACCACAATGACTGCGATGTGGGTGACCTGCGCTCCTCGCGCACGCATGGCGGTGAATGCCTCGTGACCTGGCGTATCAAGGAAAGTGATTTTCTTCCCATTGACTTCGACCTGGTATGCGCCAATATATTGAGTAATGCCACCGGCTTCGCCGGCCGCAACCCTGGTTTTGCGAATGGTGTCGAGCAAAGAAGTTTTGCCGTGGTCAACGTGTCCCATGATGGTGACAACCGGAGGGATGACAACCATATTGTCCTCGTGTCGTGTCGCCATCATGGCTTCGTTTGCTGAAAGTCCACCACTGATGCGCTGCACAGCGGGCGCTATGGTCAGCTCGCTCTGGCTTGGCTCGAAGCCAAGGTCTTTCGCGACTAGCGCAGCCTTCTCATAATCGACAACCTGGTTGATGCTGGCAAAAATGCTGTGTTTGATGAGGCCGCGAATAACTTCATTGGGTGTCGTATGCAACAATTCCGCCAGGTCTTTCACGACAATTTGAGGTGGAATCGAGATTGGGCCTGTTGGTTTTTCTTTGACTACGGGGGAGCGTCGTTCAGGCTGCCGGTGCACTTGCGTGCCAGGGCGTGCGCCAGGGCGAGTTGGAGCAGCACGCCCTTGTCCACCTGGGCGATATGCGCCGGGTGGCGTGAAAGTCTGCCGTGCGCCAGGTCGCGCAGGTGCGTTACCTGGGACAGCAGTACGTTGCACAGGCGCATTGCTGGTCTGCCGTTGCGCTGGTGAAGCTGGTCCAAGGGTGCGCTGTGCAGGCGCCGGACGTTGCGCTGGAGTTGGGCGTGAACCATCAGTAGCCGCTGGCCTGGTTGGAGTTGTACGGGCAGCACCCGAAGCAGGTGGCTGAGTAGTTACAGAACGTGCAGTATGGGTAGTTGCTCGCTGGGTAGGTGCAGGACGAGCCTCAGGAGCGGTTGGCGTGTTTACTTTTTCAGATGTACTCTGGCTGCGGACAGCAGTTGTTGCATTTGTTGTAGATGCAGTATGGCCCTGAACTGCGGGCTTTGCTTCCTGTACCTGGCTGCCTGGTACGGCGTTTTCTGTTTTTGAGCGGGTAGTTGTCCGACTGCGTGTTTTAGTTGGCTTTACTTGCTCGTTTGCATCTGGGGTATCAGATGTGTTACTCATGAAGAAGACCCCCTTCTATCTAACGATACGCCAATTTGGCGGTGGAAATCTCTCTTCACAGCCACAAAAAAGGACTGTCATCTTCGCCTATGGGAAGAGACAGACCCTCTCGTTGGTGCAGTGCCAGGCATTATATTCGTCTGCGCTCACTGGCGTAGTTGCTATGTTTAATTGGTCATAGCTGTCGCTCCGCAAACATTGCCAAAACTGCCCTCCAAACGGTGGGCTGTGCCTCTATCAAGAGTAGAGAAAAAATGACTCATACGTTTGTTTCAATCCTCATCCGACCCAAAGGTTGAATGCTATTGATGTTAATATGTGAACTGAATTGGATAACTCCATACTTCCAAATGGTTGAATTTTGACGGCTACTGTAGTATAGCCTACTATGTATATAATTGCAACAACGACTAATCCCTGGGTAGTGTTGCGATAAAGGCCTCCAGGCCGGCCCGGTCTTCATCTGACAGTGTCAGTTCGAATTCCTGCTCGAGACGTTTTTTCTTCATAGCGTTCTCCCAGCATGAAAGCCGGGCACAGAGATAAGCGCCACGTCCAGATTTCTTACCGCCAGCGTCGATCAGAACGTGTCCATCTGGAGTGCGAACGACACGCAGCAGCTCGCGCTTTGGCTTCGTTTCCCGGCAGGAAATGCAGGTACGCAAGGGAACATGCTTAGGCCGTTTCGTCTGAGTTTTTGCGGATTTGGTGACCATAGTCGTATTCCTTACTCGTCGTAATCAAGCTGTTGTGAGTTGTGCCTGCCTCCACGCTGGTGGTGCGAACGCTTTGACCCACCGTCACCGCGTTCACCACGGTCGTAACGGCTTTGAGAACGCTCACGGTCGCGTCTTCCACCGCTATGGGATGGCGCAGGCTCGTATCTCTCTTCAAATTGCTCTTCGTATACTTCACCCTCGATGGGTTTCATGACATCGACGCGCCAGCTGCTGAGCTTTGCCGCAAGCCTGGCATTTTGCCCATCCTTGCCGATGGCAAGTGAGAGCTGTCTCTCAGGGACTGTTACCAGCGCGGTATGGTCTGATTCGCGTAGTTCGACCCGCAGTGGTTTCACCGGACTGAGCGAATGCGCAACGAATGTGGCGGGATCGGGACTCCACTGGATAATGTCTATCTTCTCTTCGTTGAGTTCATGCACAATATTATTGATACGCGAACCACGCACGCCAACACAGGAACCAATCGGATCTAATCCCTCTTGTCTTGCGACAACCGCGACCTTGGTGCGGCTACCAGGTTCGCGCGCGATAGCCTTGATCTCGACGGTACCTTCGTAAATTTCAGGTACCTCGGACTCGAACAAGCGGCGCACAAGGTCACGATGGGTGCGTGAAACCATAATCTGGAGCATACGTCCCTGGATGCGGCGCACGTCATAGACATAGACACGCAAGCGCTGGCCTACACGGTAATGTTCGGTAGGAACTTCCTCGCCTAGAGGCATAACACCTTCGACACGTTCTGCTTTGTCGAAATCGAGTAGCCAGCCACGGACCGGGTCTTTGCGAGTGAGAGTGCCAAGGCGAATTTCGCCAACCCAATCTTTGAGCTGATCGTAGAGGTGCTCGTGTTCAGCTTCGCGAATACGTTGTAGAATGACCTGCTTGGCCGTTTGTGCTGGAATACGCGCGAAGATGTACGATGAATCAACGTCTAAAGTTTGTCCAAGAGCCGCATGTGAATATATGCGCTGCGCTTCCGCCAGGGAAATCTCATCGTTAGGGTCGGTTACCTGTGCCACGACCTTTTTGGTGGCCCAGACACGCACCTCGCCGTTTTTATCTACCTCAATGCGAATATTCTCTCCGCCGCCGAAGCTCTTGCGATAGGCTGATAGGAGAGCTGTGGCAACTGTTTCCATCACCACTTCGCGGGGTAGTCCTTTCTCGGCAATTAATTGCGCGATAGCAGCCTGAAATTCGCTCCTCATATGCCTTACTCCTCCCGCAGGTCGTCCAGGTAGACGCTAACAAAACATCGTTTTTTCGAGTACTACTTCCGATGCATGTTTGCACCGGTTTCAATGGACGGAAAAGTCCCTGGCAAACAGAAAAGTGGGGGGCACCCACTTTTCTCAAAGGTTTCCTCTATTCTGATAGAATTATATCATATTCTGATTCTTAAAGCAATATTCATACATAGGGGCAGAAGTGAAGCGAAACACAACCGTCATACGTGTAAAAGACGTGGTGCGAGCAACTGCTGCTCGCTGTCAGGCACGTAGTGCGTTTGGGTCTTGAGATTACATGGTAACAAAGTGTGTACGTACAGAAGAAAACAGACAGAGAGGACACAGCTTTATGGAAGCCTTTCTCTTCATGCTACTCGTTGTTGGCCTGCTCATTTTTGCGGGCGTTGTCATCAGTGTGCGTCTCTATACGCAGGGTGCGCTGGGAACAGGTCGTTTCAGACGGATACGACGGGTGCGCTCTCTCAAACCTGTACCCGGTGGCACTGCGGTTGAAGAGACAGTTGAAGAGGTAATCGATGAGGAAGCGCCTGTTTAGAAGATACCTGGAGCAGTGCAGTTTTGAGGAAAGTCATAGAGAGCCATTTGAGATAGCTTGAGGCATGTGCAGAGAGCGACATGCCTCAAGCCATGAAAGGATAACTCTCCTCTCGCTTATGCTGGGACTCGACGTTGGTAGTACGGGCGACGGTGGTGCCAGAGGCGGTAGGTCAGCAGGTACCAGAGTGCCGCGAACAGGGTGGCCCCAATCAGCGCTTTGAAGAGCGGGATCCCGTAGAGGACAGGATCACCAGGAATGATGAGGATCACCACATTGGTGACGATCCAGATCCCCACCAGGGCTGCAATGATCGCCCCAATGATGCCGAAGGGGAGTCGCCAGCCTACAATGAACTCTGCAACAAAGCCGACAATGGCTGCAACGAGCAAGTACATGACCTGACTCCAATAAAGAGCCAGGTGAAGATTACCCACGTTGATTGTGATGAGTGGAAGCTCACCCAGGAGTGTGAACATAGCGTTCTCCTTATTTTGTCTGTGTATGCCTGCTTCGTTCGAAAGAGCACACGGTTTCGATAAACACAACCCGTTTCTCTTTTCTACACGCCTCATCACCTTGTTTCGTTTCAATGAGCCAGACACACCAGATGTGTTCTCGTTACTGGTGTGCCCGTATCCCATACCTATATTTGGTCGATTTGCCAAAACTATACCACTTGCCACACCTGCACAGTCCCATCTTCACTCCCCGAGGCGATGTACTGGCTATCGGGTGACCATACTGCAGTTGTCACTCTGCCGGAATGACCACGATAGGTATAGATTGTTTTTCCGGTGGCAACATTCCACACCTGTACTGTCTTATCGCTGCTTCCGGAAGCGATGTTAAACCCGTCGGGTGACCAGGACACGGTGTGTACATAACCGGCGTGACCACGGTAGGTATAAACGCTTGTGCCACTAAAAACATCCCATACCCGCACCGTTTTGTCATCGCTTGCCGAGGCAATCCGTGTCCCATCGGGCGACCATGTTAGAGCCTCCACGCCATTGGAATGACCGCGATAGACGGCAAGGGTATGTCCGGTGACCGCATCCCAAAGCTGGATGATGCCATCAGGTCCCCCAGAGGCAATCCGTGTCCCATCAGGTGACCACGCCACTGTCCACACATACCAGGGATGCGTACGATAGATGAGGGGATGCTGCCCCGTAGTAGCCTCCCAGACCTGCACGGTATAATCGGTGCTTGCCGAGGCAATCCGCTCCTTCCCAGGTGCCCAGGCCACACCGGTGATGCCACTGGAATGACCGTGATAGTTGTAGATGGGCTTCCCAGTGGTGGCGTACCACACCTGTACTGCATTATTCCCTGCAGGAGGGCCGCCACTGGTCGAGGGGCCTGCGCTCGCCGAAGCAATGCGTCTGCTGTCAGAAGACCACGTCACAGCAGGCACACCGCCAGAATGACCATGGGAAATAAAGACATCAGCGCCTGTTTTAGCACGCCAGACACGAATGGTATGATCATCTCCACCAGACACAATATATGAGCCATTGGGTGACCAAGCCACCGCAGTCACTGCACCGGCATGTCCATGGTAGGCGAGGAGCATAGGATTCAGTGCGGTGGTTGGTGATGATTCTCTCTGATTCAGAAGCCAGGCAAGAAAACCACCACCCGCCACGACCAGTACTGGTAGACCCACAATCATAGCACGCCGTGAGATGGGTCTTGTAAACGGGCGATATATTTCCGCTGCTGATCGTGGATTGACCGTCGACCGGCGAAAGCTGCGCAGAGTACCGGGATAAAAGGCTGCTGGCGGTTCGTCCAGTGCATTTCCTGCCGGAGAAGGCAATACTTCTGAAAGGCCTGCCGTTGGCAACAGCGGCATAGTGCTGGCGAGCGAGATATTTAGATACTGTTCTTCTGGCAGGCTGGCCTGTTCTAAGGCATTGGCAAAGGCCAACAGATTTCCAAAGCGCTTCTGTGGGTCTTTAGCGAGCGCCGTCAACACTACTTCCTCGACTGCCGGTGAGATCTCAGGAATTTTTTCACGCAAGGGTGGAGGGGGAGCAAACTGATGCTGATCGGCTATCTCCCTCAAAGACCCGGAAAAGGGAAGTTCTCCCGACAACCATTCGTAGACCATAACGCCCAGGGCGTACTCATCACTATTCGGCAATGGTTGCCCCCGAATCTGCTCAGGAGCCATATATGCCTCCGTACCGGTCATCATCTTAGTGAAAGGCGAGAGCAGGCCGGTACTGAAATCACTTAGCAAAACCTGGTAACCGCTTCCTAACAGGATGTTCTCGGGTTTCACGTCGCAGTGTACGAACCCTTGAAGGTGAGCATATTGCAGCGCTTCAGCGATATGTCTGACATACACCAGTATGATCCTAAGCGGCAGTCGCGAGCTTATGGAGTGAAGGCGGCGCAAAGTCCCATTTGGGGCAAATTCCATGACCAGAAAGGGAAAGTCGCTCCCCAGGTCAGTCCCTCTGCCAACTTCTAAAACCCGTATGATGTTAGGATGCTCCAGGGTTGTGAGGGTACGTGCCGCGCTGAGCAAGCTCTCCATGTCAGCTTCTGATAGGTCTACCCGCAGCACTTTAATGGCGACTTCCGTACCCAGAAAGATATGTTCGGCGAAGTAGATATCCGCAAAAGCGGAACGTCCGATCAGACGAACCAGGCGATAGTTGCCAAGTTGTTGCCTCATTCGATTAAGCACCTTTGTACTCCTTTCCGCTTCACCTCTCGACAGCTTCTGGCATGTTAGTGTCGCTAGATTGGATCGTATACCACTGATGGAGTATCTGGGCTGCGAGCCGGCAGCGTAGATCAAACGGTGGAGATTCCCAGGCCCAGGCAAATACACCATCGATGTATCGATCACTCATCACATTCACGAGAGCTGCATTATATGCTGCCGCTTGTTCCACCTGGTCACCTTGTGTGCTGGAGATGACATCCCAGGGATTGTAGAGGGCGTCTGCACTGTCACGATAACCAAGTTCTGATAAGAAAACGGGCTTGCCGATCTTTATAGCAAACGAGTCTAAGAGCTTACCAACAGTTGCATGCCAGAGAGCTGGGAGAGTATGCGGGTCCAATCGTTGTGGCTTATCTGTCAACGGGACATAGACTGAGACGCCGATGGCGCTCAAAAATCGATTATCCAGCCACGATGGCATTGGATAATAGAGAGAGGACCAATTGATGTCATAAGTGAGCTTTCCAGGGAAGAACGTGTGTATGCGCTGGATCAACTGGTTCCATAGCACGGGCGCTGCTGGCTGAAGTAGTTCGTATTCGGTACCGATTGCCAGCTCTTCTGCTCCGGCTTGTGCGGCCGCTATAATATAGGGCTTGAATGCAAGCCAATAACTGTCAAACCACGCGTGGGCCAGTTGTAGTGTTGGGAATTGGATGTCGCCAGCCCAGGATCTTGGTCCTGCCACCGTCAACTGCGGAAACACAAACACGTGATAGTGCAGCGCCCGCGCTGCACGTATCCCTTCCGCGACCGCCTGCGGTGTGGGGGTAGCCTGGCTTGCCTGCACCTGCGTTGAGACGAGCGAGGACTGGTACAAGTTGATGGACAATCCCAGCCATTGTGCTCCCGTCTGCTCCTTGATTTCGTGAAGCCCGACCTGCCAGTTCCCATCTTTCATGCTATATGCTGTGGATCCCCAGCGGGGAAAGATGACTCCTGTTTGGAAAGCAACTCGTCCGGGAAATGGACGAGATCCATTCATTTCTCCAACAGTTTCCTGCGCAACACATCCCTGATTGCCCACTGCAGCCTGCTGAAGCACTCCTTTGAGAGCCAGGGGACTACTCCAACTGAGGAGTAACCACTGAGACATCATTCCCAGCACCAGTACAACTGCGCCGGATCTCAGAAAGACCTGTCGTGCGCCGAAGCCCAAAATTGCTAGTCTATTGCTACCCCTCCGGCTCTCACGTTGGAGAGAGCGGCGGCTTCCATGCTCGGGCGTGGTCTTCCTAAGAAAATTGACAATGGCGAGTTCGCCGAGGGTTACTATCTCGAAGGCACCCAGCAAGCGGATCCAGATGTAAGGGAAAAGTGAGCTCAATAGTAATAGCAAAGGAATGACAAGGTAAAGCATTAAGATGGCTACCCCACCTGCTGTGTACTTCACAAGCTGCATCCTCTCGTAGAGGCTTTCCTTCTCTTTGAACCTGCCATGCCGGTCCAGGATCTCCTCGACCCGAATTGTCTTAGGTGTAGGGTCCCAGGAGGCCTTGCGGTTCCCTATCAGCCATTGCACTACTGCCCAGAAGGCAGCGCTGCTCTCTACAACACCGGCAACGGGCGCCATAATAAGTACGCGCATGCCCTCTATCCAACGCTGGCGTGCAGACAGGTGATCGGACTGGGAAAGGTTGTACCAGGCCCCTATGAGCATAGAATTGAGCCATAGAAAGCTAACGAAAATCAACCAACCTATAACTGGCAGCGGCAGCGGCAAAAAGTTCTGTCCTGATAGGACTAGCCCTAGCTGGTAAAGCAGGTAGAGGAGAGAAATTGCTCCGGTTGGTAAACCCAGTGCGAAGGTCAGGATGCGGTATCTGGTGGCCCAGACCAGGTGAAAACGCCTGCTGCCGGACAAACGATAGAATTCTGGCATGCGCTGCATAAGTGTAATGCCTTGCAGCACCCCTGTAACCCAACGGTAGCGCTGCTTAAAGGCGCTCTTGAGCGAAAACGGGGGTTGCTCAAGCATGATGCTGCCGTGCCAGCCGAATATCTGCGGTCCCTGGCGCAGGTAGGCCTGCACCCCAAAGACGTAGTCCTCAGCTACCAG
>JBKPAZ010000038.1:0-8007 GCA_046726655.1 Chloroflexota bacterium
GCTATAGGAAAGATCGTCTTGCAAAGATTCCCAGCGCACGGATCGTGTCTGGCGATTACGCTTACCAACTTGATAGCCGCGCTGGACAGTGCTGCCATGCTCGGTGATATCAGTGCGAATAACATACACCTGGTAGTCCACATTCACGCCATCTGCAACCGCGCGCTCATGGCCATATTCCATGACCAGGTTTTTGTTAAAGAAGCCAAAGGTCTGTTTGTTCGGCGTAGCCGTCAAGCCGATGATGAGAGCATCGAAGTATTCGAGCACGCCGCGCCATTTGTTATAGATGCTGCGGTGGCATTCATCGGTGATGATGATGTCAAAGGTCTCGATGGGAACGGCAGGGTTGTAGCATACCTCTTTGGGCGGCTGGCTATCTATCTCGTTATCCTCATCGAACAGCGAGCGTTCCTCCTCCGCGGAGTCAAGCTCCGGCTCACCTGAAAGGATAGAGTAGAGTCGCTGAATGGTGGTGATGCAGACTTTCGCTACAGGATCAATGGTATTGTGCTGCAAGTGCTGGACATTGTACAGTTCGGCGAACTTGCGCCCGTCATTTGGTGTTTGATACTGGAGGAACTCGTTGAGTGTTTGTCTCGCCAGGTTAGCACGATCAACGAGGAAGAGGACGCGCTTAGCGCCAGCAAACTTAATCAGTCTATAGATGCTGCTGACCGCTGTATATGTTTTACCGCTGCCCGTCGCCATCTGGATCAGCGCTCGCGGCTTATTCAATGCTAAAGACTGCTCCAGTTTAGTGATTGCTTCTATCTGGCAATCACGCAGTCCTGTTGTTACTAGGGGAGGAAGACGACGCAGGCGAGCACGCAGGGTATTGTTTTGCTCGTTTGGTATGCTATGGGGGGACTGTTCTAACCATTCAGTCAACATGTCGGGCCGATGGAAGTAGAAAAGTGGACGACTACGTGGTACTGGATCGAGTTCGCTGGTAAATTGGGTCTCGATGCCTGTAGACTCGTAAGCGAATGGTAGAGGAAGGCGTGCAGCAGGCAACCCATCTGGCAGGGCTGCACGGTATTTGGCACTTTGCTCTTCGACGCCAGTAAGCGTCTCTCCTTCCTTTTTGGCTTCAATGGTACCTGCTGCCTCACCATCCACGAACATAAGATAATCGGCAGCACCGATTGTCATGGAGAACTCGCGTATCACGACGCCCTGGCTGGCATAAAGGTTGAGACGTTCGCGGTCCTGCACAGCCCAGCCAGCTTGCGCGAGCATTGCATCTATTTTCTGACGTGCAAGTTCTTCGGGTTTCATATGTGCCTGGATCTCCCTATCCACCTCGTTGGTTTAGCTCTGCAATCCAGCAGTGAAGAGTTTAAATGGCCTGCTGAAACATAGGATGAGTATAGCGGATTGAAGGGTTTTCAGCAAGCATTGGGTACTTGTTTGTTTGATTTGCCGGGCGAGCATTACCGGATGATCATCAACTGGCGATCATCACCGGGCGGCCGCGAACTGGGCGACCGCGAGGGTCGCCCCTACATTTCCCCCACACCAGGTTCCTACATGAAATGTAGGGGCACCCCTGGCGAATGCCCGCTGGCTTACTTGTTGGTTCTTTTTAAGCGACGAAAAGTGGAAGGACAAGAGGGCGAAAAATACTTGCAGATGGAAGAGAATCTAGGTAGGATGAGAGCCATCGTGAGTTGAAATGCCCATGAAACTCCTTCGAAGCGGCTTCCTGCCCGTCAGGCAGGAAGCCATGACCTCATTCGTTCTCCTAAAGCGCTTTCTCGCTCACTACTGAGAGGGTCTTGATGGTCAGAATATGTCCTCATCTATCTGTTCTACTGCACGCTTTGCTCGTGACCACCTCTACGTCCCAGCAATCGCTCCTTCTGGGACGACGGAGAGACGCTTCACCCTTAAGTATGGTATCGTCCTCAGAGGGCTACGCAAAAGCAAGCCACCCCACATCTGGGTTCTCCACCTCGGGAGGGGTACAAGCTGCAAAACGGTTGCCGGATCAATCACTTCTGGCTCACCAACAGGATAGTCATTCCCATTCCACGAAATCGTACAGCGACCTGCGGCCTGTACATTGCGGCACCAGTCAACATCGCTTCCATAGGGCAAGGGAATAATGAAACCATCAGGTGTTGGCCTGGCACTTACAGGAGTAGAATATGTCTGACCCGAGCGGCGTCCTACCTTGTCCCTTATGTCGTGTCTATGCGTTAATCACTAAACTCTGTCAGCGTCCGGAAGAACGCCGATGTGGTATTGTAGGCTCCTACAGCCCAGAGTTTTTCGGTATTTGGAATACGCGCCACAGCAAACAGAATACTCCCACTCGTTCCAACATTGGGACTGGGATCAATCTTCCACGACCTGCCATTCCAGTGTTCAATCAACGTCCTCCACGAAAAACTCGTTGGGGCGGCAGAAGAGACCCCAACTGCCCAGATATTATCCTTATTGACCACCGCTATTCCTATCAAGACGCCGCCAGCAGTGCCTGCATTCGGGCTGGGGACCACCGTCCACGCTTTTCCATTCCAGTGTTCAATCAACGTCTGTTGTGGGCCTTCACCCTGGGGCGCTTGCTGCCCTACGGCCCAGACATTACTGGAAGAGACTGCCGCAACAGCTCTGAGCCAATTCGTCGCCGAAGCAGGGTTCGGGCTGGCTACTGCTTGCCATTTTGTCCCATTCCAATGTTCAATCAGTGTCTGATAGGAGGGATTGGGAACCGTTCGAGGGCTAACGCTACTAGTAGGGAAAGCGGTGGTAGAGCGCCCTACGGCCCAGACATCGTGGGCTGTGATAGCAGTAACGCCGTTGAGGATGTTATCGCCCGTTCCAGGGTTGGCACCGGGAACAATCTTCCATCCCTTGCCCTCCCAATGCTCAATCACTACCTGGTTCGTATTGGTGGCAGGATTAAAATTGGATCCCACCGCCCAGACCTCATTGGCAGCGGCAGCGGTGACTGCATTCAGGGTACCGGCTGCTGGACTGGGAGCCACTTTCCACGCGGTGCCATTCCAGTGTTCAATCAGTGTCTGCCTGGAACCACTGCCACTAAAGACGGATCCTACTGCCCAGATATCATGGTTGTTGACTGCAAAAATGCCGTTCAGGGAGCCTCCCGAAGGGCCTGGGTTCGCGACGACCTTCCAGGCTGTACCATTCCAGTGCTCGATCAGCGGACTTTCGGTCGTCCACCCGACCGCCCAGACATTCGTGGGAGAGAGCGCTGCGACTGCCGTAAAGGAGTTGTTCTCGGTGCTGGTGTTGATGCTGGGGACAACGCTCCAGTCACTGGTCGCTCCCGAGGCATCGGCTGCACCTGTAGTCCAAAGCAGGACAGCCAGTAGGGGGACAATGATCCAGAGAAGCGCGTATGTTTTACGCCGGCACATAGTATTCCTCTCGATCCTTTCATGTTGGAGACCATACAACGACGAACAGAGCCGCGATCAATTGATTCAACTGCTCTTCAATTCTAGAATCCGAGCATCACTGTTCGATCACAAAGATACCTATTTTCCATACAAAAACGTCACATCCTCCAGCATTCTTGTAGCGTGCGGGGAGTGTGCTCACCATGCGTAGCAAGCAAGAACTTGAAGATGGTCACTCAAATGCGATCTATTTAAAGAACCATAGCGATGTGCCCATTTCGCCCTTTATTCGAGGGCTTCTAGATATCGTTCAAGAGCGTTTTCCTGAGATCGCAGGCCTGGCAAAGCAGCAAGCTGGCGCTATTGAAGATCCAGATGTGTTGAGGCGATTGACTGTGAAGATTAGCATTGTGAAAACTTCCAAGGAGGCTGAGCAGTACCTTCTAAATCCATCCAGTGTTCAAAATAGACACTGAAGTACATTGGTGGGGAATTTACCCGGTTGAGTCTTGTGGGGACGTTTTTGGAGCGGTCTCCTACGAGCTGCGGAAATACAAGGGTTCATTGCCCTCTTTCCATTTAATATTACAGCCGAGACCTGGTTTCTGGACAGGATTGATGGGTTGATCTGCCAGCACGGCTTCAATTGCTGCCCGGAGGTCCTTTCCCGTCACCGGAATCTGTTTGCCGGGCCGACTATCGTCCAACTGTCCTCGATAGACCAATTTGCGTTGGCGATCAAATAAGAAAAAGTCTGGAGTACACGCGGCGGTGTAAGCTTTAGCCACCGCTTGTGTCTCGTCGTAGCAATAGGGAAAGGTGAATGACTCCGCTTCTGCCATATCTTTCAGGCTTTCGGGAGCATCAGCAGGATAGGCGCCGGCATCATTCGCGCTGATCGCCACGATGCCGATGTCTTTGCCATGATAGTCCTGGGCTATTCTGGTCAGTTGCCCTTTCACATGCTGCACGTACTTGCAATGCCGGCAAAGAAACATCACCAACAAAGCTTTCTTGCCGGCAAACGTTTCCAGTGTGGTCGTTTGCCCGCTGACCACGTCGGGCAGAGCAAAATGAGGGGCTGCTGTCCCTAAAGGTAACATGGTGGATGGGGTTGCTGCCATACTGGCAGTATAAACTAGAATCCAGGGGATGTCCAGGATTACACTCAATCGCTCCTACAAACCTCTCTTGAAATCTTCGATGAGCAGCGCACCTTGCCCGGTTTGAACCAGCAAAGTGTTATCTGTGTATTCTAATAATGTGCCAGGTTGCGCAGTCACGGAGGAAGTAACGGTACTCGCGCGACACACAAGGTATGTTTGTCCTTCAATGGTAGCCAGGGCTCCCTGGCTGCCCCAGCCGCGAACCTGGTTGCGCAGTTGCCCGGCGGGGCGCGTCCAATCCAGCCAGCGCTCCACATCTGTGCAAAGTGGCGCGTAGCTGGCCCTTTCAACTGGCTGCGGCGTGCCGGGTACACCAGCCGCAACGGCTTGAAGCATCTCTGGTATCATGGGCCCACCTGCAGCTAGCAATTTGGGAAAGAAGCTGTCAATGTCATCGTCGGGGGCTATCTCTATGGCCCGTTGTACCAGAATATGACCGGTATCGAAATCCACGTCCATGCGATGCATCGTCAGCCCTCCTTGCGCCTCGCCATTCATGAAGTGCCAGAAGAGCGGATTGGGGCCACGATAACGTGGGAGTAGCGAGGGGTGTGCGTTCACACTGCCCAGGCGCGGCAGAGCTAGCAGTTCAGGCGGTAATTTCCAGGTAAAACCTGTGGTGAAGATGAGATCAGGTTCCAGAGGTCTCAACATGCCTGCCAACCGGCTCATATGGCTGGTGACCAGTATATCCAGGTCCCGCCGTGCATTGGCAACGGTTCTCTGATACTCGGTACTGGGTCTGGTCCGCGTTCCAGGAGTTGTGACCAGCAACAGGACTTGTTGTCCAAGTTCCTCAAGCCCCTCGATTACCGCGTTGACTACCTCAGGTGATTGGTTAGAAAAATAGATGATGCGCATTGAGGGTAGAGATGTGTTTGCCATATTAGTCTCCTTTCAACTCCCATGAGCGAAGTAACTTGCTTTGGGGATCAATCTTTTGAATCACTTGTTCAAACTTGTCGTCTGCTTTTGATGCTGTCATACTGTTCATCTTACACCAGAGTCTATCCTGTTCTGCGCTGCCATCGTGGACAGTAGCTCTGTGAGAAGAGCTTGATACTCCTTGAGGTTGAGTTGTTCGGCAAGCTCCATGAGCTTTTGAAGAGCCGTAAGCAGCGCATTGTTGACACGCGTGTTTCCTCCCGCATAGTGACCAATCTCCGGGAACACCTCGAGATACTCTCGAAATGTTGGCTGGCGGACCTCCAGGATACTGGCTCCTTTTGCCATGTGGAACACGTTTGGCTGTGGTTGGCAACGCATAAAATGCTCAAAAACAGCTTGCAAGTACTTGATACAAAGGACTCCTGTCGTCGGGTCATTCACCGCAGGAGAGAGCGCACGGAGCGCAATGTCAGCAAGTTGGCGAACCCCAAATAGGGCATCCTGGTAAAAATCGCGCTCACGCTCGATATAGATGCTATCAAAGATGGCTTTTCGACATGCCATGTCAGCCGCTTGCGCAGGCCATACTTCTGCAATAACCGTTTCTTCTGTCACAAAGTCTCCGGAACAGACGGGTAGATAGAGGTAAAGCCCCGGACGCTGTAGAACGTTGCTAAGATGGGAAAACATTATTCTTTGGATATAGCCTGGACGTGTCGCACAAAAACGGGCTGGGATTTCTTCCACATACCGCGTTCGAATGGGTGAGGAAGTCTCGGCCTCAAGTGGTTCGCTGATTAATGTTTGATACTGCGGGTCCATGGCCTGCATCGTCTGCATGGCAATGCGTGCTGCAATATCAGTCACCTGTATTACAGAGCCAGTATGATGAATAAAAATGAGTAAGAGCACAAGCCCCAGGGAAACAAGAATCATGGCGACGGTGATACTAATTGCCGGAAAAAAGCTCTGACCAGGTGAGGAAGAATCAGGTACGGTGGTGAGTACGATCAAGCAATAGGTGGAGATAGCAAAAAAGCTTCCGGCAACGACTTGGGTGACACGGTCCTGGAGGAAACCACGCAGGGCACGCGGGGTATACTGACTGGATACCAATTGAAGCACGATTATGGTGATCGAAAACGTAAGAGCTACGACGGTAATAAGTGCGCCTGCAATGGTGGAGAGAATAATACTGGCCTCTGCAGCACCACCACTAAAGAGAAATGTCCGGTCTACCTGACCAACATGATGGTCAAGGGTCAGAAAGAAGATAGCAAGCAGAGGACCAAGAAGAGAAATGAGTAAGGGGACAAACCAGAACCCGTTTACAAGATTTCTCCAATGATCCTTGAATGCCCTGGTGAAGTTAGCAATCATCTCTTTCTCGTTTTTCTACAGCGGTTCCCAAAAGGACTCTATCCTCTGCACTCGTGTTTTCTGCAATCATTATACCTCTTCATTGGAGCAATGCTCATGTGTGTTGCCATCTTCGTTGTTTCTGTTGTAGTATTGGCATTACGGGCACGAAGAGTCCGCAGGCGAACGTAAGAGAAAGGATAGGACATGTCAACAGAGATTACCACTACCGGCGTCCATCACATCCGGCTGATTGTAACCGACCCTATTCGCTCACGTGATTTCTACACCAGTATGCTCAACTTTACAGTAGCTGCGGAGTTACCCCCGGGGTTTGTGCTGACCAATGGGAAGATCC
Organism: Chloroflexota bacterium; assembly: GCA_046726655.1. Taxonomy (GTDB): domain Bacteria; phylum Chloroflexota; class Ktedonobacteria; order Ktedonobacterales; family Ktedonobacteraceae; genus DATMNR01. The sequence continues at coordinate 7,146 of JBKPAZ010000038.1, forward strand.
TACTGGGTATGACCTCCCCGTGGGACGAGAGCCAGGCTCTCCCCAACGATCGTTTCAGTCCGAACCGGGTAGGGTTGGATCATTTGAGCTTTGGCGTCGCTAACCGCGCTGAACTTGACAAAGCCGCAGCCCTTTTCGAAGAACATGGTGTAGAGCATGGAGAAGTGAGAGATCTTCCACCTTTTGGGATTACCATCCTGAGTTTTAGCGATCCTGATGGTATCCAATTGGAATTAACAGCGCCTCTCGAATAAATGTTTTTAACAAATTGATCCGGATATCGATACATCCATGGTAAATAAGGCGAAACACGCACTGCACACGCTCTCCTCGCGTCGCGTGACGCTGCCTCCTTACGCACATGCGGCCCCCTTACCAGACATACGGGATGAGGCGATATTTGACCTGTGCCATATAGGTCTCATAGCCTGGCAATTCCTCACGCAGCGTACGTTCCTCCAGCACCGCTCGCACTATGAGCGTGGGTAGGAAGAGCAGGGTCAGCAGCACGCCATACCAGGAGCCCAACAGCAGGGGCGTCCCGAGAAACATGAAGAGACCGCCGGCATACATGGGATGACGCACATAATGATAGGGCCCGGTTGTTATCACCGTCTGCCCTCGTTCCTCCTGAACACGCACCGTTGCCGACAGGTACGAGTTTTCCCGGAAGACCAGGGACATGAGCACGAACGAGACCACCAGCGCAATGGCCCCAACTACCTGGAGCCAGAGTGGCATCCACGACCAGTGAAAGCGCACTGCGTCGAGCGGCATCAGAACCAGCAAGGCGAAGAGGAACAGATTGAGCAGCGCAACAAACACCTTATCCCAGGCTTTTTGATTCGGTGGGGAGACATTT
>JBKPAZ010000039.1:0-6475 GCA_046726655.1 Chloroflexota bacterium
TTTCAACAGAGCGAGTCGGTGCGTTCCTCAAAAATTCGGACTGCTCTTTTATTGACTTGAGTGTTTGATCTAGTTCAGCGATTACTCCAGCTACTTGCCTGGTATCCTTATACAAATCACCAAGCAACTTTCGCATGTTGGGTGCCGCCTCCACCCTCCCTATTTCGTAAGCAAGCCTCTGCGCCTCACGAAGCGCATTATTTACGGCTACTGTTTCGCCTCGCTTCTGGCGAACCTCCGCCAGGATAAGATTGGCTAACCTGCTTTCATTGAGCGTACTATCTTTGTCTTTCAGTACTTCTTCTACCAAGTCAGCGGCTTTAGCCAGGGCATCCTCGTCTTCATTTTCATGTATGATCGTATCAAAGCAATAAAGTTCAGCTAACTCGAGCTTATGCGTGGGCAGAGAGTAACCTGGGGCATCTAGAGAACGCTTTCTCTTTTCCAGTGCTTTTCTCATCTCCTCAAAGGCATCCTTGAGATTACCCTGGTTCTTGAGTAAGAGGCCTCGTTCCAATTGTAGGCCAGCCGCCCAGTCAGGTTTGTGTACATTACTTTCCAGCCATACTATTCCCTTCTCAATTACCCCCAACAGGTGCTCTATTGATAATTCCGGAATGAAACACCCACAATCCACATAATCAATGAAAGCCTTGCATAAGCACCAATAATCTTTCCCCGTGAAATTGCTGTCATCGCCAGTCAGGCTGGTCAGTTTAATCAGGCTATCGTAAAGTTTGGATGCCTCGTCATATTTGCCCTGTACGCGCAAAGTATCTGCCAACCAGGTACGCTCCTCAATGAGCAGAGGTATTTTCCCCGTCTGCTGAGAAGTAAGTTCCGTTTGTTCGAGCAGGTTTTCTATGGTGGCATAATGATCTTCAGCACGGCCAGCAATAGCTTGCTGAGGCCACATAGACATTTTATACTCTTTTTTAGTAGGGTCTGGCACATTCATCAGAATAAACACCTGCTTCGTCTACAAGCGAGTTCACTGCTTTCTCATGCCGACTACAATCACTCGTGACAGATGGCAAATGTAAAAGAAAATTCTCCAAGTTTAGCTTAACTTAAATCTCGTATCGATCATTTGTTCTAATTTAAGCGCACATCATTCTATATTAAGTCTAGCCTGATAAGGCTACTCAGTCAAGTAGTAGAACAAATTATTTAGTAGTAAAATACCTTGATGAATAAGTGACTCGTTTGAGAGGAAAAAACAACGAAGAAAGAGCAACAGGAATGTATAACCAGGACAATTTTTTTCCGACGTATTTATCACAATGAGTGACATAAAGCCAATAAAAGGCTGACACATGGGAGTTTAGTAAGTGAAGCTGACTTTTCTTTCATCAAATGACATCCTACATGTGTATATCAACTGAAGAACACCGCTATCTGATACCCTCTGACAAGAGGCTATTTGGCCGCATTGCGAATCTGCTTCGCAAGCCTGAAACTGTAGCTGGAAATGCACATGCACGAGAGAATGATTTCATCCCTTGAACCTTTCTACATCATTAGGGAAAGATGCCTTCTCATGATGAATCAGACTTCGCCCGTATCGCCTTGACCCGCGCCTCGAGCTTTTTGGCTTCCTGGGTGCGTTGCATCTGTCGTAGAAGATATGCGTAGCTCTCCAGGGTCATCAACGTAGAGGGATGCTCCGGCACCAGCGATTGCTCCTTGATTCGCAAGGCATGCTGGTAGAGCGGTTCAGCTTCCGCGTACTTGCCTTGATTGTGGTAGAGTCGGGCCAATTCATGTAGGATTCTAGCAGTGTCACGATGTTTTGGCCCTTCTGCCTGCTCACTGATGCGCAGGGCACGCTGGTAGAGTGGTTCAGCTTCCGCATATTTGCCTTGATTGTGGTAGAGTGTCGCTAACGCGCTCAGTGTGGCAGCAGTATAGGGATGCTCTGGCCCCAATACTTGCTCACTGATGCGCAGGGAGCGCTGCAAAAGCGCTTCAGCCTCGGCGTACCGCGCATGTTCGTAAAGGTACCATTCCATTCTATAAAGTAAATCGGCTGCCTCCTCGAAGACGAAGTGGTGCTGCTCAATCAGTTCTGCGCAGGCCAGGGCGTGCGGCAGGTACTCTCGGCAGCGGGGCCAGGTCTCAAACTCCACCTTGGGAAAGGCCGCTTCCACGGCTCGTACCGACCGCTCTGCCCACTGTCGTCGGGTCTTCGACTCCATGCCATCTTTGAGCACAGCCTGCACGAGGCGATGGATGCTCAGCGTTTGCGTCGCAGCATTTCGCCTCACCAGGGAGTAGGAGAGCAGCGCCTGGATCGCCTCGTTCAGTTTGATGGGGTTGGCAGCGACGGGCTTGAGCTTCGCACCCAGGGCAGATGCACCCACTACGATCAGGGATTCGGGGATGGCGTCCGGGTCGAGAAAGGCACACAACCGCAACAGGTCAGCGGCGGCAGGGTTGGCCTGCTCCACCTGCCCAAACGCCAGGGACCAGGTAGTGGCGACCGTATGGGGATATTCCGGTGAGAACTTGCCTTTGTGCTTCAGCAGGTCTGTGCGGTGCTGCCGGTAAAGGGTGAGGTAGCCTGAGAGACCAGAGCCTGTCTCCTCCAGGTAGGCTCCGGCCTGCTCCAGCGCCAGGGGCAGGCCGGCCATTTCTTTAACGATGGCTTCGGCCTGCGCACGCTCCCCGGCTGGCACTTGCTCAAGCACCTTCTCTTCTGCCAAAATGCCTGCACGCCTGAGCAGCAAGCGGGTTCCTTCCTGCAAGTCCATTTCGCGCACTTCCACCCGCTGGGCAAGGGAACCGATCGTGTGAGCGCGCGTGGTGAGCAGGATATACCCACTGTTCAGCGGCGGTATCACATCACGCACCAGCTCGAGATCGTCAGCGTTATCCAGGATCAGCAGCCAACCTGCGTGCTGGGATAGCCAGCGGTTGAGGGCGACGACCACCTTTTGCTGATCTGACTCATGCTGCTCAGGTAGCTTCAATAACTCCGCGATCGTCACCAGGTCACCAATGAGCGTGTCCCGGTTGGCTGCCCTGACCCAGAATACATAGCGATACTCTTCACGGTAGTGATAGGCGTACTCGACGGCAGTCTGCGTCTTGCCAATCCCACCCAGGCCAGTGATGGCCTGTGGTTGTGTCAAGGCAGCAGCTTTGGTCGTGGTGAGCCGGTCATGCAGATCTTTAAGCAGTTGCTCGCGCCCGGTGAAGAACGGATTGCGCCGCATGGGCACGTTCCAGGTTTGCGCAGGATGAGAAGACGTTTGTCCAGGGACCGTGCGCAGTTCTTCTACCACCTTGCGAATACCTTTGGCAATATCCTCAAACGCGGCGTCATAGAGCGGAGGTAACGGCCAGGTGATGACGGGCTTGCCGTTGGCCGGTAGCGCCTGGAGCCTGCTAAGAGAGGTGTCGGGGCGCCAGTCGACCGGGCGTAAGATGATGGGGATGATGCGCGCGTCGCCGGCCTGGTGACGCTCGAGGGCGCGTTGCATTTCTACGCCGTAGCAATAATCTGAAGCCAGGAAGTCGGCACTGATGAGCAGCAGGATGATCTGGGCGCTCTCCAGGTGGGCATCGATCTCACTAGACCAGTCTCCCCCTGCGCGGATGTCGCGGTCATACCAGGCAGAGAGGAACTCCTGTCGTTGTAAGAGGCGCAGATGTTTGTCCAGTTGGTTGCGTAGCTCCTCGTCTTCGTGAGCGTAGGAGTAAAAGAGTTCGATGGCTTCTGTTGTCATGATACTCACTCGGCCAGCATTGTTTTTGTTGACCTATTCTACCATACGTTGAACCGGAGTGGAATGCGAATCCCTGTCAAAACCTTGACAATGGATTATTACCATGCTACCTTTGATACCATAGTCCATTTATCATATCATCATACCAATTGGTACAGAGGGAAGAGTCGGGCAGTTGGAGAATATCTATACACCTATCCAGTCAAGCAAGGTATTTGAGCAAATAGCGGAGCAGATTGAGAAGCGTATTTTGGGCGGGGAGCTACGCAGTGGGGATCGCTTACCGACAGAACGCGAGTTGAGCGAGCAGTTTCATGCCAGCCGGACAGCGGTTCGGGAAGCCATGAAGACGCTGGCTCAGAAGGGGCTGGTTGATATGCGACCAGGGCGGGGTACGATTGTGATCGATGGCACTTCACAGGCTATGCGCCACTCAATAGGCTTGATGATGAAGATTGGACAGGCAGGCAGTTCGGCCAATCTGGTTGAGGTAAGGGAGATTATCGAACCGGAGATTGCTGCCCTGGCTGCCGTACGGGCGACGGATGAAGAGATTGCTGCTATGCGCGAGGCGGTGGAGGTGATGGACGCCAACCTGCACGAGGCCAATGCCTATATAGCGGCAGATAATGATTTTCACCGTGCGCTGGCAAAAGGCACCCAGAACGTACTTATCCTCACACTTGTGGACTCCATCGTTGACCTGCTCAGCGAGCAGCGCAAACAGATTTTTTCTACGAGTGGCGCTCCCGAGCGAGGTCAAATTCATCATAAGCGCATTCTCGATCGTGTCGTTCGTCGCGATGCTGAGGCCGCTCGCGAGGCTATGCATGCCCACCTGCAACAGGTTCGCGAGGATGTGAAAACCTCTACACTATTGAAAGATTGAGTATTTTCTCTTCGGAGGTTGTTTATGGCCAATCTTGGTTTTATTGGGCTGGGAACAATGGGCGGGCGCGTTACCAAACGGCTCCTGGATGCCGGTCATACGGTTACCGGCTACAACCGCACGAAGTCGAGAGCGCAGTGGCTGCTGGACGCCGGGATGCGCCGGGCCAATACGCCACGAGGGGTTGCTGAAGCGGCTGATATAACCTTCACTATGGTGACGAATACCGCAGCTTTGCACGAGGTGCTGAATGGGCCTGATGGTGTGCTGGCCGGTCTGGGAACAGGCAAGATTTATATCGATATGAGCACTGTCAGTCCCAACGCTTCCCGGAGACTTGCCGCTCAAGTGGCTGCAAAAGGGGCGCGGATGCTAGATGTACCGGTGTCGGGCAGTGTGATCACCCTGGAGCAGGGCAACTTATCACTCATGGTTGGTGGTGAAGAAGCCACCTTTGAGCAAGTTAAGCCTGTTTTGCTGGACATTGGCCCAAAGGTGAACTATGTGGGTAAGAATGGCCAGGCTGTCTTGATGAAGATCGCTATCAATCTGAACCTGCAAGTGCAGATTCTGGCTTTTTACGAGGGGCTGCTTCTGGCAGTAAAAGATGGGATTCCACTAGAGACTGCTCTTGAAGTGATGCTGAACAGTGTGATTGCTTCTCCTTCGCTGAAGTATCGCACGCCATTTATACTCCAGCCGCCGGACGAGGCGTGGTTCAATGTGGATATGATGCAGAAAGATATGCTTTTGGCGCTCGAGATGGGCAGGGAACTCAACGTGCCTCTGCCGACGGTTGCTATCAGCAATGAGTTTCTAACTTCTGCACGTGCGATGGGCCTGGCGAAGGAGGATTTTGCTGTTGTGTATAAGGTGCTGGCGAGAATGGCCGGCATGGATATGTAGCGTTTGAGGAGTTTTCGGGGACCCGCTATTACATCCCCCGGATGTGCGGCCCCGAACCCCGGCAAAGGACTACCGTCCTCTGCGCTCCTGTCACGATGGAGAATTACGAGTGTTACAACCTGAAACAACCAATTCTACAGAAAATGTGGGAGGCGCAAGGTCAGCAGATGAGCGTGAGCAATGGCTGCGCATGTATGAGCAGATGCTGAAGATTCGCGTCTTTGAAGAGCATGTCAACGAGTTGTATCTCAGCGCTAAAATGCCGGGGCTTGCCCACTTGTACGTAGGTGAAGAGGCCGTAGCGGTGGGGGTCTGTGAGGCCTTGCGGCGCGATGACTACATCACCAGTACGCATCGTGGCCACGGGCATTGCCTGGCAAAGGGAGCTTCAATCGACAGGATGTTCGCCGAACTACTCGGCAAGGAGGCGGGTTATTGCCGGGGCAAAGGCGGCTCAATGCATATCGCCGACCAGGAAACCGGCAACCTGGGCGCTAACGCCATTGTGGGTGGAAGTACGGCCCTTGCCACCGGGGCTGCCATGTCGAGCAAAATGCGCGGCAGCGACCAGGTCACGGTCTGTTTCTTCGGGGATGGCGCGCTTGGCCAGGGAGTGCTCTACGAAGCCATGAACATGGCTTCGTTGTGGAAACTGCCAGTGATCTACGTCTGCGAGAATAATCTGTATAATGAGTACACTCACTTTTCGGAGACGACGGCGGGCGAGATGAGCGCCAGGCCCAAAGCCTTTGGTATTCATACTGAAGAAGTGGACGGACAGGATGTACGGGCCGTTTATGCTGTCGCGCAGAAATTAGTAGAGCGAGCGCGCCGGGGTGAAGGTCCGGCCTTTTTGCTCTGCAATACGTACCGTTATTACGGGCACCACGTAGGCGACATTCAGCGATCGTATTATCGTTCAAAGGAAGAAGAACAGCAGTGGATAACC
>JBKPAZ010000040.1:0-5822 GCA_046726655.1 Chloroflexota bacterium
GCAGTTTATTGCTTCTGCCAGCAACGATGGAACAGTCCGTGTATGGCAGGCCTCTTGAAGTTGCTCCTACCTGACTTTTTTGAGTTTTTCTGCTTAGGCAAGAAGATCGAATGTGAGGAGAAATCTCATTCTAAAAAACAGAGGGTAACTTATAAGTTACCCTCCTGGACACCAGTTAGAGGTGTCTCTACAGTATTTTACCAGCGGCTATCGCGGCTATTGCGTCGATCGCCATCCCGCTTACGGGAATTGCCATTGCCATAATTGCTACCGCTATAATTATAGCTATAGCTGCGCGAACTATCGCGGTGGGAACCGCGAGAGGCTCGCTCTGGCTGGAAGCAGTCACTGCAATACACTGGGCGTCCCTCACGAGGCACAAATGGCACAGTAGTCTGTTTTCCGCAGCTAGCGCAGGTGGTCTCAAACTGTTCACCACGTGAACGCGGTGCGAATGACTGACCACTACCACTACGACGGGCAGCTCGGCAACTTGGGCAACGACCGGGAAGGTTGGTCAACCCTCGACTGGCATAAAACTCCTGTTCGCCAGCGCTAAAGGTGAAGTCCTGACCACAGTCACGACAGGTAAGGGTACGGTCCTGGTAATGTTCAACGGACATCATAGGTTTCTCTTTCCTCATCTTGTATTCGCTCCGCCAAACAACAAACTTTAAACTGAATGGGATGGTCCTAGCAGGAGATATCTTGTTGTAATGACCTTAATCAGGAGGATTTATCTCGAGGTGATCGTCAGGCAGTGCTTTTCTTAATCTTCCGGGTGACGGAGCGAAACCAGGGACTGAATACTACTTACCTTCAATTGATCCCAAACCACACACCAACTTTAACACGCCCGAGCAAATAAATATTCCCCCGGGTCAGGCTGGCGTAAAAAAGGTGCCCACCGCAAGGATGAGGTAGAAGGCATAGAGGAGCAGCCCTTCGAGCCATGTGGATTCCCCGTCCAGGCTGATGAGCGCGTAGAGTCAGTCACCAGGGCAAAGAGCGCCACTATATGAAAGGAGCACGATCGACTCACCTTCCCTTCGCCAGGCGCACCGCCAGTTTCGTCAGTTCTCGTCCCCATAGTACCATACTGGCTACCACAAGACAGAACAGCCAGTCAGTGATTTGTAAAGGGACCGTCTTAAAGGCGGTCTGGAGCAGCGGGACGTACACTACTGCAATCTGCAAAAGCAGCGATATCAGGATAGCCAGCCAGACCCATTTGTTCGTAAAAAGGGAGCGGAACGCGCTGGTCACATCTGAACGCGCGTTAAAGACATTGAACAACTGTGCCAGCACGAGCGTGGTAAATGTCATGGTCTGTGCATAGTGCAAGGTTCCCTGGCCTGGGATCAAACCACCGGGCAGGCTCCAGTCTATGATGAGCAAACTGCTGATGGTCATAATCACGCCTACAATGATGATGCCCACCCACATCGTATTCGAGATGACGCGATTTTTGGGATTGCGTGGCGGCCTGCCCATCTGCCTGGGATCGCGCGGATCGACCCCCAGGCCAAGCGCCGGCCCCGAATCGGTCAGCAGGTTGATCCACAGGATCTGCGTCGACAACAGCGGCACCACGATCGCCGTGTCCACTTCGTGGGTGAGCCCAATGGCACTCGCCAGGATAACGCCGAAAAACATCGTCAGCACCTCACCAATATTCGAGGAGAGCAGGTAGCGCAAGAACTTCTGGATGTTGGCGAAGATCGCGCGCCCCTCCTCTATCGCTGCGACAATCGAGGCAAAGTTGTCATCGGTCAGAATCATATCGGCGGCATCTTTTGCGACATCTGTCCCCGCCATGCCCATAGCTACGCCGATGTCAGCCATCTTGAGCGCGGGCGCGTCGTTGACCCCGTCGCCGGTCATCGCGACGATCTCACCGTTGGCTTTGAGCGCTTGCACGAGGCGCAGTTTATGTTCAGGTGCCACCCGCGCGTACACCGAGATCGCGCGCACTATCCCTCGCAGCTCTTCATCGCTTGCCTTCTCCAGTTGGGCCCCGGTCAGTGTACGCTCGTTTTCCTTGATAATACCCAGTTCGCGCGCAATCGCCTCTGCCGTGATCGGGTGATCACCCGTTATCATGATCACCCTGACCCCCGCCAACTGTGCCAGCAGTACCGACTCCGCGGCCTCCGGTCTTGGCGGATCAATCATCCCGATCACCCCAAGCCAGGCAAACTCTTGCTCCATTCGCTCGTCGAGTTCCCCCGCTTCGTCTATCTTCTCGCGCGGCAACGTGCGCAAAGCCACGCCAATCGTGCGCAAAGCCTCGGCCGCGAGGAGTTCCACTTGCTCAAGAATTTCAGTTCGACGCTCCGTGGTAAGAGGTCGAGCCTGGCCTCCGGGACCAATCCGTTCATATGTGCAGCGGCCCAGCAGCACGTCGGGCGCGCCTTTGGAAAAGATCATCAGGCGCTCGTTGTGCGCTGTGTCCTTGTGTGACGTGCTCATCAACTTCCGCTCAGAGGAGAACGGCACCTCTGCCATGCGCGGGAAGCGTCCCTCCAGGTCCTCCTCGAGACCCACCTTGTGCGCCGCGACCAGCAAAGCGCCTTCGGTCGGATCTCCCTGAATGGTCCAGATGCCATCACGAGAGAGCAGCGTCGCATTGTTCACCAGGGAGGCTGCGCTCAGCGCCGTTTCCACTTCTTCCAGGAGAACGGGATCATTGAGTGGCTGTCCTGCCTGCAAGGCAGTTCCGCGCGGATCATAGCCGGCACCAGTGAAGTCTACACGCCCACTGGCCGTCACCACCGCCCGCACGGTCATTTCGTTCCTGGTTAGTGTTCCCGTCTTGTCGGTGCAGATCACCGTCGTTGAGCCGAGCGTCTCGACTGCTGATAGCTTGCGCACAATGACGTTGCGCTGCGCCATGCGCTGCATACCGAGCGAAAGGACAATGGTTGTGATCGCCGTCAATCCCTCCGGCACAGCAGCCACCGCCAGCGAGACCGCGAGCAGCAAAATATCGACAAGTTCGCTGAGCGCCCCGACCCGGTCTACGAGCAGGATCGTCACGCTCATCACGATCGCGATGAGCATGACAACGATGCCCAGCAATTTGCCAACCTGGTCAAGTTCCCGCTGGAGCGGCGTCTCTTTCTCCACAGTCCGCTGGAGCGAACCTGCGATCCGTCCTAACTCGGTCGCAGCTCCCGTCGCCGTGACGATTGCACGCCCGCGTCCTGCCGCTGCCGCCGTGCCGCTGAAGACCATGTTGGTTTGATCCCCGATGCCCTCCTCCTGGTCAATCGGAGTGCTGCTCTTGGAGACAGGTGTGCTCTCACCCGTCAGGGTTGCCTCCGCCAGGCGCAGTGCAATTGCCTCCAGCAAGCGTGCATCGGCAGCAATGGTATCCCCTTCCTCGATGATGAGGATGTCACCCGGCGCCACCTCGGTCGTCGGGATGGTTTGCACGTATCCATCGCGCAGCACCCTCGCGGTCGCCGCGGCCATGGCTTGTAGTGCCGCTACCGCCCGCTCAGCCCGGTGCTCCTGAACATAGCCCAGAATACCATTGAGCAGCACGATGGCGAAGATCGTTAGCGACTCGTAGGGATAGGCACTGTCTCGCTCGATCCACCAGACAACGAACGAGATGACAGTGGCGACGAGCAGCAGGACAGTGAGCGGATTCCAGAACTGGGTCAGGAACTGCTGCCAGGCCGGGAAGGGAGGCGCGCTTGGTAACTCATTCCTGCCGAAGCGCTGCAGGCGGGATTGCGCCTCCGCTGGGGTCAGCCCGCGCCTGGTGTCACTTTCCAGCGCTGCGACCACGTCCTCTGGGGGGTAACGATAGGCCGAACGATTCTCCAGAACCTCGCTGCTCATCATACGATGTATCTTTCTCTTTTCACTGCGGAATTATTTCACCTTTCAGAAACGTTATACCACGCGGCTATGTCTCCTGTGTCCTGGTGTGGATCACCATGTCGATAAAGCGGCCACGGCCATCGTCTCCGACCACGGGCCAACCATTGATGCTGCCCGGCACGATGCTATTCATCTCGTCGACAATTGTTCGGGGAAGGGATAAGCCTTTCTAATATATACACGTATCTTCGGAGTATAACGCATGGTATAATGCTTTCACCAACACGAGAGCACATGCGGTTCCATCCCATATCGGGGGTTAAGGTGCCAGGTTGCGTAGGGGCGGAGGTGGTGTAGAGCGCGGTGGGGACGCTTGCGTCGCCCTGGGGGGAGGAGCTACTCAGCCCCCGGTTTGTGGTGGAATCAGAGCACATGCTGTAGATCAACCCGGGTGTCAGTACCGATCACGCTAAGTTTTACGCGAATGGCACATGAATATAAAGAGGCGGCTGAGAGCCGTACCTTTGGCGTACTCCATCAATGCGGTTTGCTCGAACTGGTTGAGGGTAACCGCGCTCTCACTCCAGCAGTCCAGCTCATCGCTGCCCCAGGCGAATCGGCAGGCCACCAGGTAGTCCGCTTTCATTCAGAAGGCCAGACCCTCTACTGCCTTGGCGACCTCTACCACCACCTCGTCGAAGTCGAACAACCCACCTGGATGGCTACCTGGGCCAACCCCGAGACTACTCTCACCAGCCGCCACGCCCTCGCCGAAGCTGCCCTGGCTGAAAATGCTCTCCTTGTAGCCGCCCACATGCCCATCGGCCGTTTACAGCGCACCACCACCGGCATCACCTGGGTCGAAGTTGAATAATTTGGGACAGGTAAAAAGAATATTTACCAGGAACCATATCGAAAAATAAGCAAGTAAGCGGTGCCAAAAAGTATCAAGCATTTTGTGCGTTATCTGAGCGCTATTTGACAAATAATAACACATACAATGAATAGTTTAGATATTCCTACCAACCGATAAGAACAAAGCCTGGTTCCTTTTACCCATTGACTTTTCACGCATTCGCCAGATATCATGTATATGTACCCAACTCAATAGAGCTTCTTGTAGCGCGACCTCATCCACTCTTTTTCTTTCTGTCTTCATAGATGGGCGTTTTAACTGCAACAATATCACGAGGAAGGTGTACCTATGGAGATACGCAGATTGGATCACGCGGCGCTGCTCGTCAAAGACGTAGAGCGTTCGCGGCGCTTTTATGGTAGGGTACTCGGCATGGAGGAAGTCCCGCGTCCGAGCAATTTCAACTTTCCCGGTGCCTGGTTCCGTAAGGGAAGGGCTGAAATACACCTCATTGGCGAAGCTGAGCCTGGACGCGCTGCCCAGGTACAACCTGGAGGATACCACCCCGAGGAACTCTCAGTTGGCTACGCTTCGCATTTCGCCTTCGAAGTCGCTGACCTGGAAGAAGCTCGCCAGCACCTGCAAGCCCACGATGTCGCGATTGTGGGTGGGCCTCGCCCTCGCGGTGACGGGGTTATGCAGATGTACGTTTGCGATCCCGACGGTTATATCGTCGAATTGTTTGTTTGGCAGAAGTAGTTACTACTCAAACCAGAAAGGAGGGGGCGCACTGCACTGCTGCCGCCTCATGAATGGTATCTCGAAGTGGTGTATTTAGCGGTCATTCGTAAGACGGCGGTCGTTGCGCCAGGCCTATGAAACCACCCAAATTCCGTTATTTTGCCCCGCAGAGTGTTGGAGAGGCGCTGGCACTCTTAGCCGAACATGCCGATGAAGCGCGGGTCCTGGCGGGAGGCCAGAGCCTGGTGCCACTCATGAACATGCGCCTCGTACATCCCAGCGTCCTCGTAGACATCAACGGCATCGACGAACTGGCCTACATCAAAGCCTGGGATGGTGGCCTCGCCATTGGCACACTGACCCGCGATGCCGCCCTGGCAGGTGATGGAAC
>JBKPAZ010000041.1:0-7535 GCA_046726655.1 Chloroflexota bacterium
CGGTCGTCGGGTTTTCACCTATCGTAGCCATGCCGATATCGTAGGTTCCTTGGCGTGGTCGCCTGATGGAGCGCGCATCGCTTCGGTGGACGACCACCTGAAGGTGTGGCAAGCGAGCTAGCCTCGACTGATGTCGACAAACCTTATCCGGTGGCCTTGCAGGCCAGCTCGTATATAGTAGGGGCGGGGCTTGCCCCGCCCTCGTCTCTCTTACCCCCGCCCCGGGGTGGTATGGTAGCCTGGTGTGGTGTGGTGGCCTTGATCGTCCGTAACTGGACGCCTAAATGTTTGTACTTCTGGCATTAAACAGCCAGTAGTTATACATGACGTTGATCGTCAACACGATCAGGCCAACTATGCCTAACCCAATCAAAGCCGGCACAATCCCTCCTCCCACTACTGCGGTGCTCAACGTCCCGAGGACAATAGCAGTCAATGGGATCATAAGCACTATCGAGACAATCGCGAGCGCGAAGCTCATACCAAGAGCCTTGCTGCGTAATCTCTCCGGCTCTACTGACCGCAAATTGTACATGATTTCCGGCATCAGCCGTGGCATCAACCTCTGCGCCAGTGTTTCAATGAACTGCTCATTATATTCAGGGCCTATCGGCCGCTGTGCAATAGGTGGCTGCATTTCAGGACTGGTCTCACCAGGTGGTGTCGTGTAGGGTGTCTGTTGTGGCATCATAATTGATTCCTCCTATTCGTTCCACTCAAACACATACGAAGTACATCTTCTCCTCGACACCAATATCATAGGACATGAGCATCACGAAGCACTCACAACGTCATAGTCATTTTTCACGATATCATCACAATTCATTACCCAGAAATCCGGTCTCTTGCATTTCATCTAGAATCCAGCCATATCCCTCTCGCAAAATTTGAAGATAAGTATGGTCTTCTTGGGTATTACTTGATGAACCTGTTCCAAAATGGTATGGTGGCATTCAGACCAATTCCGCCAAGGAGATGAAAAATATTTATGAGAAAAATAATCGTATTTGAAAACATCACGCTTGATGGTTTTATGGCCGGACCAAAGGGAGAATTAGATTGGGCAATCCGGGATGATGAAATCACCCAATAGAGCAAAGAAGGGGATGCCTCGACAGATATGTTTTTGTTCGGACGGGTGACCTATGACATGATGGCGAGTTTCTGGCCGACTCCGGCTGGCAAGTCCGCTAATCCTGTATTTGCAGAAGTCTTGAACAACTCTCCCAAAATTGTTTTTTCATCGACACTTGAAAAAGCTGATTGGCAAAATACCGAAGTAGTTAAAGTACTGAATAAAGACGAAATCCTGAAACTGAAACAGCAGCCAGGTAAAAACATGATGATATTCGGGAGTGGTACTATTGTAGAGCGACTTGCAGAACTTGGATTGATTGATGAATATCAACTGATGGTCAATCCTGTTATCTTAGGAAAAGGCAAACCATTGTTCAAAGACATCAAGGACAGGATTCATCTGAAATTAGTAAAAACCAAAACGTTTAACAACGGGATTGTTTTACTCCAGTACCAGCCTGACAAAGAATATGTAATACATCAGTGAAATCAGGTATTTCCTAATAATAGGAACAAATTGATGTTCAGACACCGATGAATATATTAGCGCCGCATGATCAATACTTTAAAATCTCCCATACCTCCAGGATCAGCAAGCACCGCTGCACGCTGGCGTAAATCTCGCCATTTCAAGAGTGCCACCTGTCCTCGATCCGTGCCTCGCGCCGTATCCGCCTCAGCAAACTCAGTGATACGGCGTTGCTCCAACTCTTCCTCAATGCCCATACTTTGTAACCAGAGTCGCTGTGTCGTGAATCTATGCAGGCGCATACCCACACGTCTTCCTTCATTGATGAGCGAGCTAAAATTGACATGCGCTGTGATATCCTGTTCGCCTGGATGAAGTAGCGGGCGTTCATTCGCCTGGTGTTTGTAAAAGCAGAGCAGTGTCCCACGCTTTCTCCAGGACGTATAGAGCGCTCTGGCCTTATCGCCATAATCAATAGTCATGATAAAGCCGCTTCGCACAAGTCCCGCCGTTCGCTGCATCCATCGGAGCGCATCCAGATTAATCTCCGCTCGCCATCCATCCTCAAAAGTGCGCCAGGGAATCTCATACATATCCAGGTAACCGGCTACTCCATCAGTGCCTGGCTCATCCAACACTTCGCACAAACGGCCCTCCTCCTGCACATCCACAAAAACTTCATAGAACCTCTCCCCGCGTTTCTCAACGATATGTACAGGCAAGGCATCAATCAATTCATTCGAAAGCACCACCAACGGCATCGCCTCTTCAACATTAACGCGTGAAACGGGCGTTTCATTCGTATATAGTAGGGGCGGGGCTTGCCCCCGCCCTTGGGTGGGTCGCCTTTGTAATGCTTGCCCCCACCCTCGCAATGGTCGCTCTTCAACAACATCCTCTCCCTCACGTATATCTTCAGCCCGATAATCAAGAACTTCATAAAACTCTGGAACCTCATTTTGTGCCCATCTGCGGACACCCTCGGCCAGGTGCCCGCGTCCTGCGCCCTGTTCCAGCACAATAAAATGCGTTGGACGTTTCAGCTTTTCCCACATTGCAAAGAGCTGCCGCCCCATGCAGTTTGCGAACAAGCCGGAGACATCCGTGCTAGTAAAATAATCGGCCTCCCACCCCATCTTTGCAGCGCCAGTCATATAGTAACCGTAGCCAGGTTCGTACAGTGCCATGCGCATGTACTCAGCGAAAGAGATAGGCCCCTCACGTCGTATGCGTTCGTTAATAATTTGATGCAGATCAGAATAAGGCATATATTTTCAGCTTATCGGCAATGTTGTAGACAGGCTCCAGGCAAGTATCAGCGCGCTCAACGTTGCGCCGGTAATAGCCACTCGACCACTGGAATAAACTTGTGTACCAAATGATGTTCTCCTGCGCAGTACGTTCGGAGAAGGTGTTGTCGGTCAGTGGAACAGGTGATTCGCCGTGTCCAGGGAAATCGAAGAGATAGGTAGTGATGCCCGCTCGTGCCAGTTCGGCCCCGAAATCTGTCATCAGCTCTTTGCTTCCAGCAAAGCCGTGAGCGATTACCACCACCAATGCCGTTTCGCCACTGGCTGGCCGCATCTCCAGCACCGGCACAGGAATAGCGCCCTGTATCGTAAAAGTCGAGCGCTGGATGCCATCTTCGTAGGCCATTACACGATTGAAACCAAGCACGAACATACCCAGGAAAATTATCAGAAATAAAAGGTTACGGGCGCGTCGAATGAGCTCGGGTGGTCTGCTAACCCTGGGAGGTACACGTTTGCGTATGCGTATCATCTATCGTTCGCCGTCTCTCTTTTCGTAATGGGAAGGTCGGGTCGTCCTCTTTCATACATGATACAATACGCACATATTCAGATGTGAGTCCTTGCATTCAGAGAGAAAGATGCGGCAGCAGCGGTTCCGAATGCATATGGGTATAAGAACCATTGCCTCGAAAGATAGAAAAAGGGACAGTTACAATGACCGAAGACACAAGCCGATCTACTCAATTGACGCACCTGGATGAGGGCGGTAACATTCACATGGTTGATGTAACACATCGGCCAGACACGATGCGCGAAGCTATAGCAAAGGCACGGGTGCGCCTGGCGCCACATACCATTCACCTGATTGAGACCAACCAGGTGTCAAAAGGAAGCGTCCTGGAAGTTGCCAAAATTGCTGGGATTATGGCCGCGAAACAGACACCTCAGCTCATCCCCCTGTGCCATCCTCTGCCAATGACGCATATTGATCTGCAATTCACAGTCGATAGTGTTCAGGGTCTCATTCACATTGAGGCGCGGACGCGCACAACCTACAAGACTGGGGTGGACGTTGAGGCGCTCACAGCGGCGATGGTTGCAGCGCTTACAATCTATGACATGTGTAAGGGTGTGGATACCACAATTACACTTGAACAGGCCTATGTCTCCCGTAAAAGTGGAGGAAAAAGCGGAATTGTCGAATTTGAACCCGAACCTGCCGCGGAATAAACACGACTTTCTCTCTCTATTACTCTAATTATTGCCAAAATTGACAACCAGTAGATCTAATGCCATGTCAGGTGTCAGGCGGCTGCGTTTGAGCGCGGCATCGGTCGCCAATAACTGGCGATAGGCTCCCTCAAGCTGTGCCGGACTAAACTTCCCTATCTGGCGCAAGGCTTTCTCGGCCACAAATGGCGCCATTCCTGTGGCTGAGACGATTTGTGAAATACGTAGTCCATTATCAGCAAGCTCTTTGACAAGCAACAACGATCGAACTTGTGATGTGATCGTGCTTATAAGTTTGAGCGGCGGCTCTCCATCAGCTAGCAGGTCGTGCAGTAGATCAAGTGCTTGTTTGCGATTACGCTGTGCAAGCGCATCAGTCAGATCAAAAATGCGTGCCTCCTGCACCTGCGCTGATAGCTGGCGCACATCTTCAACAGTAATAGTTGCGCCTGGACCAACGTAGGTTGCCAGCTTATCAAGTTCATTTGCCAGCAAGCGAAGCTGATTACCAATGAAATTTGCTAGCATAGTAGTCGCATCCGAGGTGATTTTCACACCAAGGCTCGTTGCCCTTCTGCTGATCCAGCTTTCCAGAGCAGCCCCTTTGGGAAGTGTATACTGCATAACCTTGCCATGCTCTTCCGCTGCTTTGCGCAATGGGCTGCTGGAAGTGAGTTCTTCATCGACCAGTACGATCAGTACCGTAGTTTCTGGTAGATGAGGGATATACTCGGCAAGACCCTTTTCAAAACCTGCCCGCGACTCTGAGCGATTTTTGCTCCCCTTCTTGCCTTTTTTGGCTTTGCTGCTTTTTTCGGGCGTTTCCTTTATTTCGCCAGTATCTTCTCCACGCCGTCGTTTGGGCAGCCCTTCAAGGACAACGAGCCGCTGATCTGTGAGAAAGGGAAAAGTATTACAAGTAGCGGTGATGGTCATCAGATCGACCTCACCGCCTGTATAGATATCCTGGTTATATTCGAAATCCCTCTGCTGTCGGAGTTTTTTTAATTGTTCCCGGCAGGTGAATTCGTCATTACCATGCAGCAGATAAAACATGCCTGCTCATTTTCACTCGTGAACGACAGCCTGCCTGCGATAATCCTTCGCCGTGAGGCGTGCTACGATCAAGTCTGATATGATTGCGAAGCTTAAGCCAAGCGCGGAGCAAAAGAGCAAAGAGCCAAAAAAGGTTGATCCTGGGCTGGCGCCTGGCAATACTGTGTCATAGATGAGCGTGCCTACCCAGCCGAGAATGATGAGGAAGCCAAGAAAGCTACCGATAAATCCGCCGATAACAACCACCATAGGTCTTTTCACATTGCTCATCCAATAGGCCAGAAAAAGTGCTACCGGAAGCGATAGCACAAAACCGAGAAGATCTGCCAAAAAGATACCTTGCCCGTCTATAATCTGTAACTCTGGGCCGCCCATTGAAGTAATGCCTCCTGAAATATATTGTCCGTATTGAGTTCTGACCCCCCTCATTATACGTCACCTCGGATGCTGTCGCAATAGTTAACTTTGGACAGAATGTTTGCGAACGACCATGCCAAACTCTCACTGATAGCAATAATTCACAGGCTTTGTTTGACTGCTTCCGCCTTGAGTACCTCTAATGCACCTGTCGTGACCTTCTCTTTGATCGTCTCATAACTCTTCCGCCACTCCACAAGAGATCTGCGTACAGTTCTCAGTAGCGTAGCATCTTGTTGATGGGCTTTGTAGAGCGCCCAGCCAACCTTAGGCAGCGTCAGGGTATGAGAGAAGACCAGGTAACGGCTCTCCCATGTTGGTTGAAACTTCTTTTTAAAGTTAAACAGCGACTGGCTATTACTCAGATTGCCAAAACGGTGTGTCAAAAAATCAATACTGTTGTCTAGCAGCGACACATCTTCATGATTGGCATTGCTCAATGGAGCGAGGCCCAGGCTGACCATGCCAGCTCCACAATTCCTCAGGTATTCAATTGAGCGGGCAAGCAATAGTTCCATCGTGCCAGGTGCGCATCTCTCAGCACGGCGCAACAGATCGAGCCCCCAACCCTTACGCCCGTAGATGGGCGCGAATGTTACAAATGCATGTACACTCCCGCTCTCGTCGACCGCCAGCGCAGTAATTTGTTCAGGATCTCCAACGGGATCGAATCGGCCCATACTAAAGCCCATCTCCGTTCCGCCTTTTTGGGCCAGCCACTTCTGTGAAATCTGCTCCATCTGCACCACTTGTTCGATATTTTGTACCTGCCCGTGATAGAAAACGACTCGTACCCTATCCTTTTCAGCTCGTTTGGCGCTGGAGCGCACATTTGCCATCGCTCCCCCCTTGAGAGTGAAGGTCTGGGTGTTGATAACCGCATCCTCGCCGATTTTCAGTAGGTGTAGGCCAGACGAACGATAAAGACCCGCAAGGTCATTGCGCACTTGCCAGAACACCATGGTCCAATCCTGCTGGTGACAGAATGCTTTGAATTCCTGGAGAGCTCCCGCAAGCTCGCTCTCTGGCCCAATAGGATCACCGGCTACCACTGCTACGGTTCCTTCTAATACGTAACTGATGACTACTTTGCTCGATGCTGAAAAGAAGTACAATTTCTCTTCACTCAAAGTAAAGTAGGAAATGGAGTTTCTGCCATATATGCGTGTATTTAAAGCAACTACGTGCCGTTCCTCTGCATTCGGGAGAAGCATTTTGGCCACTGGTCGCAAAATCGAGACCATACCATAGAGAACAGCACTGGCACACAGAACAGGAAGCGCGCGTTCAAAGAAGAATACCCACGTACCCGGTAGTACATGTAAATGCGTGTTAGTAAGTAAACGCAGCACGACTCCATTGATGCCAAAACGATCAATCAGCGGCGCGAATTGCTCAAAATGCACAACAAAACCTGTAATAGTGTAAAACACAACGATACCCAGTCCCAGCGCAAGGATAATGTAACCGCGTTTCACCGATGGAGGATCGCTACGTGCCTGGAAGTAGCGGTACAATAATGAGAGTAAGATTATCAAAGCCAGCGCTGCCAGCATCGCGAGTACTGAACCTCCATGCAGAACATGCAGAAAGAAAGACACGATTAGAAGCGCGAGTGTAATGCTCCAGGCCTGATACTTCCCACGTATTAATCCATACGAAAGCATCACAAGAAAGAAACCAACGACTACAGTCAATTTCTGTGCGCTATAGTGGGCATTACTAGTCCATACTCCTAATAGGATATCCCAATCCAGCCTGGGGACCACGGTAGAGAGCATATTTGCCACTCCCACCAATCCTGCCGCAAGCCCAATTGCTAAACGCACAACCACGCGTACTTTGTCGGAAAATGGTATTGATAGCTTTCGTATGGTCTTCATAGCTTTACATCCTTTAGACATTTTTAATAGTTTTTAGTAGAACATAAGTATTGTGAAGTGCTTCAAGGCATTACAACAGTGGCAAATGTCCCATTGTTCATAGGATGAACGCTCGAACTCGTCAATTTTAGAGACGCAATCTCAAATGTA
>JBKPAZ010000042.1:0-6786 GCA_046726655.1 Chloroflexota bacterium
ACCTGTTGCAGGACATCATGCGCTTCGTGATACTCGCCCACATAGTGGTAGATCAGAACAAAAAGCGATTGCTTATACCGGCTGACCAGCGCTTCGAATGCTTCCTGATCACCGGTGAGTGCTTGATGAACCAGGACATTATCAGTAGTTTCTGGATCCTGTGTAATACTATGTCCCTGTGTTTGCACGGATACTATCCCTTGCTTTCTTGGATCTGATATTTGGGTACCTGTTTGGCCGGTACGATCTCGCCAATGAGCTAGAGGAATTCGAATTGTGTTTATATCGCTTCTATGCACTCGACCGCAAGAATCGGGCAGCCGATGTCATGCAGCGAATTGAGCACCCCAATCAACGCGGATTGGTCTGCCAATCGACCCATCAGGATCGTCATCGCATATCGTTTCGGATCGCTTACATGCTCGATCGTCATGCCACCGCAATAATCGGACCAATTCTCATCTAAGTTGCCCAGGATACAGATCCGGTACATCGACGGTTCAAACAAACTGGCGCTTGGGCGGTATATTTCCATCGCATGTTCCTTGGGTAACTAACGCTACCACTTTCGGTAAGTCAAACAACAACAATCCTCGGATGCTAAAAGCGGCGGGTGACTACCTCTGGATTCACCATGTTTTTTCTCTGCGTGTTTACCATGTGTCAGATCATGACCCTCGCTCTAAGAATTACTATAGCCGAAAACGTGCGCGAAAGCTATTCCCCATAGGGTATAGAAAGGGTATAGTTTTTGGAAAGGGCAGTATTTGCACCAGCTACGGTTAGCAGGATCATCAGAACATGCTGGTGGTCGTTCCAGATGATCTTGTAACGCGTGTCAACTTCAAATGATGTTGATTGCACGAGAGACAATAAACGAAATCAGCTCCTCCCGTACCTCTGAAAGTGCAGGAGCAGACCAGCACTTTCAGATCTGATTCCTAATTGCTATCACACGCCGGTTTGGGCTTGCACTCTCCCTTCTTTGATGGCGGCCAGCAGAGCCGCGTGGTCGCGTTCGGCCTGGTCAGCATACACCTCGGCGAATGAGGCAATGGCACGGTCGAAGGTATCCCCGTTCCCCAGGTAGCCGCTGATCTGTGCCGGGTCGCTGGTGCGCGCATGCGCTCGCGCCAGGGTGGCCGCACATAACTCGACGTACGCGGAAAACAGCACCGGATCCATCCCCTCTACCTCCGCCGAGAACTTCATGTCGCGCAACTGTCGCGCATAGTAGTCCCTGCCATTGAACGTCGACCAGCCCAGGAAGATATCGCTGGCGGCCTGCATCATATGCTGTCCTACCACCACCCGCTGCCCGTGGTTGGGATACGGACTCGCCCCCACGTACGGCTCAAGCACTGACGCACCAGCTTCCTTGATCTGCATGATCAACGGGTCATCGCCCTCTGCTCCCCCTAAACACAACACGATGGCACAGCGCGTGCCCACGCTGCCCACTCCTACCACTTTCTGCGCGATGTCCACCCCGCGGTACCGCATGACGATGATGCGCCGCTCCTCCGGCAAGGACGCCAGGAATCCTCTCACCATCGCTCGCCACTCTTCGGTATCCAGATTGTCCTTGCTGGTGTCCAGTGGATCGTAGTGATAGATCAAGGGCGGCTCATCCTTGATGTGATACTGCCCATTCACGGCCTCGGTCAGCTTGGGGAAGGTTTCGATGCGCGTGCGTTTGCTTGCTTTTGCCGACCCACGCTCGATGCGCTTTTGCAGCTCTTTGCGACCTGCCATGCCCCGTGCCATCGCCAGAATGGCCTCCACGTCGAGGTGGTAATACCACACATCCAGGTGGTTCATCAGGGCAAACTGCTGCATACTCTCACGGTAGCGCTGCACACACCTCACCACCGCCTGCCTGCTCTCCTGGGCGCTGTAGCCATTCTGTCGACCCCCTATGACCACGCTGGCCGCCAGGCGCTTCACATCCCATTCCCAGGGACCGGCCAGCGTCTCGTCGAAGTCGTTCACATCGAAGACCTGCCTGCGCTCCGGGGAGGCATAGACGCCAAAATTGCTCAAATGCGCGTCACCGCAGAGCTGCGCCTGGATGCCTGAGACGGGCGTCTTGGCCAGGTCGGCAGCCATGATGTCTGCTGTTCCGCGATAGAACGCGAAAGCTGACAGCGACATACGTCCAAAGCGGATGGGCACCAGGTGTTGCAGCCGCGTCTTATTGGACTCTTCCAAAATACTGATCGGGTCGGGACGCTCAGGGTCTGGCGCCCATTCTGCATGGCTGGAACGAGGCGCTTTGCTCCGCAGGGCCTTGCCGGCAGCATAGCGCTCAGCTCGGGTTGTCAAATCCCGCGTCCATTCAGTTGGGACGCTGGTTGTGGTAGTTGTCATGAGACTCCTCCTCTTTCTGTTGTTGGGATAGCAGCATACGCATCACTGTTCCTAAGTATACGTCCTGGAAAACGAAAACACATCCTGTAAACGCACTATTTTTGTGTTTGTCGATAATCAACAAGCTTTTAGCCCTTTTTCTTGTAGGGCTATTGTCACTGAAAGCTTCTCGCTTCAAGGGCCTTTTGTAGGGCCGGTCAGCGAATACTCCTGAAAATGACTATACTCGAAAACACATGAGAAAGCAATTTCCCACAGGGTATAGAAAAGGTATATTTTGGGCTTTCTATATCCTGTGGGAAATTGCTTTTTCGCGCGCCTTCGACTACACTAGTTCTTAACCAACATGATGTCCAGGTATTTCGATGAAGCAATCGACCTATCCAACTGGAATACCAGGAGTCACACGATTCTGGGATCCCGATCAAGGCCGATTTGTTTTTATACTCTCGCTTTTATCGACCAGGGCCACACAAAGGAGGGTATAGCTAGCTCTTGCTTTTCTACGCGAAAGTGTGTTAGTATGGAACTATGTATACGGTTTCACAGTTCGCGAAGAAAGTCGGCGTCTCAGTCAAGACGCTGCAAAAATGGGATCGCATCGGTGTGTTGCCTGCACCACGGACAGTCACGAATCGACGCTACTACACCGATGAGGAACTGGCACGTGCCTTGCGTCTCCCGCGTGTGAGTAAAGATCGACGCACGGTTGCGTATTGCCGGGTGTCGAGTCAGGCGCAAAAGCCCGATTTACTCAATCAGCGCCGGGTGTTGGAACAATGGTGCGAGCAGCAGCACATTGGCGTCGATGAGTGGATCATGGAGGTGGGTGGTGGTCTCAACTTTGAGCGCAAGCAGTTTCTGCGCCTTGTGGACTCCATCATTGACGGACAGGTTGAGCGCGTGGTGCTGGCCCATCAGGATCGGCTGGCCCGCTTTGGCTACCAATTGCTGGTTCATTTGTGCCAAACCCACCAGTGTGAGCTTGTGGTGATGAATACGGAAGCTCTATCACCTGAACCAGAGTTGGTGCAGGATTTACTCACGATTACCCAGGGTTTCTCTTCGCGGTTGTACGGTTTGCGGAACTACCGCAAAGCGTTGCAGAAAGCCATCAAGGATGATCAAAGCGCACAAGATACGGCTTCATCCAACGCCTGAACAGGCCAATTACTTTGCTCGTGCTGCTGGCACTGCCCGCTTTGTATTCAACTGGGCGCTCTCCGAATGGAAGACGCAGGATGATGCAGGTGGTAAGCCGAATGCCACTGCGCTCAAAAAACAGTTCAACGCCATCCGACGCGAGCAGTTCCCTTGGTCGTATGAGGTCACGAAGTGCGCTATTGAAGGCGCGTTCATGGATGTGGCTACCGCTTTCAAAAACTTCTTCGAGGGACGCAAAGCAGGGCGGAAAACAGGGTACCCACAATTCAAGAGTAAGAAGCGGTCGCGGCTATCCTTCTACCTGGCCAATGACAAATTCACGGTGGGCGATCACTGGATAGACGTACCCAAGCTTGGACGGGTCAACATGGCAGAGCAGTTGCGCTTTGCGGGCAAAATTCTCTCCGCTCGCATCACGAAGACCGCTGACTGGTGGTTTGTCTCCATTACTGTTGAAATGCCCGACAAAGTGTTGGGCAACACCAACCCGCCAGTGGGTGTCGATGTCGGCTTAAATCGGCTCGCTACGCTCTCTGATGGACAGTGGTACGAGAACCAAAGACCACTGGCCCATCAGTTGCGCAAGCTGCGCCGATTGAACAAAGAGCTGGCACGACGCACCAGAGGCGGCAAGAACTGGCACAAGACCAAACGGAAGCTGGCTCGCTTGCATTATCGCATCGCCTGCTCGCGTAACGACCTTTTGCACAAACTTACGACTCAAGTGACCAAACGGTATGGCCTGGTCGCTGTGGAAGACTTGCATGTTAAGGGGCTGTTGCACAACCGCTGTCTCTCGCGTTCGTTTTCCGATGCCGCCGTTGGGAAGTTATTGGATCTGCTGGAAAGCAAGGTGCCATACGCTGGAGGGGTACTCGTCAAAGTCAATCGTTTCTTTCCCTCCAGCCAGTTGTGCCATCAGTGCGGTTCACGCAGAGCTGATCTCACGTTATCCGATCGCATCTATGTGTGTCGGAACCCCGACTGTGGCTTCACTGGTGACCGTGACCTGAACGCCAGTCGCAACATTCTACAGGAAGCCCTTCGCCTTGTAGGCAGTCGTAACAAGGCGGTCCCGGTAGTGGCTACGACGGGACTCAAATCGCCTGGGGACTTGGGGTAAGACCTGGACTGCTCCGGCCGTCGCGGGCGCCTAGGGATGAGCCAGGAACAACCAATTACGTATGTTGAATCACATTCGCGTATAAGAAAGGTAGCAGTTTACCATGGTAAAAACAGCAAACGACACACACACACCATCTGCATCCGCCGGGGAGGCACTGAAGCGACGAAAGAAGCTCGCCAGGAAAGAAGCGAAACTGATGCTGGCAATCGAGGAAGCGAAAAAGGATCAAACGAAGGCCCAGAAGCAGCAGGCAAAAGCACAGTCGCGTCTGGAGGTCCGTAGCGCCTATCTCCACACACTTGAAGCGAAGATGGCCGAACTACGCACCCCAGGCCTGGAGCCTGAAATTGTTACGCCTCCATACAGTGCAGAGCTTGAGCCCCAACAGGAGCCATCTGAGTTGGAGAACAGCATGGTTCGCTCTGATGGGCAACAACTGGCTTTGCCTGACCAGGAGGAGCAAGGTGAGATCACTGCGCTAACCGACCAGGCCCTGGCCCTCCCTCAAGTGGAGGTCGGCATAGGTACTGCATCATCTTCGTCTGAAACCGCAACCTCAACTTCCACTGATTCAGAGCCAACCCCTCCTTTCATAGAAGAGGCCACCCCGTCGGAGGTTATAGTCGTGACTAACGAGGTGACCGCAGGGGCAGCAGTGCAGGACAATGAGACTTCAACCGAAACGGAACCTGCACCAACACCGGCGACTCCAGGGAAAGCGCCTGCGCGCAAGACAGCGGCTGCGCGAAAACCGGCTGCGACGAGACGACCAGCAAGGCAATCGACTGCGACGAAACGACCAGCAAGTCGGAGCCAAAGAACCAGGCAGCCACCCTCAGATGCCGGGCATGAGGTGTAGATACCTGGTGGACTGTCAATCTTGATTTGACAGTTAGAAATGTAGTGGCGCTCCTTGCGGGCGCCAGGTTCCGTCCACCAATTGAAGGTTGACAGATCACTAGCCTGTGGCCAGGAAGCCGAGCGCTTTGGAGAGGGTGACGGCAGCACGACGATTGTTCACGCTGAGCTTGCGATAGACATTGTTGGTGTGCACCTTGACCGTTCCAGGCGTGACCACCAGCTCGCGCGCAATCTCCTTATTGGTGAGCTCCTTGTCGAGCAAGTGCAGGATTTGCAGTTCGCGCTCGGTCAAGGGTTCCAGGCCCTCTTGCTGCAGCAGTTCTTCCTTTGACACTGCGTGTGCAGCCACCGGGTTCATCGCCGCCAGAATGCCTTGCAGATAGGTGTCCAGTTTCTTGTCAACCGATTGACGCGCTTTTCTGCGCTTGCGCAGTTCGTGAAGCAATTTGGCCAGCAGCGGCAGATCGGCAAACGTGCGCATGAACCCACCGGGACGAGCCAGGGCAAGCGCGCGTTCCAGCACAGCAAGCGCCTCGGTCTCACGACCCTGCAGATCGTAGGCCCACGCTTGCAGAGCCAGCACCTGGATCGTCTTGCGTGTGCTGTGTATGGCTTCGACGTGCTGCAAGAGGTGAGTGAGGAGCACTTGCCCATCTGCCACGCTCACCTCATCGCCTTTGGCAAGCAGCAGCCAGGCTGTGGTGATGGGCAGGTCCTCCAAGAACATCATCGGCCCCAGCACCTCTTGCTCTCCCGCCATCTCGAGCCACTGCTCTGCCTGTTCCTCCTCGTCCTGCAAGAGCGCCAACCGTCCACAGAAGGCATAGGCCATCATGAGCTCACGTATATTGTGCTGCTCCTGCACCAATGCGAGCAAGGTGCGAGCGGTTTCCTGCGCCTGAGTGCCCAACCCTTGAGCTTGATAGGTCAAGGCTAAGCCGCACAGAGCATCCTGCACCATCCAAAAGTGCGCCTGGTGCTGGTTGGCGACCACGGCTGAGAAGTGATAGGCTGCTGCATCCAGCTTGTTCCATTCGTAATACACCACACCCAGCTACCAGTGGGCAATTTTTTGACTCAATGCCAGATCGCCCTCCTGGGCAGCCTGTAGCAAATGGCGCGCTGTGTGTTCCACCTGTTGCAGTTTACCTGCTGCCAGATAGACAACACCCTGAGCAAAGAGCAGGCGAGCAGTGCTGTTGAGATGCGTCGATCGTTCTTTCAGAGCATTGTTCAGTTCAAGGAGCGCAACCTCTTCCTGCCCG
>JBKPAZ010000043.1:0-3570 GCA_046726655.1 Chloroflexota bacterium
CGGTATTCCACTGATCGCCAACGCTCCAATCAAGAAGGTCCAGAAGGTGATCTTAAGGCGATAGCGCAATCCCCCCATTTCGCGCATATCCTGCTCTCCGCCAAGGGAGTGGATTACTGCACCTGCGGCCAGGAAGAGCAGTGCTTTGAAGAAAGCATGCTCGACCAGGAGAAAAATACCACCACTATAATTATGAGCTCCCTCGCCCATAAACATATACCCAAGCTGGCTGATGGTTGAGTAGGCCAGTACACGTTTAATGTCCAGCTGGAACACAGCTATCGAAGCAGCGAAAAGCGCAGTAATGCCACCGATGATTGCGACCACAATCAGTGCGGTTGGTGATACCTGAAAAAGTGGATTGGCGCGAGCTACAAGATACACACCAGCCGTTACCATCGTTGCAGCATGGATGAGTGCGCTAACAGGCGTTGGGCCCTCCATAGCGTCTGGAAGCCACATATACAAGGGCAATTGCGCCGATTTGGCAGTACAAGCGAGAAAGAGCAACAGGCAGATAACGGTTGTAGTTATAGTAGGTAAGCCTCCCACCGTCACCTGGTTGAAGACTCCTATATCGCCATTGCCATTTGTAAAGTAATTGAGTGCTCCATAATGCTTGAAGATGAGGAAGATGGCAATCATCAGGCCAAAGTCACCGATAACATTGATGACCAGGGCCTTTTGTGCCGCCGCGACGGCAGCGCGTCGTTGATACCAGAAACCAATCAGCAGGAACGAAGCCAGGCCAACCAGCCCCCAACCTATGAGCAGGAAGAGAAAGTTGTCTGCACTGACCAACAATGTCATCGCAAAAATAAAAAAGTTCATGTAACAGAAGAAGCGCCAAAAACCTGGATCGTCTTCCATATATCCCACCGAATAGATGTGAATAAGGAAACCGACACCTGTAATCACCATCAACATGATTGCTGAAAGTGGATCGAATAGCAATCCAAAATTAATGGTGAGTGGAGCAATGCCGGCTGTCACACCAGAATTTATCCACGTGTAAAACACTTGATCGCTGAAGCGTGCTGATGCTGGTGTTGTGCCCAGCATGGAGAAGAAACTGATTGCGGCAAATAAAAAGGCCAGGCCGGAGGATCCCAATGCCACCGCCAGTATCCCTCTACGCGGTAGAGTTCGCCCGATCAAGCCCAGGATGATGAACCCGAATAGGGGCATCAGCAGCGCCCAAACAGTCAAATTTGTCATAATCAACTAGCCTCGAAGTACATTCATATCGTCA
Organism: Chloroflexota bacterium; assembly: GCA_046726655.1. GTDB lineage: Bacteria > Chloroflexota > Ktedonobacteria > Ktedonobacterales > Ktedonobacteraceae > DATMNR01. The sequence continues at coordinate 1,253 of JBKPAZ010000043.1, forward strand.
ACATCGATGTCGCGGCGGGTGCGGAAGATAGAGACGATGATAGCCAGGCCCACGACTACCTCTGCTGCAGCCACGGTCAGTACGAGAAAGACAAACATCTGTCCATCTACCGAGTCGAGGTAGTGAGAGAAAGCGATAAACGAGAGATTAACGGCATTTAACATGAGTTCAATCGACATAAAAATAATCAATGGGTTACGTCGAATAAGCACTCCCGTCACACCTACTGTGAAAATGATGGCACTTACTATGAGATACCATGACATGGGTATTGACATATCATTCCTCCAGATTACTCCTTCCAGCTTGCCTGACTGCGTAGCAGTAGACGCGCCAGCGTCGTTGGCAAGCTGGATAAGAGATATTACCCTCTTCTTCCTAATACCATCGCACCCAAAATAGCAACGACGATCAGCAAGCTGGTTAACTCGAAAGGGAAAGCGAAGCCATGGAAAAGCGCAAGACCAAATGCCTGGGTATCACCCTGGGTTGTCACTATATGAGAGAGGCTGTTCGCTCCACTTGCCTTTGCACCAGCATCAACGTTTGCGCCGGTGAAGAGCAGATAGCTCAACACGCCTACAAGGATCAAGCCAAGTGTGGCGGCGATGCCGCGCTGCCAGGGTATGCGGTCTGGCGACTCTGTATCACGCGCTTCCGAGGCCAGCATTGTAACCACGAAGAGGAATAAGACCATGATTGCACCTGCGTAAATGAGGATTTGCACAACGGCGATAAACATCGCGCCCAATTGCAAATAAAAGAGTGCCAGGAACAGCAGAGTAAGGATCAAGCTCAATGCGCTGTATACAGCATTCCTAAAAATTATTACTCCTAAAGCAGATGCTGTACTGGCAACTGCCAGCACAAAGAATGAAAGTACATTTGTGTCAATCATAGATGCTCCCCGTCTTTCCCTCGCTCGAAATTCCTCCTGTCCTCATCTTGCTTCTCATCTATCAACAAGACTGGCTCTTCAGTGGGAAGATCACCCAGGCCGACAGCGGCGGCGCTTGCCTGTGATCCATCAAACACATGCCTTACCTGGGGTACAGGTTGCGCAGCCTCGTGAGGAGCAGGGCCAGCCCATACCGTATTCGAGCCAATTGTTGCCTGCCCCATTGGTTCGAGCAATTGCTCTTTGTGATACACCATATCTTCTGGATAGTATGATGCCAGTTTATAGTCGTGTTCCAGGGTAATCGCACCTGTGGGACAGGCCGCCTGGCAATAGCCACAGAAGATACAACGTAGCAAGTTCACATCAAAGACTTTGGCGTAACGCTCTCCCGGTGAGACCCGATACTCCTCTGTATTTTCTTCGGCCTCGATGTAGATCGCATCAGCAGGGCAGGCTCCCGCGCAGAGATAGCAGCCGACGCAGCGTTCCAGGCCATTTTCGTAACGGTGCAACACGTGACGCCCGCGAAAACGCGCAGGTAGCTCACGCTCCTCTTCGGGATAGGAGACGGTGGTTGGTTTCTTACCTATATTCTTAAGGGTTGTTGCCATACCCTTGATAATGTCGAATGACATGGTTAACCCTCAGATCCCTTTTTCAGATCGTCTAGCACTAATGTTTTTAGATTTGGCAAGGATGGTAAGCGAGTATCATTCGTTAGAAAAAACGAGGCTCCCTCAGAGACAGCAGTAGCCATTTGAATGGAATCTGGTGTCCGAATGTTGAAAGATGCTCGTAGCCGCGCTGCCTCTTCGGCAATTTCCTGGTCGAATACCATAGTTGATAAACCCTCTGTATCAAAGAGAAGGTCTCGATACTTTTGAGCTAATATTGCGTCCCCGTTTCGGAGGGGATGGACCAGCACTTCAAGCAAAGTGACAACGGATGTAATAACCTTGAATTCACCACGTTCTATTGCCTCGAAAAAAGGGTCAACTACCTTTGAGTAGTTAGGATTCTCCTCAATATAATAGATCAAAGGCATCGTATCAAAACCCACAGCACTTCCTCGTAGTGAGTCTATCCATCCCATGAGTTTCGCTCCTCATCTATATACTTCTCCACATCAATACTCTGCCATAATTCTTTTCCTAAACCTTTGAATTCAGTAATGCGGTGCTTAGGTCGAACCATAACTCGTCGACGAACGATTGCTACCAAATCCTCTAACAATCGAAGTTGTTCATCAGGTGTAAGGCGTTGCGCTAGATCTAGTACCTCTTCGTAGGCGTAGGTTGACATAATTTCTCTTCTCCTTGTAATAGGCTAGGCATTACAAACTATACCCAAATCATATCAGAGTCGATTACGTTTGTCATATTAGCCAACAAGTTTGGATATAGAATCACGATACCTT
>JBKPAZ010000044.1:0-6953 GCA_046726655.1 Chloroflexota bacterium
AGATGTGTATAAGAGACAGCACCAACACCTCTACCACGCTGAGCTTAAACTGGTCTGCATCCAGCGGCGGACTCAACGGCGTCAACTTCAGTCCAGCCAGCGGCACTCTCTCGCCGGGGCAGATTATCCGCGTGCAAATTAGCGTACCGCAAAGCGATTGTCCGACAAAGGTCATTCTCACCTTTACAGGACCAGGAAATGCTGTTAATGTAGAATGGTACTGTATTGTGGGATGACAGAAGAGGAAAAGGCATGCAGAATGATCCCTTAATCGGACAGCAGTTAGGAGCCTACACCATCCAGTCTAAATTGGGCGAAGGGGGCATGGCGCGCGTTTACAAAGGCTACCACGCACGCCTGCGCCGCGAGGTAGCCGTCAAAGTCATCCTCTCACAGATCGCAGGCCAGGAGGGATTCAAGGCCCGCTTCGAGCGCGAGGCCCAACTGATCGCCAGTTTGCAGCACCCCAACATTGTCGCGGTCTACGACTTTGGCGAAATCGGCAACCTCACCTACCTCGTCATGCAATATGTCGGCGGCGGGGCATTACGCGACCAGTTGCGCGGTGGACACGCTCTCGACCCCCGCCAGTCCATCCTCTATTGCCAGCAAATGGCCAGGGCCTTGCACCATGCACACCTGCGCGGCATCGTTCACCGCGACGTCAAGCCACAAAATATGCTCGTTTCGGCCACCGATCGCAATCAACTCCTGCTCTCAGACTTCGGTATCGCCAAGCTGTATGATAACCGCCATGAGCCTACCTTACTAAATGTGACAGGAGACGTTCCAAAAAACGACCCAACACTTACAAGCGTTGATCAAATCGTGGGTACCGCCGACTACATGTCACCCGAACAGATCAACGGCAAACCTGTCGATGCCCGCACCGATGTCTACGCCCTGGGCGTCGTCCTCTACCAGACGCTAGCGGGAGAGGTACCTTTCCACTCAACCACTATTCAGGGACTACTCTTCCAGCATGTCTACACGCTTCCAAGACCCGTGCGCGAAGTGAACCCGTACGTACCGGAGATACTGGAACAGATCACCGCAAAGGCCATGGCAAAAGCCCCACAAGATCGTTTCCAGTCTGCTGAAGCCATGGCACAGGCCCTGGCAACCGCCAACCAATACGTCACAAATCAGCTTTCATCCTCTTTGCCTGATAGCCTTGCTACACATGGACAGGACTTGACCTCGCCATCCCAAATTCGTCCGGCAGTTACACCACCCTCTTACTATGGGCCGCAGTCATCCCCTGCTTATATCGATGCGGCCGCGCAACCACAACCATCGAATTATGGTATGACACCACCGTACAGCTCTTCTCCTCGTATCACAAATCCTGGTGGAGCAAGCCTGGTAAGACCAGCCTTGCCACGTTCGGCAGGCAGAGTACCAATAATGTATATCGTGATTGCGCTCATTGTACTTGTATCAATAGGTTTACTTTTAGTTAAACAGGGTGTTATTCCGGGGTTTAACTCTAACCAAAATACCCCATCCACAATTGCAACTCCGTTCACAGACAATTTCCAGGATATTCATCTCGGCTGGACCAATGGGAATCTGAATGGGCTGACTGCTACCATTAAACCAAACAATTACTCTCTCAACATTAGCCAGGCAACACCAGCAAATACGTATTTCCCATATCCATCCAACGTCGGGTCATTGCCAGATAACTTCACCTGGGCAGCTCAGATCTCAAGTAACCAGGCCGATCCAACAGTGTTTTATGGGCTTGCTTTTCGACTGAAACAGGATGGAAATAACGTATCCTGCTATACGTTTGTCATTGATGGTCAAGGCAACTATCAAGTACTGAAATACACTCCTGGCTCTACCACACCCACAAGATTATGGCAAGGACAAAGTGCTGTTATTCATAACGGCCCCAACACGAGTAACAAACTCCAAGTCCTCGTTAAGGGCAATAATTTTTTCCTTACCATCAATAACTCCCCGATCAATGGCCAAAGTCATCCGATTACAGATAATTCAGGCACCGCTCCATATACGAGAGGGCAACCAGCACTTGCTGTGGCTGGCTCTAGTCTGGCCGAGATGAGTTTCTCTATAACCTCAGTACAACTTACCATTCCGTAAAACCATAATCTGAACGACTAATTTAAATTGCCATTTCTTGCTTTCATACATGAAGCTCATGTACAATAGTTAAAGCACTTAGCACATCGTAGTCAAGAGCTTTACTATCAATATGTGAAAGTAAGTCGCTAATGTATATCATTTTTGGACAGAACATATAGCTGCTGTGTGATGTACTGAAGCATGAGCAAGAGTAAAGAGGAACAGCAAGACGATTCTAACCTGCGACCTGCCCCTGCGTCCAATGAGCAACAAAAACAACCTTTGACCAGTCAGCAGCGCACCGAGCGCTGGTTCGAGGTAATCACAGCGATCATGCTGGGTGTGGTGGCTGTGGCAACGGCCTGGAGTGGCTATCAGGCAACGCGGTGGGCCGGTGAGCAATCCACCAAGTATGCTCAAGCTAGCGCCCTGCGGGTTGAATCAACTCGTGACTCGACACTTGCAGGGCAGTACAGGCTTTACGATGTCATCATCGTCAACAATTGGCTCAATGCTTATACCCAGGGTAATACCAAACTGGCGAACATATATGAAAATCGCTTTAGGCCTGAGTTCCGGCCAACATTCGAGGCCTGGTTGGCACTCGATCCGTTCAACAATCCGAATGCGCCTCCCGGCCCGCTCTTCATGCCACAATACAAGGTCAGCCTGTCAGATACAGCCGACCAGCTTGATGCTAAGGCATCTAAAACTTTCGATGAGGGACAGGCTGCCAAAGAGCAGGGCGATGCCTACGTGCTGAACACCGTCTTCCTGGCCGTGGTTTTGTTCCTCACCGCTATCGCAGAGAATTTCAAATGGAATACGATCAGAGCTGTGATTTTGGTAGTAGCCCTGGGAATGCTTCTATTCGGCATTTACCACCTGGTGATATACCCGATTATTTAGGATAAATATGCTCAGTCTGCAACAACAACTCCAGGACGCCGCCGAACTCATGAAGCAAGCTCAACGCATCGTCGCGCTCACTGGAGCAGGCATCAGCACCGAATCAGGCATACCCGATTTTCGTAGTCCCGGCTCCATCTGGCAACACCAGCCGCCGGTCACTTACCAGGACTTCATCAGCAAGCGTGAAGCTCGCCAGCAATACTGGCAAACGCGCCGCAACCTCTCAGCTCAAGTAGCTGCCGCGCAACCCAATACTGCCCACCTGGCGCTGGCAGAACTGGAACGCAAACAACGCTTGCAGGGCATCATTACCCAGAACTTCGATGGTTTGCACCACGACGCTGGTAACGACGCACAACGTATCATTGAAATACACGGCACATCACGGGCTGCTGCCTGTGTATTCTGTGGCAAACGCTCATCAATCAAAGAACTTCAGCAGCGCATCGACGCTGGCGAAATCGACCCGCTCTGCCCCGACTGTGGAGGATTTCTCAAAGCCGCAACCATCCTGTTTGGCCAACGTGTGCCAGATGCAGAACTTACACGAGCCAGGGAACTCGCGCTATCGTGTGACCTGTTCCTGGTCGTCGGCTCCTCTTTAAAAGTTACCCCAGCCGCAACACTACCACGCCTGGCGCTTGAAAACGACGTCCCCTTAATTATCATTAACCTGCAACCTACGCCCCTGGATGACTACGCCGAAATTGTTATCAACGAAAAAGCGGGAGTTGCGCTCCCGCCTCTCGTAGCAGCATTGTCATAAACCCCATGTATGAATACAGGGGCTTGTGTCAAGCCTCGGCCGCAACTCAGAAAGGAGACCTTTCCGCTTTGGTTTCATCGACCGACACATCCGAGTCTTGCGACTCTGGGCACCATGACAAGGTACCCGTCTGCAACCAGAACTTGCCGGAAGCAGAACGCTCTGTTCTAGACGCTGTTTTACCCTGGCCGTGGGAACATCTCTGTTCCACTCATCAGGAACCAGATTCCAGCTCTGGCGGGCAATGCCCCAACTGTCTCTCTCTCAGGATGCATGCATCCGTCTGCCAGCAATGGCTGGGCAGAGGTCAGAGTGTCTTCAGGCAGCACACACAGGATAGCACAAACGTCCTAAAACGTCAAACGGAAACGCCTGCGCCTCCTCCCCATGCCTGGAAGGGCAGGGGCCTCTGCGCCGCAGAAGGGTGAAGCTTCAATGATGTAAGCTGATGTCCAGATATTTCCAGGCCCTGCATAGCTCCCAGCTTCCCCCCAGGCAATCTGCGTGCTTCCCCGGTCATCTACCGCCATCTCGAAGTAGTCTCCATAAGGCAAACCAAAAACGGTGGGCGTCAGAATATCCTTGAGATATAATACTAAAAGATGAGCAAAACCATGCTCAACCTCCTACGGATGCGCAAGATAAATCAAAGTTAACATAGGATATGACTATATGAAATTCCAGGTGAATGGTACAGAACTCTTTTTTGATGTGCTCGGTAGTCGATTGGACGCGGCCTCAGATTTTCGCCAGAAGCCAACAATGATTATACTGCATGGGGGTCCCGGCTTTGATCACACCTATTTGCGCCCCTGGCTCGATCCTGTCAGCAAAGTCGCTCAGTTGGTGTATGTCGATCAGCGCGGCTGCGGCCGCTCACAACGCCATTCACATGAATATTATCAGCTTGGTATTATGGCCGACGACATTGTTCTACTTTGCAAAGCGCTCGCTGTCGAGCGGCCTATCGTCCTTGGTCAGTCATTTGGCGGTTTTGTAGCGCTCAGCATTGCCCAGCGTCATCCTGATTTCGCCTCCGGCATCGTGCTCTTTGACACTTCTCCCGCTTGGACTGGTGGCTATGACCTTGATGCGCTCGAGCAGTTGGTGGGCGGTGAACACGGCAGAGAACTACGCGAAATCGCCTATCGCGAATCAACTGGACAGGCTACAGAAGCGGAATTAAAGCGCTTCGAACAGGAGATTATGCCTCTCTACTGGCACCAGGGTTTCAAACCTGAATACGTCCACGAACTGTACAACAACCCGCTGGTGAACATGGACATTGCTACGTATATGATGGGTACACTGAGTAAAGAATATGATCTGCGCCCCCATCTAGCGACGATTCACACGCCGGCATTGATATTACAGGGCCGCTATGATTGGGTGACACCACTGGCTGGCGCGGTGGAAATGGCAGAAAAACTTCCCCATGCCCAACTACACATCTTTGAGAACTCCGGGCACATGGTATTCATGGAAGAGCCTGAAGAATTGATCACTGTGCTGAAAGAGTGGATCACATCGACTGCCAGAGCGCAATAATGCAATTTCAACCGATTGAATTGAGGCCATCTCCTCTTACTCTTTAAACTTCATTTCTCCGGCACGTATTGGTACTTTCAGGCGATTCTCAGCCGGAGCCAGCGGGCAAACCCATCTATCATTATACGCGCACGATGGGTTATAAGCGTAATTGAAGTCAAGCAAAATACGTTCGTTTCCCAATGCGCCTGGGGCTGGCAGGAAATCACTTCCTTTAATCGTATCAAAAAGATAGCGTCCACCTCCGTAGCTCTCAGCAGGACTGGTTGTATCACGGAAAGGCAGAAAGAGGCCGCCTCCATAAATATTCAACCAGTAGAGCGAGAGCGCTACTACCTCGCCCTCAATTGCGAAACGCAGTCGACCGGCCGTTGTCATAGTCATCGATTCTTCCGCATTCATGGCAACAGTCAATTGTACCGGCTCGACGTTGGTATCAATGTCAGCCACTACACACATCGCCGGGTTGTATGGGAAATAGCGCAGCCCCTGGAAACTCCGCTTCTGCTCTTCATCCAAAGCAGATTGCGGATGCTTTGCGAAAAGTTCATCCCTGGCCACGCGAAAACGCTGTAACACTGTATCAGCATTTTCTCCGGCAAGCATAGCTCGCATACGTTTACGATACATGTCTGCTACACGGCAACGATAGTCATAGAGGTCCAGATATTCTGACATAACAATGCTCCTGAATTTTCTCTCATGGAGGTTTCGATTGACAACAAGATGTGGCTCTCCAGAGCAATATATTTGCGATCCCTAGTACACTAGACGAAAGCTTCTTGAAAGCAGTTCATTCGTATACTTTGACAAACTATTCTATAGAACGCAAAGGCGACCTGTTACGGCCGCCTTTGTTTCAAATGTTATCACCCTATATTTGCTAGCTCTCCAGTTGAGCATTGACACTAATCGCCACATTGTTGCGCAGCGCATTAGAAATAGGACAGCCCTGACCAGCCGCCTGGGCCGCTTTTTCAAATCCAGCCTGATCTAATCCTGGAACTTTACCACTTACATCAAGTACCATGGTTGATACCTTAAATCCACCTTCAACTTGCTCAAACGTGCAGGTCGCGTTAACATGTAACCTCTCTGCCGTTGTACCAGCCTGTGCCAGTCCATGTGAGAGAGCCATAGCAAAACATGAAGCGTGCGCGGCAGCTAGTAGTTCTTCCGGACTGGTCTTACCATCTGAACGCTCCGTGCGCGATGCCCAGGTAATTGGCAGATTCCCAATCGCACCGCTACCAACGCTGACCACTCTTCCACTACCCTGAATCAAGCTGCCTTGCCACTCAACTTCGGCTCGTCTCTCTGCTTTTGCCATCGATTCAAATCCTCCTTAAACTTGCAAATACTGATCACTGATCAGGACAAACTAATCAACAATACATTAAAATACGCGAACATGTTACATGGAGTTAGCCCAAAAAGTAGTATACCACCGCACCAATAGAGCAAACAAGGTGATCTTTACCCTCTTGATCTCAGATGTTATTCTTGAGTTACAAGCAAAAGGAGGTAACACCATGTTCGCTCATAATTCAGATGAGCAGCCAGCAAAAATATCCTCTTCTATCAAACCATTGCGGCTAGCATACGGCCCCGATCCTCTACAATTTGGCGACCT